>CAIZQQ010000100.1 GCA_903935175.1 uncultured Micrococcales bacterium
ACCGGTTTTTGCTCGAACCTTGCCCGTGGCATCCGCGTTGTCGCCCTTGAAACGGCTGGCTAGTGAGCCGGTCTCGCCTGCGCTTGGCAAACCTTCGTTGATAATCTCGAAATCGCCCCAACCATCGAGCACCATTTGCATCAGCTGAGCGACGAATGTTGGCGACACCGCGTTGAGCGATGACAGCCCGGAGCCGTCCTTGATGACCAATGAGCTGGTGTCGAGGTTGGTGCTCGCCAAGGCCTTCTTAAACGCGATGCCGATTGAGGCAAATGAGGCGTCGTAACCCTGGTTCAGCGCTACCAATCGAGCCAGATACTCGGCCTCGGTGTTGTCTGACTTTTGCAGCATGTGGCGAATCCACTTGTCGATGGTTTGCGACGAAACCTTCGCGATTTCTTCTGCGCCTGCTGGCAGTTCACCCTCGACAACTCTTGCGCCTGTAGCGATGGTGCCCAGTGCTTTCTTGAACTTCGCTCCCGCGTTGGCAACCGGCTTGGTTGAGCGAGGTGATGTTTCTTGTGAAGGCATCTTGCGGTCACCATCTACCTGAAGCGCGGTTACCTCGCTCATGTAGCCCTGGGTTTGCTCGCTTCTAGCCCAAGACGATTCCCACTTGGATGCTGCGCCGCCCCCAGCGAAGAGCGTCGAGTCGAGCACAATGTCGGTCACGGTGACACCGTTGGCCACGGCCCACTCGTTGACTTTCAAGGCAAGCGTGCTGAGTTTTGGAGCGTTGGCATAGACCGACTGCTGGCCGGCCGGTAGAGCCGAAAGTGTTGGGTCGCCAGCACCTACGAGAATGACCGTGCCGGGGTTTTCAGGATCGGCGTAAACCTTTGTTTCGACCACGAAGTTTGGGCCGAGGGTCTGCAATGCGGCCGCAGCGGTAAGCACCTTCATGACCGAGGCGGTTGCTGCCGGCACGGTCGCGTTGCGGTCGAACAAAACTTCTTTTGTACCAGCCTTCAGCACCACGGCCGAGAGATTGCCCAGTTCTGGCACGTTGGCGAGCTCGGCGACCGAACAGGTTCTCGCATTGCTCGCCGAAGCGCTCGGGGTCGCGCTCTGCGACGTCGAAGCTGAAGGAGTGTTTGTCGGGTTGGCTACCGAAGATCCAAACGAAGATGCAGCAATGAGCAAAATCAGCGCAAGCAAACCGCTGCCAGAACCAATTGCCACTTGCTTTAAGTAGGCAAAACGTGGCTTGTTCTCGGTCAATCTCGCTCCTCGATTAGGCATACCGCTGGGCTATAAATCACTCGGATGAAAGCAAGCAAAGCCCCTACAACTGATTTTAGTCGCGCTTGCTGAGCGTAGGCTTGAGTTATGAAGTTCACACAACGTCTTATCGTCGCCGCGGTGGCAATCGCTTTGGGTTTCGGCCTAAACCTTGTGCCAGCATCCGTGGCTTTTGCCCACTCTGACTTGCAAAGCACCTCTCCGCTACCCGGTGAAACCGTTGAAGCCGGTCGCATCGATGTGACTCTGAAGTTCAACGAAGAAATACTCACGGGCGAGGGTTCGGGTGCTGTGATTTCGGTAACTGGGCCATTCGAAGGTGAGTCAATCGAGCACTCCGATGGTTGTGTAGACGCAATCAGGGGTTCACTCGTGGTTGAAGGTGTCTCGCTCGACCAGGCCGGCACCTATGAGGTCAACTGGCGCGTGGTTTCAGCCGACGGCCACCCGATCGAGGGTATTTATGATTTCACTGTAGTGAACACGACCGGTTATGAAGCAGCCGGCGTTGGCATTTGCGAAAACTCGCTGCTGGGTGAGCCAAAGACCACTTCTGAAAACACCGGCGGATTGCCTACCTCGGTTCCAATCACCCCTGAAGAGGGTTTGATTGGTGGTTTGGTTGTCATCACGCTGATGGCTATCGGCGGTGCGTTCTTACTGCGCAAGCAGGAACGCCGTATCACCGATGCATCTGAGCGAGAGAAAGCTAAGTACCGCGGGGAGCTTTAGCCGTTAGGTCGAACGAGCTTGTCGACGTCACCCAAGATGGCTTCAAACTCGGCCTCGCTCATGAGCGCAAGTTCTTGCACTACCTGGCGCACGGTCTTGTCTTCGGCCTGAGCTTTCTGAGCCACCGCGGTGGCATTTTCGTAACCCAACATCGGTGAAAGAGCAGTAACCAAACCAATCGACCGTTCAACGTCGCGACGCAGCTTGGGCACGTTTGCAGTGATGTCTTTGACACACAGATCGGCAAGAACAAAGCAGGCCTGTCGCAGCTGCGTGATACCCATCATCAGTGCGCGACACATGATCGGTTCAAAGGCGTTCAGCTGCAGCTGACCAGCCTCGGCTGCCATCGTCACGGTGATGTCATAGCCGATCATCGCGAAGGCAACCTGGTTGACCACCTCGGGAATCACCGGGTTGACCTTGCCCGGCATGATCGAAGATCCGGCCTGGCGTGCAGGAAGGTTGATCTCACCGAAACCTGCGCGAGGGCCACTCGATAGCAGGCGCAGGTCGTTCGAAGTTTTGCTGAGCTTCACGGCAACGCGCTTGAGCACGCCCGAAACCATCACAAAAACGCCAGCGTCTTGGGTTGCCTCGACCATGTCTTCGGCGACCACGAATGGAATGCCGGTCAGTTTCGAAAGATTCTGGCAGGCCAGCGCCGAATAACCTTTTGGCGCATTGAGCTGGGTGCCAATCGCGGTGCCGCCAATGTTGATTTCACAAAGAAGCGGAATCACGTCACGAAGCCGGTCTTCGTCTTCCATGGTCATTCTGGCAAAGGTGGCGAACTCCATACCAAGAGTCATCGGCACGGCATCTTGCAGCTGGGTGCGACCCATCTTGATGATGTCCTTAAACTCCTCGGCCTTGCCGCCGAACGCACCGCGCAAATGAGCCATGGCGGTGATGAGTTCGCGCAATTCAAGAATCAGCGCAACCTTGAGCGCGGTTGGGTAAACGTCATTGGTCGACTGAGACATATTCACGTGGTTGAGCGGGTGGCAGTGCACGTAATCGCCCTTTTCGTGACCCATCAGCTCGAGAGCTCGGTTGGCGATCACCTCGTTAGCGTTCATGTTGGTGCTGGTGCCCGCCCCGCCCTGAATGGCGTCGACGATGAACTGAGAATCGAATTTGCCCTCGGCCACTTCGCCACAGGCAGCCACAACCGCATCACGGATGCTCGGCTCGAGCTCGCCGACCGAACAGTTAGCCTCGGCCGCCGCTTGCTTCACCAACGCAAGCGCGCGGATCAGGCTTCGGTAGTGCCCGATGGGCACCCCGGAGATAGGAAAGTTTTCGGCCGCTCGAGCGGTGTGAACGCCCCAGTAGGCGTGGCTCGGCACTTCGAAATCGCCGAGTAGGTCATGTTCTAGCCTCATTGCTGACATGCCTTCAGTCTGGCACGAAAAACGTTTGTAGCCAAACGACACGAACGGGTGAGTTGTGCAATAGATCTGGCGGTGGCCGGGGCCCAAGAAAAAAGTGCCCGGCCATTTCGACCGGGCACTTTTCCTTATGGAAGGTTCTTACGAAACCATGTCCTTCATTGCTGCCGAGTTGCCCTTGTTTACTGAGGCAACTACGTAGCCGATAACCATAGCCACGAATGGGCTAAGTACCAGCGTCCAGCCAAGTGGAGTTAGGTTCCAGCTCTCGCCCGATGCTTCTGGGCTCGGTGCAAGACCTGATAGCAAGCCGAAGCGAGACATCAATAGGTACTCAGCACCGATGAGCAGTGCGGCCGACGCCAATGGGGCGATGGTTGACTGCCAAACAGAAGCGCCGCCGTTCTTGCGGAAGAACATGAACACCGAGATGCTGACCAAGATTTCAACCGCGATGATGGCAACAGCTGTGATTGCGCTCATCCAGAAGAATAGGTTCAGAATCGGGTCAAGGCCCTGCAGTGCGAAGAACGCGATTACTGCTGCCGCTAGAACAGAGGTAAGTGCAACACCCCAAACCGGAGCACCTGCCTTGTTGGTGGTTCCGAATGCCTTTGGAAGCACTCCGCCACGACCTAGAGCGAAGAAGTAGCGAGCGTTGGCGTTCTGGAAGGCAAGTAGACCTGCGAAGAGGCTAGAAACAACTAGCCAGCTCATCAGGGTGACCATCCAAGAACCAACGTTGGTCTCGGCTAGGTAGAACAGAACTGCGGCTGGGTTCGCGCCACCCTCAGAAAGCTCTGCAACCTTGTCAACCAGGGTGCTTGAGCCTAGGCCCGCAACCATTGCAAACGAAACAATCGCGAACAGACCGGTGATGATTCCGATAGCCCAGTAGGTTGCGCGAGGCACCGAACGCTTAGGGTCTTTAGATTCTTCACCGTAGATAGCAGTTGCTTCGAAGCCGATGAACGATGCGAAAGCGAAGGCGATCGCGATTCCAGCGCCACCGGTCAATCCGCCGGCAAAAATGTTTGCTGGGTTGAACGCTGCGTTGAAGTCCATGCCGCCTGGGTTGTTCACCAAAATTGCGACACCGGTTACAAACAGAGCCAAAACTTCGGCGAGCATGAGCACGCCGAGAACGTTGGCACCGACATCCACGCTAAGCATCGAAAGGGCAGTTACAACTACCCAAGCGATGAGCGACCAAGCCCACCAGTCGAGCGTGATGCCGAACGATGCCATTTGACCAGCCATGATTCCACCGAAGAAGCCATAGATAGCCAGCTGAATGGTGACGTAGCCAATCACGGATGCGAACGCCGAAGCAACACCCATCTTGGCACCCATGCCGCGACCGACGTAGGCAAAGAACGCACCTGCGTTAGTCACCTTTGAGGTCATTGCGGTGAAGCCAACGCTGAACAAAAGAAGGGTAAGACCTACAAGTAGGTAGGTTCCGGCTGCTGCTGCACCGTTACCGGCGAGCATTGCCACGGGCACAGCACCGGTCATACCAACCAGCGGAGCCGAAGCTGCAACTACGAAGAAAACGATTCCAATAACTCCTAAGCGCCCTTTGCGCAGAGTTTGTTGTGAGCCTTGCTCATCCATGTAGAGATCTCCTCATTGAGTTTAAAAATCGTTAGGGGCTAAACGATTAAGGTAAGCGTGGCGGAGTCACCACGCTCGGTCAAGTTCATTCGGGCACTAATGAACAGGCTTTTCCGAATCGTTATAAAGGCGTTTTGGCTAATTTTGTTCGGGCACAAACGATTGGTTAGGCTTTTGGCATGAGCGAACTCAACGGATTCATCGCACCACTTACCCCGACCGGTAAATCATCACTTGTGCCGAACATGCCTTGGTATTACTCGGGCACTTTGCTGACCGTTGAATACCTCACCGACGTGGCGAACGTGCGCGCAATCTTGCCAGCCGACCTCGAGCTCGCCGACGAGCATCCGGGCGCCGTTGCCATCATTTGGGCCGACTGGCAGTCTTGCAGCGAAGGCGGCGCAGAGCTGCTCGACCCAGTGCGTTCGCAATACCTAGAGGCGTTTGTCGTGGTGCGCTGCAAGAAAGACGGCGTCACCTATTCTCGCTGCGTTGCCATTTGGGTGACCAAAGACTTCGCGATTGCTCGCGGCTGGTTCCAGGGCTACCCAAAGAAGCTCGGCTCGGTTCACGTGACTCGCATTTTCAACCACGGCAAGGCCAGCCCTCGTTTGGCAGCCGGCGCAAAGCTCGGCGCTACCCTCTCGGCTTATGACCACCGCCTTGCATCGGCAGTAGTGACGCTGCGTGAGCCAGCCGACAACAATGGCTTCGTCAACGGACACAAGATGCTGCACAGCCGCTGGATGCCTTCGATCACTCCTGGCGCTGGCAACTCACTCGACCAGTTGATTTCGATGGGTGGCGTTGACGCTGATCTAGGCGAGCCATGGATGGGCGACGCCGAACTTACACTTGGCGACAGCCAGTGGGACGAGCTCGGTTCGATTTTGCCGGTGAAAGAAATTCTCGGCGGCTACTACCGTGAGGTCGGCGTGACCTTCAACGGTGGCGTGCTAATCGAAGACCGTTCAAACCCGACCGTATAGTCGAGCGTTTAGTCGCGCTTAGTAAACCTCGAAGTACTCGTCGATCTCCCACTGGGTGACATCGCGAGTTGCATCTGGCACAGCCGCCTCGTAGCGCTCAATCTCGTCACGCTTCATCACCAGAAATACGTTGATCAACTCTGGTGCGATGTAGTGGGTGAGGTTCTTGTTGGCCTCAAGTGCGTCTAGTGCCTCGGTGAAAGTCATCGGCAAAACGGCAGCCGATTCATTGTCATAGGCCATTCCCTCTGCCGCTTCTGGGCAAGGTAGGTCGCGCTTGATGCCGTCGAGAGCGGCAGCGAGGATACCGGCGATCAAAAGATATGGGTTGGCGGCGCCATCTCCAACTCGAACCTCAAGGCGAGTTCCGGATCCGCGCTCTGGTGGCACGCGAGTCATGGTGCTGCGGTTGTCGTATCCCCAGTTAGCTCGGTAAGGAGCCAGGGTGTCTGGGCCGAGTCTCTTGAATGCGTTTACAGTCGGGTTGGTGAAAGCGGTGAGCGCGTGAGCATTGGCGGTCACACCAGCAATCATCTGCAGGGCAACCTTAGATAGGTTTCCGGCACCGTCGTGCATCTGATTTTCACCGGCTAGGTCGGTTACCGAGAAGTGCAGGTGGAAGCCGCTGCCGCCCTCGTCGCTCCAAGGCTTGCCGAGGAAGGTTGCGTGACGCCCACGTCTAGCTGCGACATCCTTGATTGCTGCCTTGAATTTGAACGTGCGGTCTGCCGCGTCGAGAGCCTCTGAGTGATAGAGGTTGATTTCATACTGCGATGGGCTGAACTCGGCGTTGCCGGCAAAAACGCCGATTTGCATCTGGTCGAGCATGCGCATCAAGTGCAAGAAGTCGCCGTTCGGGTCGGTCATCGCGCCGGTCGTGTAAACCAAGCCGGTCTTCTCGTGAGTGCGACGGTATCCTCCATCTTCGGTGTGGTCGGCAAGGTAAAACTCAAGTTCTGGGCCGACCACGGGCTTGAGGCCAAGTGCGTGGTATTCGGCGATTACCTGCTTGAGCACCGAGCGCGGCGACATTAGGTTTACCGAGCCGTCTGGGTTGTAGGCGTCGGCGATGGCGAAGGCCACCCCCGGCTCCCAAGGCAGGTCAGTGATTGAGTCTGGCTCTAAACGACTGACCAGATCCTGCAATCCATCGCTCGCGATGTTGTTTGCTTCGAGCACATCCCCACGGGTGTTGGTGACCCAAACTCCCTGGCAAAATGCGGGGCCATTGTGGGCACCCTTGTCGAGCTGACTGACCAGCAGGTCTTTCGAGCGAGTCACGCCAAGCACGTCTGAATAGATCAGTCGCAGAACATCTACTCCGCGGGCCTTAAGTGACTCTCTTAGGGCGACAAGGTCGGTGGTCATTGCAACTCCTTTGTAACAACTTGGCTCATAACAACAATCGTTAGGGCTCAAACGAAATAATAACCCTATGGTGTTGTTTCACACTTCTATGTTTTGCGAATCGTTATAAGAGGTTATGAATGAAGGTTCTGTTTGTACAGCACGACCACGTGAGCCCAACCGGCCCGGTCGGCGAGCGCTTTCGCGAGCGCGGTTTCGAGACAGAAGAAATTCTTGTAGTTCCAGAAGACCAGTTCGGCGAACCAAACGTGACCTTCAGCTTTCCCGACTTAAACGACTACGACGTGATCGTGCCACTCGGTGCGCCTTGGGGCGCTTGGGATGACGCCTGTATCGGCAACTGGCTAACCCCAGAGATCGAGTGGATACGCGCTGCGGTCAGCAGCGGCAAACCGGTGCTCGGCATCTGCTTTGGCGGTCAGCTCATCGCCCGAGCCATGGGCGGTTCTGTCGCACCAGCACCTAAGTGCGAGATCGGCTGGACCAGCATTTGGAGTGAGCGAGCCGAATTGGTTTCGAACGGCCCATGGTTTCAGTTTCACTACGACCGCTGGCAGCTGCCACCTGGCGCGGTTGAAATCGCCCGCAACCCGGTTGCGTCGCAGGCTTTCTTGATCAACAACTCGCTCGCGGTGCAGTTTCACCCCGAGCTCAACGCCGCCGGCCTAAAGGGCTGGCTCGACTGGGGCGGGGACAAGAAGGTGCTCGAAGACGGTCAAGACCCGATCGTGATGATGCGTCAAACCGAGGCAGAAGAAGCGGATGCTCGCGCACGAACCTTCGCGCTGGTCGATGCGTTTCTCGACCGGGTGTCAGGGCTTTAGCGCAGGTTCACCTTTACCGGCATGCGCTTGATGCCGTGCACGAAGTTGCTTCGTAGGTAGTCAATCTCGCCATCGATTTCAACCGAGTCGACTCGCTGAATCAGGTCTTCAAACATGATCTTCAACTCGATGCGAGCAAGTGCGTTGCCAAGACACATGTGAGGGCCACCACGGCCGAACGTCATGTGTTCGTTCGGGTTGCGCGTGACATCCATGCGGTTTGGGTTTTCAAAAATTGTCTCGTCGCGGTTGCCCGATGCGAACCAAGGAACAACCTTCTGGCCGGTCTTGATTTGAACACCGTTTAGCTCGACGTCTTTGGTCGCGGTGCGCCTGAAGTGGTAGACCGGGCTCGCGAAACGCAAGAACTCTTCGACCGCCCACTCGATCTTGTCTGGGTTCTCTTGCAAGAAACGCAGCTGGTCTGGGTTCTGAATCAGATTGTTCATGGTGTGGCTGATGGTGTGGCGGGTTGTCTCGTTACCAGCTACGACCAGAAGCAAGAAGTTGGTGTGAAAATCGCGGTCGGTTAGCGGCACGCCGTCTGACGGCATGGTGTTGACCAGGCGCGAGATTAGGTCGGTGCCGTCTTTGCCCTTGCGCTCGCGAGCAAGCGCGTCGCCGTATTCGAACACCTCTAGGGCGGCCGGTGACTTGAACGGAACGAGGCGATACTTCTCGCTCTCGGGGTCGTTGATCAAAACATCCGCGTGTTCTGGGTCGTCGAAGCCGATCATGCGGTTACCCCATTCGATCAGCTGGCCGGCGTCTTCTTGAGGCACATCGAGAAGACGAACTAGAACGTTGATCGGGAAGTCTGAGGCGACTTCTTCAACGAAGTCGAATGAGCCCTTGGCGAAAGCATTGTCGAGTGTGGTGGCGGTTAGACCGCGAAGAAAGGTTGCGTAGCGAGCCACGGCCTGCGGAGTGAACTCTCCCTGAAGCAAGCGGCGCAGAGCGCGGTGACGCGAACCATCGGTCTCGAGCAGTGAGCGACGAGCTTCTTCTTGTTCAGCATCCACTTCTTCAAGGTTTGTGAAGCGCTCAGAGGTGAAGGTCTCTGGGTCGCGAAGCACCTTGACGATGTCGTGGTAGCGAGTGACCGAATAGAAGCCCGAGTTGGGAGCCTCTTCTTCGTTCCAGTGAATCGGGCTGTTCTTGCGAAGGTCTTCGAAAACCTTCCAAGGCGCACCGCCTTCGAAGAGGTCAAGATCGGCAAGTGAAACGCTCGACATTGAGTTCACGTCTGACTCCTAAGAGATTGTTTGGATACGAATCATTTTTAGATTAGTGATATGTCGAGCATTTTCTAGTCAAAAAACGAAAATGTTATTCATTCGGGACTAAATGATTAGAAAATTGTGGTTTAGTTCAGTTCAAAGAGAAAGTGCTGGGAACCATGGCTGGATTGCACACACTTGCCGAGACAGAGCGCCAGGTAGAGGCCAGGCTAGACCACAAGAACATCGACTTCGGTGCGATGGCAGTGGTGTCAAACCTCTTTCGAGCTGCTACCGCGGTTCGTAACCACCTCGAGCGCTCGGTGTTAGCAAAAGAAAACCTCTCGTGGACAGCGTTCGTCGTGCTTTGGGTCACCTGGATCTGGGAGCCGATCGAAACGCGCCAAATTGCTGTTGAGGGTGGTTTTTCAAAAGCTACGCTTACCGGTGTTCTAGGAACCCTCGAAGGTCGCGGCCTACTTACCCGCGAAAAGAGCCCGGATGACGGCCGCCTGGTGATTGTGAAAATGACGCCCGCCGGGCGCAAGCTCATGGATCGACTTTTTCCGGCATTCAACACCGAAGAAAAATTTGTAGTTGAAACCCTAGGTGAATCGGCCGAGCGTCAAACCGCCGACCACCTGCGCGAGATTACCCGCCACCTCGAGAGCTAAATCGCTCGAAAGTAAACGCTCGAAAGTTAAATGAGCGGCGCGTTCGTCGCCTGCTCGATGAATTTTGCAAACAAACCGGCCTGCTGGGCGTTTTCGGCAGCGTTATCTTCTGGGTGCCACTGCACCGCATAGGCCCAAGCTCCGTTGTCGATAGCAATGGCTTCGACGTGTCCTTCTTCGGCTCGAGCAATAACGCGAAGACCTTCGCCTAGCCTGTCGATGGCCTGGTGGTGGTAGCACGATGACTCGAGAACACTTGAGCCGACGCCAAGACGTTCGGCATCAGCATCCAAGTGAAGTTGGTGAACAACGTGGCGGTGATCGTTTTGCATGTGCTGAACCAACGTGCCTCCGAAGGCCACATTCACCAGTTGAAACCCGCGGCAGATGGCTAGAAACGGAACCTTGTTTTCGATGGCCCACTTAGTGAGGCTCAGGTCTGAGGAATCTTGCAGCGGGTCGATGCCGTAAAGCTCGTCACTGTCGGGTGTCTGCCCATAAAGCTCTGGGTTCAAGTCGCCACCGCCCGGCATGAGCACAGCCGAGAAACCACGAAGGCGGGTTGCCCAATCGGTGTCGGATGTTGGCAATAGGGTGATGGGTTCTCCGCCGGCATTCCAGACCGATTCAACAAGGGCACGGGCACTGACCACGGCTCTCGAACGAGTTGCGGTCGACCCATCGGCAAGGCGGCCAAGGATGGCGATTCTTGGTCTATTCAAGGCGCTCACCACTAACTCCAAATCGTTATAAAAAATCACAGGACAGACTATCTGAATCTGGTGTTCTAAAGAGAAGTATGCCCTAGTCTAAATCATTAGCATCCGAACGAAATTGAAGTTACGCTTGATTTCAAGACGAACAAACGAGGGAGTTTCTCAGTGACCTTTATTGAGGTGGCCGGGGCCAAGGTAGATACACGCCACTACATTGGCGGTCAGCGCGTTGCCAGCGCTGAAACATTCACCAACACCTCCCCCGTTGACGGAAGCTTTCTGGGCGAAATCGCCCGCGGTGGTCAAACCGAAGTTGACCTAGCCGTCGCCGCCGCGAATCGGGCGTTCAAGGGATGGGCAGCTCTTGGCCCAGTGGGTCGTGGCGAACTGCTCATGAAACTCGCCGACCTAGTCGAAGCAAACATTGAAACCCTTGCTCAACTCGAAACCATGGACAACGGCTCGTTGCTGCGTTCACACCGTCGCGGAGTCATGCCTCGCGTAGCCATGAACATTCGCTTCTTTGCCGACTGGGCGATCAACCACCTAGCTCACGAAAAGTTCGAAACTCGAGGCCACACCAACAATATTTCTTGGGATCCATCAGGCGTTTGCGCGCTGATCACCCCGTGGAACGCACCTCTAATGCTCGCTACCTGGAAGATCGGCCCGGCCCTGGCCGCCGGTGACACAGTGGTGCTGAAGCCAGCCGAATGGACCCCGCTGAGCGCATCATTCTTCGCCGACCTCACCAAGCAGGCTGGCATTCCAGACGGCGTATTCAACGTGGTTCAGGGCTATGGCCGCGAAGCCGGCGCTGCGCTGGTTGCCCACACCGACATCGCCCGCATTTCTTTCACCGGCTCGGTTCCAACCGCCAAGGTGATTGCCAAGGCTGCAGCCGACAACCTCACCCCACTTTCATTCGAACTCGGTGGCAAGAGCCCGCTGTTGGTTTTCGAGGATGCTGACCTTGACCTTGCCGCCGAACTAGCCGTCGAGCAGTACGACAACGCCGGCCAGGTTTGCCTGAGCGGAACCCGCATTTTGGTTCACGAGTCGGTGGCCGAGGCGTTTGCCGAGAAGTTCCGCGAGCGCGCATCCAAGATTAAACAGGGTGACCCACGTGACGAGACCACCGACATTGGCCCACAGATTCACCAGGTGCACTTCGACCGCATCAAGGGTTTTGTCGACCGCGCCAAGGCCGAGGGTCAGACCATCGTGATGGGCGGTGAGCCGAACGACGAGCTCGGTGGCCTGTTTTTTAGACCGACGCTGATTCAGCCGAGTGCAGGTGCCGAGATTGTGACCCAAGAGGTGTTTGGGCCGGTGCTCTGCATGCAGACCTTCAACTCTGACGAGCAAGCGCTCGAGATGGCGAATGGAACGGAGTTCGGTCTGGCCGCAGTGGTTGTGTCGGGCATCCGTGAACATGCCGACAAGATCACCAAAGAGCTCGTTGCCGGAACGATTTGGGTGAACTGCTTCTTTGTTCGCGACCTGCGCGCACCGTTCGGCGGCTCACGCAAGTCGGGTATTGGCCGTGAGGGCGGCAACTGGTCGTTCGATTTCTACGCAGACGTTAAAAACACCGTAGTTTCACCGAATGGATGGAAGGAATAGCGATGGGTGAAGTAGTAGGCGCCGCAATTCTGGCGCACGTGCCAACGATCATGCTGCCTGAGGCAGTTCGATATGACCTCAACGATGGTAAAGAAATCAGCCTTGTGCCGGGGCTCAAGCGACTTCGCAAAGAGATTTTCGAAACCCTCGACTACGACACCGTCGTGGTGCTCGACAGCCACTGGGCTACCACAGTTGAGTTTGTGGTCACCTCGCACGCCGAGCGCTCTGGGCTGTTCACCAGCGAAGAGCTGCCTCGCGGTATGAGTCAGATTCCTTACGCGTTCAAGGGCAACCCTGAGCTCGCTAACAGCTTGACCAAGTATGACGAAAAGAACGGCACTTGGATCACCCCGATCAGTGACCCGCACCTGCCGATCTTTTATGCAACCGTGAACCTTTGGCACTACCTGGGACGCGGGCTTGACGACAAGAAGTGGGTCTCACTCTCGGTTTGTCAGACCGCTACCGCAGAAGACTTCAAGCGCGCCGGTCGGGCTCTGGGTGAGGCTATTCGCGACAGCGACAGCAAGGTGCTGCTACTCGGTTCGGGTGCGCTTTCGCACACGTTCCACAAGCTTCGCGACCTGCGAAAGCACGAGGCCAGTGACCCGATTCACATTTACACCCCTGAGGCATACGAGTATGACAAGAAGGTCATCGAATGGTTCGAGCAAGGTGACCACAAGGCCGTGCTCGACGACTTCGACACCTTCAAGAAGTACAAGCCAGAGGCTGGTTTCTACCACTACCTAGCCATGGCTGGTGCGCTCGGCGAAGAAGACAACAAGTCGGTCGGTCGCCTTTACAGCGAATATGAAAACTCCATTGGCACCGGTCAGGTGCACATCTGGTTCGACAAGCCAGAGGGCGGATTCCCAAGACCAAAGGACCTGGTGCTTTCTCGTGACTGAAATTAGACGCATTCTGCTCGACGGCTACCCAATCGAGGTGGTTCGCGATGGCGAAGAGCTGGTTGCACCTGACGGCCGCCGCATTGCTATCGAAGCTGCCACGCACCTCGCGCCATCCGAGCCGACCAAGATTATCGCCGTGCACTTGAACTATGACTCTCGCACTCAAGAGTTCATGACTAAGCTGCCACCGGCGCCGACCTATTTTCACAAGCCGATCACCGCGCTGAACACTCACAAGGGTGCCGTAGTGCGACCGGCTGGCTGCAAGTGGCTCAACTATGAGGGTGAAATCGTAATCATCATCGGCAAGACCTGTCGCAACATTTCACCGGCAGAGGCCGGCGAATACATCGCGGGCTACTCGGTTGGCAACGACTACGGTCTGCACGATTTCAGAGACACCGATGCTGGTTCGATGCTGCGCGTGAAGGGCAGCGACACCTTGGCCCCGGTTGGTCCCGGTATGGTGACCGACTGGGATTTCAGAAACAAGATGATTCGCACCTATGTAAACGGCGAGGTTAAGCAAGAAGACAACACCGACAACATGGAGTGGGACATGCACTACTTGGTGGCCGACATTGCTCGCACCATCACTCTGGTGCCGGGCGACATGCTGTTCTCGGGCACTCCTGCATTCAGCCGCCCGGTTCAGCCTGGCGACGTTGTCGAGGTTGAGGTCGAGGGTCTCGGCCGCTTGACCAACCACATTGTCGAAGGCCCTACTCCGATTCGCACGGATGTGGGTGCCCAACCGACCGAGAGCGAAGAAGTCGTTTCAACCGCGCTCGGTGGCGACTGGGAGTTCCGAGGCATTCGCACCCCATCTAAAGACCTTTACCCATCTACCGTGGAGGAAAAATAATGACAATCAAAATCAATGTAGACATGGCAAAGTGCCAGCACTACGGTCAGTGCGTTTTCGAAGCTCCTGACATTTTTCGCCTAAACAGCGACGACAAGCTCGAATACACCGCCGAGGCAGACGAGAGCGAGCGCGGCAACATTGAGGCAGCCATCGACATCTGCCCGATGCAGGCAATCTTCATCGTCGAATAACCTCGACGACTTTAGTTAGGCAAACGTGACTAAGCCGGTAGTAATTGTCGGTGCATCCATGGGTGGTTTGCGAGCCGCCGAGGCACTGCGCCGCTTCGGCTACCTTGGCCCGATCACGGCCATAGGCGACGAGCCTTACGCCCCATATAACCGCCCACCGCTGTCTAAAGACGTACTCAAGGGCGAGGTGAGCCACGAAGCAGTGGCTTTTCCGCAGCGACCAGCAACCGCCGACGTCAACTGGGTGCTCGGCACTCGGGTGGCGAGCGCGGATGTCGCAAACAGCACGGTCACCGATGACACGGGGCTCGTGCATCCGTTCAGCGCTTTGATTGTGGCCACCGGCCTGCGCCCGAAACGACTTCAGGTAACGAACGGCGACCTTGCCGGCCGTCATGCGGTGCGAACCCTCGACGACGCGATCGCCCTGCGCGCTGAGCTCGTGCCGGGCGCAAATGTTGTGATTCTCGGGGCTGGCTTTATTGGCTGCGAGGTTGCCGCGACGGCTCGACTGCTCGGTTGCTCGGTGACCGTCGTCGCACCTGGCAGTCACCCCATAAATCGACCGCTCGGCCGCATGTTGGCCGCCGAAATCAAGCGTCGCCACGAGGCCCAAGGCGTGAAGTTTCGAATGAAGACCACGGTTGAAGATCTGCTTGGCGAAGACCGAGTTGCCGGTGTGATTCTTGACTCGGGCGAGGTGCTGCCGTGTGACGTGTTCATCGAGGCGATTGGCTCACACACCAACACCGAGTGGCTCGAGGGAAACGACCTTGACCTGGTCGACGGTGTGCTGACCGACGGCGCGCTGCGGGCGGTGCACAATAATGGCTCGGTCGCCGAAAACGTGTTTGCGATTGGCGATGTGGCGAGGTTTGCCAACCCGATTTTCGATGATGTTCCTCGTCGCGTTGAGCACTGGAACATTCCAACCGACAGCGCCAAGCGAGTAGGTCAGGTTCTGGCTGCGCAGCTTGCCGGCGAGAACACCAATGCTCTGTTGGCTGAAGCATTCGCGCCGATTCCATCGTTCTGGAGCGACCAGTACGACATTCACCTGCTTGCCTTCGGCCTGCTCGGCCTCGCCGATGAGATCAAATTACTGCACGGCGAGATTGAGGGTGATTGCGTCTTCGGGTACTACCGAGAGTCCAAGATGGTTGGCGTTGCCGGAATCGGCATGCGCAGCACCGTTCAGGGCTATCGTTCGGAATTCAAGTTGGAGGGCTAAATGCAAAATCGTGAGTTCGATCTAGACGTAACTTTTGATGAGGGTGACCCAGATTTGTCGGGTTACAGCGAGCAGAGCATCCGTGCCGAAATTGAAAAACTAACGGATGCGCTCAAGCCAGTTGCGCAAGGCATTTTGCTCGACAAGCGCACCATGTCTGATGTTTCACAAGCGCTCGGCCTGCGTCAAGCAGAGCTGGTGAACCGACTGCACCGCGCGAAGTTGGCTATCGCCGAAGCGCTGGGCAACGGCTAAAAACTGCTACTGAACGCGGCTAAACGTCTCTAGTTTGTCTTTTGGCCCTGCAACAATGAGGCACTCGCCCTCTCCGATGACGGTGTCTGGCGTCGCCGGCATGTAGTTCACGTCGCCCTCGGCCGTTGCCACCACAATCACGCCGTATTCACGACGAATCGCCAACTCGGTAAGGCTTTTGCCCACAAATGAAGGCGCAGCGATGGTCTTAGCCATGGCAAAGCCTTCATCAATCTCGATGTAGTCGAGCTGGTCTCCACCGACCGAGTGGGCAATACGCTTGCCCATGTCTTTCTCAGGAAAAATAACGTGGTCAACACCGAGCTGGGTCAAAATGCGACCGTGTGAGTCACTCATGGCCTTGGCCCAAATCTCGGCGACACCGATTTCTTTGAGCATCGAAACGGTCAGGATGCTCGCTTCAAGGTCAACACCAATCGCAACTACAACGCGTTCAAAGGTGTCCACGCCTAGCTCACGCATGGCGTCTGCGCTGGTGCTGTCGGCGGTGACAGTTCGGGTTAGCAGCGGTGCATACTGCTGCACGTGTTCGCTGTCGAGATCGATACCCAGCACTTCGTGACCGAGGGCCTGCAACTCGAGGGCAAGCGCCGAGCCGAATCGACCCAGGCCGATTACGGCAACCGGAGTTTCGATGCGCTCTGGGCCCATAGTTCTCAAACGTTTAGCCAATTAGTGGCCTCTCTTTCGGATATTCAAAGTGCACTTTAGTTTGTCTTACAGCAAGCGCGGTGGCAACTACCACGAGACCGAGGCGACCACCGAACATTAGAGCCATCAGAATGAATTGCCCAAAGACAGGCATCTGTGGCGTGATACCGGTGCTCAAGCCAACGGTACCGAAGGCTGAAACCACCTCAAAAAAGATTTGGTCCGTGGTGAAATCTGTCGTGATGCTGATCAAGATTGTCGCGGTGATGACGGCAAGTGATGCCAGCGAAATGATGGTTAGGGCTTGACGCTGAATCGAGCGTGGCAGGCGACGGCTACCGACGTTGACGGCCGTCTCGCCTCGAATCTCTGTCCAGACGATGAAAATCAAAACGGCTGCGGTAGTGAGCTTGATACCACCGGCGGTCGAGGCCGAACCACCACCGATAAACATCATGAGGTCCATTCCCATCAAAGTGGCGGGATAAACCTCCCCAATGTTTACCGAATTAAAGCCAGCGGTTCTCGGCATTACCGATTGGGTAAACGAGTTGAGCAGCTTTTCGAGAATTCCCATCTGGCCGATGGTGTCAGGGTTGTTCCACTCGATCACAGCGAAATACACGGTACCGAAGACGAGCAGAATCAGGGTGCTCCAAAGCACAAGGCGAGTGCTCAGCGTCCAGTGCAGTCTCGACTCAATAACTCCGCCGATTTGAGAGGCTTTGACGCGGCCAATGATCCGGCGACCGAGCTCAAATAGCACCGGAAAACCCAGACCGCCGAGAATCACTGCCAGGTTCAGTGGCATGAGCATCCACCCGTCACCGGCAAAGCCAATGAGGCTATCTGCATAAAGCGCGAAACCGGCGTTGTTGAAGGCTGAGATTGAGTGGAAAACTCCATACCAAACGGCATCGCCCAACTCGTAGCCATAACCCAGCCAAAGGCGCAACGCCACTACGGTCGAAATTATGAACTCAAAGCTCGACGTAACGATAAAGATTTTCCAAATTAACCGGCGCGGGTTGCCCTGGTCGAGTCCCGGCATTTCTGCTGAGCCGACCATTCGTGAGTTGAGTCCAATTCGACGAGCGAGCAAAATACCCAAGAACACCGCAAAGGTCACGATTCCAAAACCACCGAGTTTGATCATTAGCAAAATCATCAGGTGGCCGAACGGGGTCCAGTAGGTCGAGACATCCACGGTTGAAAGGCCGGTTACGCAAACGGCCGAAACCGACGTGAAGGCAGCCTCTAAAAAGCCGCCGAAAGTGTTGGAGGTGCGTGAAATTGGGAGGCTTAGAAGAAATGTTCCTACAGCAATGGCTAGCCCGAATACTCGCGCCACGGTTCGCGCCGGGTGAACCCGCTTAACCTTGCCCTGCGACAAAACAACCCTGATTTCTTTAGGTCAGTGACCGAGTGAACGCGGTCAACAGTTGAAAGTAGCACGAATTTGGTGGTTTTGAAAAGAACCAGAGCCACCCAGGAGAATCGAACTCCTGACCTGCTCTTTACGAGGGAGCTGCTCTACCGACTGAGCTAGGGTGGCGAATCTTCTAAATCTTACTTCAAACCGAGCAGTCCGATTCGTTGCAGGCGAGCCAGCGCCCCGTCTTCGATTGGGCTTTCTGGCCCGATCAGCACTCGGATGCTCACCAGCACAAACCGCGTCACACCGACCACCCAGCGACCGGGCTTTTTGAGCCCGAGCAGCTCGCGGTGTTCGTCGCGAAGGCTGTATACGGCTGCGAGCCAGAGCAAGCGGTAGACCGGCCGCACCAGTAGCGGAAGCGGTGGTCGCCGAATGAACGAGACCACGCGAAGGGTCGTCTCGTCGGCTCGAAGTGCGGGTGCGAAACCCGCCACGGCCTGTTCGAGTTCTTCGAGGCTGGTCGGCACGCGAGTCAACCCGAGCGGGGTAACCGAGCGGCCCCACTGCTCGACGTAGGCGTCAGCATCCACTTTGTTTTTGCAATAGGTGTTGTGTGCCGACAGAAACGAGTCGGTGAAGGCAACGTGCACCCAGGCCAGTAGGTCGGTGTCGGCGGCGCGGTAAGGCTTGGTGCCCGATGTGCTTTCGTAGTTGCCGGCAACTCGCTCGTGCAGACGATTCACGCGACTGGCCTCACCAGCAACCGCGGCGTGCGACCCGAACGTGGTGACGGTGAGCCAACGAATGGTGCCGCTCAGACGACCGAGAGCATCTTGCTCGTAGCGCGAGTGCTGGGCAACACCGGCGAGTGAACCAGGGTGCAGCGCCTGCATCAAAAGCGCGCGCACTCCCCCTACCAGCGTGCCGAAGTCACGGTGAACCTTCCACGGCTCGTCGGTAGGCAGGTAAAGCCCTCCGGTGTCACCCTCGGCGATTACGGCGAGCCAGGGCGGTGTGCCATCGGCAGCGCCCGAGAGCAGCCTTCGAAATTGAATCGAAAAGAATTCTTGTATTTTGTTGTTTTTAGTTTTGGCCAAAGCCGATCTCACTTAGCAGGTTGGCTCTGATTCGGGCAGTTTGCCTTCGAGCAAGAAATCGTCAACCGTCTGGTCGACACAAGAGTTTGAGCGACCGTAGGCGGTGTGGCCTTCACCGTCAAAGGTGAGCAAGAATCCGTTTGCAAGCACATCGCGGGCAAGATCCACCGCCTGCTCATAAGGTGTGGCCGGGTCTCCGGTGGTGCCAACCACGAGGATGCTCGGCGCGCCCTCAGCGGCAAAAGACGCCAGCGGCTCAACAGGCCCAAAGTCGACCCAGGTGCAAGACATGTAACCGTTCTGCCAGTATTCGCCGAACACGGTGCCGAGTTTCTTGGCTCGTGCGTTCTGAGCTGCGATGTCTTTAGGCTTGGTCGACTGCTGGCCATCCAAGCAAGAAATCACGATGTTGGCTTCGAGGGTGTTGGTGCTGTAGCGGCCGTCTTCACCTCGGTCGTTGTAGAAGTCGGCCATGCGCATCAGGGTGGTGGCGTCTCCGTCTTTAACCTCGTTGAACGCGTCGGTCAAGATTGGCCAGTAATCGTCTGAATACATGGCCAAAATGACGCCAGTGATGCCAGCCGAGATTGTCAGTTCACGACCATCCTGGGTAGGTAGCGGGTTGGTTTCGAGGTTCTCGAACCAGGCGCGAATCTGCTTCAAAACATTGGCCTTGTTGCCAGAAAATGGGCAGTTCGCCTGCTCAAGGCACCAGCTTGCATAGTTACCGATTGCCAACTCGAAGCCGCCGAGCTGGTTCAACGACTGCTGCTCGTCACTAACTCGTGGGTCGATGGCGCCGTCGAGCACGAAGCGGTCAACGCGCTCGGGAAAAATCGACGCGTAGGTAGCGCCGAGCAAGGTTCCGTAAGAGAAGCCGACATAGTCGAGCTTGTCTTGCTCGAGATAAGAGCGAATGACGTCCATGTCTTTGGCGGCCGACTGGGTGTCGAGGTACTTGATGACCTCGCCGGTGTTCTCGATGCAGGCTTCACCGAACTTGGCGGTCAAACCGGCCCAATACTCGAGATCTTTAGCTTCGTCGTTCGGGTATGGGCTTTGGCTGTACAGAAACTCATCTAGGCCGGCATCATCGAGGCAAACTACCGGCGAACTATCACCGGTGCCGCGTGGGTCGAAGCCGATGAGGTTGTAATTCTCGCGCAGCGCTTCAGTGCCGATGTATTCGAGGTTGTCGCGCACAAAGTTGACGCCAGAAGAACCCGGGCCGCCAGGGTTGAGCAGAAGGTCGCCGATTGGGTTTGCGCCGGTCGCCTCAGATCGAATCACCGAGATGGTGATGACTTCGCCTTCGGGGTCGCTCCAATTCATTGGCACCATGACCTCGGCACAATCGAATGTGTCGCAGCGATTCCAGTCGATCGGCTGGGTGTAGAACTTGGCGAAGGCCGCGTCAACGTTTGGGTCGAGCTCGCGCTGTTGCGAAACCATCGAGCAGCCGGATGCTGAAACTAGCGTCAGCAAGGCCACCAGCCCGAACATCCACTGTCTGAATTTGCGCACGCTACACCTTTCGAATCTGAAGACTTACCGCTAAAGAATCAAGCACCAACTGGTCGCGAACATTCCTAGCGATGCGGGCGCGGGCCTGTTCGATGGCTTCGAGTTTGTGAATGGAATCGGCTGGCTTGGTTTGGGCCGCCACCTGGCGAATTTGGTCGGCAAGGTCTTCGTTCACCAAGTCGACGGCCGCGTTCAGCTGCACGCTGAGCACATCGCGGTATAGGGCCAGGAGGTCGACCAAGACTCGGTCGAGACCGTCTCGCTCTGAACGGGTATTGCGGCGTTTCTGAGCTTCTTCGAGGCGCTTGATCTCAGACCGCAGTGCCGGTGGCACGGTGTCTTTGTCGCTCAGGCCCATGGTGGCAAGCAGGTCGGCCTTTTCTTGACCATCTCGCTCGCTACTCATTTGCTCGGCGTCTTTTTTGGCTAGTTCAAGCCAGCGGTCGCTGGTTTTGACCGCGTCAGTGACCGAAACAATCGAAAGCGCCGATTGCAAAACCTCTTTGCGACGGGCACGTGCTTCGGCGCTTGTGGCCAGGCGAAGCGCCATTCCGATGTGGCTCTGCGCCTCGGCAGCCGCCGATCTGGCTAGTTTGGGGTCGACACCGTTACGAGTAATCAGCAGTTGGGCAACGTCTTCAACCGACGGCACCTTGAGGCCCACTCGGCGAACACGCGAACGAATGGTCGGCAGCATGTCGACCTCAGATGGCGCGCAGAGAATCCATAGGGTTCCGGCTGGCGGCTCTTCGAGCGCCTTGAGTAGAACGTTCGAAGCGGATTGCGACATGCGGTCGGCATCTTCGATGACCATGATTCGAAAGCGGCCAACCGACGAACCCATCACCGATGCCGAAACCAGGTCTCGAACTTCGGCGATGGTGATCTGAACCTTCTCGGTTGCCAAAACTTGGATGTCGGGGTGAGTGCCTGCCTTGGCGAGAACGCAAGACTTGCAGGTGCCGCATCCCTGTGCTTCGCACTGCAGTGCGGCAGCGAAGGCTAACGCGAGGTTTGAACGACCAGACCCGGGCGGGCCGGTGATGAGCCAAGAGTGAAAAACTCCGGCATCACGGTTGCGAACCGCGGTTTCGATGAGCGCAACGGCCTCATCTTGGCCAAGCAGTTCGTCAAAAATCGGATGTGTGGCGTTGGCGCTCATCTAGCGTCCAAGCAACTCGTCAACGCGTGCGCGAATTTTCGACTGAATCTCGTCGACAGTTAGTCGGGCATCTACCACTAGAAAACGCTCTGGCTCGGCGGCGGCTAATTCGAGGTAGCAGGCTCGAACCGCCTCGAAAAACTCGACCTTCTCGCGCTCAAGTCGGTCTGGGGCGTCACCGGTGTTAGCACGGCGTGCAACCGCGCTGGCGGCATCTAGGTCAAGCAAAACGGTGAGCGCAGGCAAAAGCCCTTGAATCGCCCACATCGAGAGGTCGCGAACCTCAGTTGCACCGAGAATGCGACCGGCGCCCTGATAGGCAACAGAAGAGTCGAGATAGCGGTCGGTGATGACGAACTTGCCCTCGGCGAGCGCTGGGCGAATGACGGTTGCTACGTGGTGGGCGCGATCGGCGGCGTAGAGTAGGGCTTCGGCGCGAGCATCCACGTGCCCACTGTGCAGCAATAACTTGCGAATGTCCCTTCCGAGTTCGCTGCCACCAGGCTCAAGGGTTCGAACAACCTCGCGCGAAAGACCGACCAGATGTGCTTCGAGCAAATCTGCCTGGGTTGATTTACCAACCCCGTCGATTCCTTCAAACGAGATGAACAAGCGTTACTTCTTCTTTCGGGTGGTTCCGCGCTTCACAGTGCGGGCCGGAGCTGCCTTTTTCGAGCGTGAGGTTTTGGCGGGTGCCTGACCAGGCTCTAGGCCTAGTTTTTCACGGCGAATGGCGAGAAGCTCGAACGCGCGCTCGGCTGTCATGTCTTCGATGTTGTCGTCGCTTGGCACGGTGGCGTTCACGAAGGTGTCGGTGACATAAGGGCCGAACTGCCCGGTCTTGATGGTTACCGCACCCTTGCTCTCAGGGTCTTCGCCAAACTCGCGAAGCGGCGTGGCTGCTGTGCGGCGAGCGCCGTACTTAGGCAGCGCATAGATTGCCAGCGCCTGCTCGAGCGTGATCGAGAAAATCTCGTCTTCGCTGGTGAGCGAACGCGAATCGGTGCCCTTCTTGAGGTACGGGCCGAACTTTCCGTTCTGCGCCGTCACCTGGTTCTCGGTCTCAGGGTCGATGCCAACCACGCGAGGCAGCGAAAGCAGCATCAGCGCGGTGTCGAGGTCGATGTTGAGCGGGTCCATGCTCTTGAACAGCGACGCGGTCTTAGGCTTGGCGGCCTTTTCATCGTTGATCATCACGTATGGGCCGAAGCGACCGTCTTTGAACAGAATCTCGTTGCCAGACTCCGGGTCGAGACCTAGCACTCGGTCAACTGCCACGGGAGCATCCACTAATTCTTGCGCCTTGGCCGGGGTCAACTCATCTGGTGCGAGACCCTCTGGGATGTTCACAATGCGTCGCCCGTTTTCATCGGCGCCGGGCGTGCTCGGGTCGGTGTAAATCTCGAGATACGGGCCGTATTGACCGGTGCGCAAGGTGATTTCGTCTGAAATCGCGATCGAGTTGATGGCTTTCGGGTCTTGATCGAGGATGTGCGTTGCGGTGTGCAGCAGACCGTCGATGTCATCGCCGCCGAAGTAGAAGTGCTTTAGCCACTCGAGGTAGTTGAGCTCACCGTCGGCGATGCGGTCGAGGTCTTCCTCCATCGCGGCCGTGAATTCGTAGTCAATCAGCTTGCCGAAGTTTTCTTCGAGAAAGCGGGTTACGGTAAAGGCAATCCACTCTGGAACCAGCGCCTGGCCACGCTTGGTGACATAGCCCTTGTTCAAAATGGTCGACATGATGTTGGCGTAGGTCGAAGGGCGGCCGATGCCGTCTTCTTCGAGCGCTTTGACCAAGCTCGCCTCGGTGTAGCGAGGTGGCGGGTTGGTGATGTGGTCTTTGGCAACTACGTCTGAAATGGCGAGAGCTTGCCCGACGGTTAGGTTCGGCAGCTTCGACTCGCGCTCGTCGTTGTCGTTTTCGTTGCGCGACTCGTCGTGACCTTCTTCATAGGCAGCCAAGAAACCTCTGAAGGTGACTACGGTGCCGGATGCGGTGAACTCGAGTGCCTTGCCGGCAACGGGTGCCACGGCGATGCGTGCGGTTGTGGTCGAAACCTTGGCGTCGGCCATCTGCGATGCCACGGTGCGCTTCCAGATCAGTTCATAAAGGTCGAGTGCGCGGCCCGAAAGCTGCGACGAAACCTCGGCAGGAGTTTTAAACACTTCACCGGCCGGGCGAATAGCCTCGTGAGCCTCTTGAGCGTTTTTTGACTTGCCGCTGTATAGACGGGGCTTGTCGGCTACTAGGTCTTGACCGAACATCGACGCAGCCTGGCTGCGAGCGGCGTTGATGGCCTGCTGCGAAAGCGAAGGCGAATCGGTTCGCATGTAGGTGATGAAACCCTCTTGATACAGGCCCTGAGCGGTGTCCATGGTCTGCTTTGCCGACATGCGAAGTTTGCGCGACGCTTCTTGCTGAAGGGTGGATGTCGTGAATGGAGCAGCCGGACGGCGGGTGCTTGGCTTTGCCTCGACCGACGTGACGCTCACCTTCACCGAAGGGTCGGTTGCCCCGCTGGCCAATGCCTTGGCGGTGGCCTCGTCGAGCAGCAGAACATCGGCAGTCATGCGGCCGTTGTCATCGAACGACTGGCCGGTAGCGATGCGCTTGCCATCAACGCTGAGTAGTTTTGCTTCGAACGATGGCTCGCTGCCGGACGGGCTAAAGGTTGCCGCGACGTCGTAATAGGAGGCCGACACGAAGGCCATGCGCTCACGCTCACGCTCGACGACTAGGCGAACCGCTGGCGACTGAACGCGACCTGCGCTGAGGCCACGGTTGATCTTGCGCCAAAGCACCGGAGAAATTTCATAACCGAACAGGCGGTCAACAATGCGGCGAGTTTCCTGAGCCTGAACCAGGTCGTTGTCTAACTCGCGGGTGTGGTCTAGAGCGGCGGTGATTGCCTCTTTGGTGATTTCGTGAAACACCATGCGCTTTACCGGAACTTTTGGCTTCAAAACTTGAAGTAGGTGCCACGCGATGGCTTCACCCTCGCGGTCTTCATCGGTTGCGAGGTATAGCTCGTCGGCGGTGGTTAGTGCCTTCTTAAGCTCGGATACTGTCTTGCTCTTACCCGCCGAAATGGCGTAGTACGGCTCGAAGTTGTTTTCAATGTTGATGGCAAATTTGCCGAACGGACCCTTTTTCAGGTCGGCGGGCAGGTCGCGTGGCTCAACCAGTTCACGAATGTGACCCACCGAAGCGAGCACTGTGAATTCGTTACCTAGGTACTTTGAGATTGTCTTCGCCTTGGCAGGCGACTCAACGATGACTAGCTTCTGGCTGGGGGCCAATTACTCTCCTGACGTTTTGTGCTTCACGATGTTGTCGCTGTAGCACTTGCGAAATGAACCATACCAATAGAAACGCGGCAGCGGGAAATCCATTAGGAAAGGGTCGAACACTTTCGTGCTCAACCCTATTCCTGACGATCGAATGACTACTTCTCGAGAGCGGTAGCTAGGTCGACCGTTGCACCACCAGTTCTAATGTCACCGGTGACCAAGAAAAACACCACCATCTTGCCTTCCGTTTTGGCCGGCAAGGTGACCGAGTTGACTACCGGTTGGTAGACAACTGACTCTTCGTCAATGGTCACGGTCAGCTCGTAAGACGAGATGTCTAGTCTCTTTGAAGTGGTCCCGTAGTTGTTGCAGCGTAGGAAAACCGATGTCTTATTGGTAGAGGCCGAATAGGTCCATTCCTGTGGGAAATAGGCATAGCATCCCTGCGTATAGTCGGTTTCAATCGCGTTGTTCAGTTGCACCGGTACCGAGGTAACGAAGGTTCCCTTGAGGCTAAGTTGCTTTCCGATTCTCAAATCGCCTGCGACAGGGTCAAGGTTCAGGATTCGAATGTTGGTCATGCCTGGACCGCCACACTGACAAGGACCGGCTACTGAGCTGAGCGCGGTTTTACCGTTGAAAGTCAAGTTTGACCCCAGAAGATCTCCTGAGAAATCTGCCGGCGCATTGATCACTAGGCCAACGGTGGTTTTCTTCGTGGTCGCGTTATAGCTGAACCATGCGTTTCCGACTGAGAAACCTTCAGGCAAGACAATTCCCGTTTTTGAAAGCGTGCTCGCCTTGACGATTTTCAGGCTGCCGTTGATCGTGACAGTATTGCCAACTCGCCAGTCTCCTGACGGATTCACTCGATTGTCATATGCTCCTGCGAGGCAGTAGGTTTCACCGGCCGGAATAGTGTCGACAGAAGAACCAGAGTAGGCAACTGTCTTTCGACCCTTCGAGCTAAATGTGAACTTGGTCTCGACTGAAATTGCCTTTTTGCTGATGTTCTTTACTTTTTGGCAAAGATAACTTGCGTTGCTGTAACTAGGCATAGAGTCACTTGAGGCTGGGTAGTAGTACCAGTCGCCCGGAGAAGTTGTCACCAACTGCAACCCGGTTGGCACTTTGATTGCAGCTCGCGTGACTTTTGCAACGGTAACTTTTGAGATTGTTGCGGTCACGTCCGCGCCTTCGTAACCGACAGAAACGTCCTCGTCCAGCGAGCCGAAGTTCATGTACTCCGAAGCCCCTGGCGCAACTATCACGGTGAAGCTCTTTGAACCGAGGGAGCGCCCCTCGAACTTGAACTTAGAAATCTTCACAGACACAAGTTTTTTGGTTTTGTTTTCAACGGAAACTGAAAACTGCGACCCATTACCAGGGTTGTAATAGACGCTCATCGGGTTCTCAGTCGACAGCGAGAGACCGTGGGTCTTGAGTTGGTTTTCGAATGTTTTCGAGAATGTCGTGTTGGTAACCGACTTACCGCTTAGTTTGACCGAACCATAAAGAAGTGGATTTCCGAGCTCTGGAATTGACTCCCAGTTTTCATCGACCGTGCAAATCATGAACTGGTTTTCCCAGCTGTAATAGGTGGTTACGGGAAGGTCTATTGAAACCTCCGATGGACCGTTGCCTACTCTGCTGCCGCTAAAAACCAGATTTTTAAATTTGTACTGTGATTCATCGGGCGCGGTTGTTGTAAAGCGAAAACAAATCTGGTCCTCGAGGAGCAACAATTCATCGAATGCGACCTCTGGAGTTGAAGTTGTGTCGAAACTCTGCATGTTTGGAATTACTTGGTCTGCTGAGGCAGGGAGTGGCAGACCCAAAGACAGGGAGGCTACGGCCAAGAGACCAATAACCTTCTTTGCAAGACTTGGAAGAAACTTACTCATTTAGAACCCCACTCCATTAGGCGATTTCGACTACTGCCAATCTAACCTCGTTTGCGAGCCAAAAGGGAGCAATTCTTCCGCTTGTCTTTCACTCCGTAGCTCTTGCAACTGCGCCTGCTATCGAATAGGCGGATCGAGATTTCGACACCTGCACTTCAATTCGAAAGCCAAGTATTTTGCAAGACTCCAAAACGACGGAATTCTGACTGGCAATGCTTCGAGCAACTTCACACGGATGCCCCGTTCGAAAGCCGCTTACCGAGTCGGCGGCTGACAGTGCTGCCAACTCTGCAGCAGTGTCGAGACTCTCGGCTTCGAGTGCTTGATTTGCGCTAAAAACCAACGGCGTGGCAGCCCCGACAACAAGCAACATTGTTGCCAAAGCCAGAAATGTTCCCGACCCCTGGTCGCTCGCAACGGCTTTTGCTAGTAATCGCCCACCCATACGCACCTCTTCAGCATCCTTGCCACCCCGGTGTTTGCAACGGCCGTAGCGCACAAGCTCGAGCCTTCTATATAAGTTGTCACCCGGTAGCCGCTCAGTTGTTTTTTAGCCCATTCATCAAGAAGTGCTTGACTTTCGCCGCGCGAGGCGGCCACAACGTAGTCGCTGAGTGCACGGATGTCGCCTGCCCTGGCATTGACAACCTTGAAGCCTGCCAGCAGAACGGCAACCACGGCAAGTACCGCCGGAAGTGCCACAGCAAACTCGGCGCTTACGGCTCCGCGCTCATCGACTTTAAAAACGCGAGTTTTGCTGGTTAGTTTTTGACTAGGCGAAAGAGCATGAAAGGGTATTTGTGTTCTTTGCCGTTTGACGCAGCCACGGCAGCCAAAATCATCATGATCATGAGCAAGATGCCCAGAACGGCAACCAGCGGAACCACGAGTAGCGCTCCAAAACCTAGTGTGAAGACGGTGAAAAGGGTCAACACCGCTGCCAGAGGAAGCGAAATGATGAGCCACTGAAGCTGAAAGTTCAAAGATTCGTTGGCGTGACGTTTGAGGAACTCGTCGTTCGGTCGAATCTGTTTGATGATCAGGGGTGGCAGCCAGGTCAGCAAGGCCGGAACGATTGCGAAACTTCCAACCAGGCCAACGACTAGCGGGCCGAGGTGGGCCCACATTGCGAGCGTGTTTGAGCTTGCACCCGCGGTTGGTGTTGCCGAGTATCCCTGCGGGGTTCCGCAGTTTGGGCAGTTTGCTGCCTGCCCATAATCGTTGCCGCAACTCGCGCAAAAAGCCATGGTGATCCTTTTCAAAAATGTGTGTGCCTAACACTTCAAAGATACCTAGCCTTGAGGTGTCAACGCCGTTTTTACTAGCCCCAGAAGAATCTCTTTCACCTCTGGGCTTCGCATGATCACCACCAGTAATCCGGCGAATGCAACCGCCGCCATGGTGGCAATCGCATACTCGGCGGTGGCTGCGCCCTCTTCACCCATGAGATTGATTCTTTCGATTCTCAACATTTGCTACTTCCTTCTTTTTTGGTTGCCGGTTAGAACGCGTCATTGGGTGACGTCAGAGAAATGAAAAGCGGAATTACAACGAGGCACACCAGGGCAGGCAGAACTGCAGCGCCGAGTGGAATGGTTAGGCGAACCGAGAGTTGCCGAAGGGTGTGTTTGGCGCGGGTGGCGTGTTGTTCGCGAATTGCGCGCGCTCGTGCATCCAAGAGGTCAACCAGTGGGGCACCCGTTGCTCTAGCCGTTGCGAGAAGACCCGCGAGGGCGAGGCCCGTCTCGTCAACCGACTGGCGCGCAACCGAAAGCGATTGGCCAGATTTCAAAAGCGCGATGAATAGGTTTAGGCCGGCGGCAGGATCGCCACAACTAGGTGTGGCCGCTCGCACCATGCGGGTTGACCAGCGGTTTGCGACAACCAGCAACACAACCCCGGCTATCACCGAAAGCTGTGCCAGAAGATTGCCCAGCAAAGCACCGAGGATGTCGAAGCCAAGGCCCTGCGCAAGCACGACCACCCCCACCGGAAGCCAGGTGACCAACTTGACGGTGGCCTGTGGGCCAGCGAGTTCGGCAAGCAACTCTTGCGCGGTATTGGCTGCCTGCGCCCTGGCCGATTGAAGCGACCTAAGTGCTTCGAGCATCGGTGCTCCAGAGCTTCGGCAAACGGCGACGAGCTTGCTCACCTCTGCATCGGTTTCGATTGAGGCAAGCGCTTGTGGCTCTAAACGATGCCCAGATTCAAGCTGCATGATGATTCGTTCGAGTTGTGAGGTTGAGTCAGCCAAGTGGAATCACCTGCAAGTCGGATGAAGTTACCCGAGGCACGCCCACTGCCTCGATTTTGTAACCACCGATAGCCGAAACGAATACCACCAGCCCGAGCGCCGACTCGGCTAGCCGAGCAATCACGGGCAGCGGCAACCCCGCCCGAAGCCCAAGCGCTTCGATTCGACTGGCTACATCTTCGAGCGAGTTGGCGTGAATCGTTGCACCCGCACCTGAGTGGCCCGTGTTTAGCGCATCAAGCATTGCAACCAGTTCGACCGAACGAACCTCACCGAGAGCAATGCGATCGGGACTCATGCGCAGTGCGTGAGACAGTAGCGAACTCAAACTCACGGCACCGACCCCCTCGGCGTTGGGCTCGCGAGAGAGCAAACCGACCGAGTTGGGTAAACCAAGGTTCAGTTCGGCAACGTCTTCAATTGTGATGATGCGTTCGGCTGGGTAACGTCTGAGCAATGCTCTGAGCAACGTGGTTTTGCCAGAGCCGGCTGAGCCCGCGATAAGAACGGACTGCCGAGCATCCATGAGGTGTTTTATCTTGGTCAGCAAGTCGATAGAGCGTAGGTCGGTGAATAACTGGTCTGGTGATGATGCGCCCTCGGCCCCTGAAACGCGCCTAAAGGTGACGTTGGTTTCAGAGCAAACGCCAAACGATAACACCGCACTTATTCGCCAACCACCCGCGACAAAACTGGCAAAGGGTTCTTTGAAATTGAGAGTTTGATTTACCGACTCGGCTAGGTCGATGGCAAAATCTTGTAATTCGCTTGCCTCTGAAAAAATCAACTCAGCCGAGAACCACCGACCAGCACTGCGCACCAAGACACTTCGCACGCCGTTGAGCACAATGTCGGTGATCTGCGCGTCATTCATCAAATTTCGAAGTGCCGGAGCGAGCTGCATGCAAAGAAATTGCCAGAGTTTTTGGGCCATCGAACCACAACCAAGAAAGTTGTGAGTAAGTCCGATAAGTTGCCAAACCAGAACTTTAGTGGGGACAGGCTCGAGGTTAAAAAAGGGGGCGGTAGCCCTTGGGGGAAGGACTACCGCCTGGCGGCACCGCATTGGGGGGAACCGGTGCCGCGGGTCGAGCCGAAGCTCGACTAGATAACTATAAACCGCAACCGTTATCAATTTCATACATTTCAGGCGATTCTCACCCAAAATCACCGCTTGCAAACCCGTTAGCCTTTTGTTTAGCAATAGAGAGAGACATGGATGTCGCAATCCGACGCAATTGAGAACTTATTCGAAGAGCACCGCGTGTTTGCGCCGGCTGCCGAATTCACTGCGCAGGCCGTAGCCCAAGCATCCATCTACGACCAAGCCACACA
>CAIZQQ010000101.1 GCA_903935175.1 uncultured Micrococcales bacterium
TACGCCTGACGCCAAGGGCTTCAGAACCGTGATGGCCACACTCAACGGGCAACTTCGACCAATCAACATCCGTGATAAAAAGATTGTCTCGAACGCCCCGCAGGCCGAGAAAGCCGACCTCAAGAACTTAGGTCACGTTGCCGCGCCATTCCAGGGCGTCGTGACACTTGCGACCGTCGAGGGCGCACACATTGAGGTTGGCCAGGCAGTTGCCACCATCGAGGCGATGAAAATGGAAGCAACCATCACGGCAAGCGCAGCGGGTGTGGTGCGTCGAATCGCGATTACAAAGACTCAAAGCGTGGATGCTGGCGACCTGTTGTTGGTCATCGAAGCCGAGTAACGCAACCCAAAGAACATGTGTGCTTTAAGGAACCTCGGTTAGACTTGCCTAAGTAACTCTGGGGGAGAGCACGCTAACAATTCAGGAGCAACGTGGGTTTCAACGACAAGTTTGACGATCAAGAGAACCAGCCTTCGGGCGAGACCGAGGGGTCTGACCAGGAGCTAGTGCGTTCTCACTCTCTCGGCGACGCCGGAATCGACGCTGGAACCGTAGACGTTACTCCTGCCACGGCCAGCGTTGAAATCATTCGCGAAGAGCCACGTGTAGTCGTCGAAGCGCCAGCAGAGCAGCCTCTGACTCGACGCACCAACTACTCTCGTCGCGACAGCCTTCGTGGTGAATCGTTCGACCAGCCTGAGCCAGCTGCAATGCTGACCGCAGATCGCCTGATTGACACCACCTCAAAAAACCGCATCGCCCCAACCTCGGGATTCAGACGTTTTCTTTACTTTCTTTCGCTCAAAACCATCAACCTGGGTGACTCGCGTAAGGTTCGCGAACGCAAGGCGATTGATGCTCGCATCGGAATGGCGCTAGAGGGTGGAGCAAAGTTCGTTCCAGTTCTAACTCGCAAGGGCGGAGTGGGTAAGACCACAGTCACAACCCTGCTTGGCATGGCGCTTTCGATGGTTCGCGAAGACCGCGTTATTGCAATCGACGCCAACCCAGACCGCGGCACCTTGGCCGAACGCGTTAGCAAGTCGACTCGCTTCACTGTTCGCGACGTGGTAAACCGCGCCTCGGCTGTTGACGGATTCACCGATTTCTCAACCATGGTTTCGCGTGACGTTACCCGCCTAGATGTGCTGGCTTCAGACTCTGACCCAATGCTTTCTGAAGCCTTTGACGAGGGTGACTACAACGTTGTTGCCGACATGGCTGCACGTTACTACTCGATTGTCTTGACCGACTGCGGTACCGGTATCGTGCACTCGGTGATGCGCCCAACTCTTCAGCGTGCCAGTGGTCTAGTCATTGTCTCGGGTGGCTCGGTAGATGAGGCACGCCTCGCTTCTGAAACGCTTACCTGGCTCGAAGCGAACGGTTATGGCAACCTGGTCAGAAACTCGATCGTGGCACTAAACACCGCGACCCAGGCAACGCAGCTGGTAAAGCTTGACGAGATTGAACAGCACTTCAGAACTCGAGTTCGTGAAGTAGTTCGCATTCCTTACGACCCGTCACTGGCTGCCGGTTCGGTTATCAAGTTCAGCGAGTTGCAGAAGGGCACTCAAGAAGCTGCCCGCGAACTTGCAGCACTAGTCGTCGACGCACTGCGCGACAACGCTTAGGGCCTTGGCTGTTCGTGAAATTCGCCTTTTCGGCGACCCTGTACTCAAAACAGCTTGCGATTACATAACCGACTTCGCCGCAGCATCCGCGTTGATTGAAGATTTACTCGAAACTACCCAGTTGCCCGGCAGAGCCGGGGTTGCCGCCCCTCAAATCGGAGTGTCACTTCGTGCCTTCAGTTATAACGTTCACGGGGAACTGGGCTATCTGATCAACCCAGAAATTGTTGAAACGATCGGAGAACTCAATCCGATCGATGAGGGATGCCTGTCTGTTCCGGGCCTGTGGCACCCAACTCCTCGATACGAAAAAGTCGTGGTTCGAGGCCAACTTCTCGATGGATCAACCATCACTATTGCGGCCGAAGGGCTGATGGCACAGGCAATGCAACACGAATGTGACCACCTAGACGGCAACGTTTACCTCGATCGTCTAGAGATCGACGAACGGCGTGATGCGATGAAGAAACTTCGCGAAACCGATTGGTTCTTGAAGGGTTAGTTGGTTTAGCTATCTGTCAACTAGCCGTTGACCGCAGCCTCAACCGTTGAAGGACCCGATCCGTAGATTTCGTCGACAACTGGGGAGAAGTCGCTCATAACCTGGTTTCGCTTGATTTTCAGCGATGGAGTTAGGTGACCTGACTCTTCGGTTAGTTCGGTCTCGATGATCACAAACTTGCGAATCGACTCAGCCTTAGAAACCGAACGGTTCACTTCGTCGACCGCACGCTGAACCTCGTTGCGAACCAGGTCAGTCTTTGCAGCTTCTGAGACCGACATCGACTTGTCTCCGCCATTGTTACCCAGCCAGATTGGAAGCATCTCGGCATCTAGCGAAATCAAAGCTGCAATGAATGGCTTCTGGTCTCCAATAACAACGGCTTGACCAATTAGCGGGTTGGCGCGTAGCGGGTCTTCAAGTGGAGCCGGCGCGACATTCTTTCCGCCGGCGGTAACCAATAGTTCTTTCTTGCGACCGGTGATGCTCAAGAAGCCATCGCTATCTAGTTCGCCAATGTCTCCCGAGTGGAACCAGCCATTGCGAATGGCGTCTGCGGTTGCTTCAGGGTTTCTCCAGTAGCCGCGCATGATGTTGTAGCCCGCTAGAAGAATCTCGCCGTCTTCGGCGATTGCAACTTTGGTGCCCGGCAGCGCATAGCCAACCTTGCCAATTTTCACCTTGGATGGACGCCCGATGGTTGCAGGTGCGGTGGTTTCGGTCAAACCATAACCTTCAAGCACCGTGAGGCCGATAGCGCGGTAGAAGTGGCCGAGACGACTGCCGAGTGGTGCACCACCCGAGACCGCGTACTTCACTTCGCCACCCATGGCGGCACGTAGTTTCTTGTAAACCAAGGCGTCGAAGAGCTTGTGCTTGAGTGCAAGGCCTAGTGGCACCTTGCCGGCCTCATCTGCCATTGACCAAGCAACTGCTGCATCCGCGGCGGCGCGGAAAATCTTGCCCTTGCCGCCGGCCTCAGCTTTTTGCTCAGCACTGTTGTAGACCTTTTCAAAAACGCGGGGCACAGCGAGCAAGAAGTTTGGGTGGAAGCTTGCCATTGCCGGTGCGACGTTCTTGGCGTCTGGTTGGTGGCCAACCTTGACACCGGAATGAATGGCGATCACCGCGATGAAACGGGCGAAAACGTGTGCCATTGGCAAGAAGAGCAGGGTCGAAGTGCCTTCCCAAAGAACTTCTGGAAGCTCGACCTGTGCATTGCGCGAAAGTTCAACGAAACCTTCGTGGGTTAGCTCGCAGCCTTTCGGCTTTCCTGTGGTTCCAGAGGTGTAAATCAGGGTAGCGAGATCGGCTAGCTTTGCCGAGCGGCGTCTAGCTTCGAGTTGTTCATCAGACACATCTTTGCCAAGAGCACTTAGGTTTTCGATGTCTTTCTGATCAAAGCGCCACACGGTGCGAACGAGAGGAGTGTTGTTCTTGATCTCTTCGTAGCGCTTCAAGTGCTCGGCGTTCTCAATAAAGAGCGCTACCGAGTCTGAGTTAGAAAGAATCCATTCCATCTGCGCAGGGGCAGAAGTTTCGTAGATGGGCACCGACACGGCACCGGCGTACCAAATGGCGAAGTCGACGAGGCTCCACTCATAGCGGGTGCGAGACATGATAGCAACGGCTTGACCCGGTTGGATACCAGCAGAAATGAGACCCTTCGCCAGGGACTTTACCTGTGTTTCAAATTCAATAGCGGTGATTGAAAGCCATTCTCCGGCTTCGTTTTGAACGCCATAGAGAGGAAGATTTGGAGTTTTCTTGACGCGTTCAACCAAAAGGTCGGTGATGTTGTCAGATGCGTCTGAAGTAATGTGACGTGGAATCTCGTACTGTTGCATGCCGCTCCTTTTTAGGTTTAGAAAAATCCTATGCGTGAAATAGCGAATAGTCACTATGTACAAGAGCGAAAGTATCTAGTTCATTTCCGACACTTGGCTAAACTTACACAGAGCTTCATTTAGGCACCTGGCAAAAGGACTTCATGTACACGATTGGTATTGACATCGGCGGCACCAAAATTGCCGGTGCATTGGTTGCGGCCGATGGATCAATCATTCGTGACTCTCGCGTTCCGACCCCTGCAAACGATGCCAACGCAATCGCCGAAGCAGTTGTGGGCTTGGTAAACGAGTTGGCTGAGGGTGTTCAAGTTGAGGGAGTTGGAGTCGCGGCTGCCGGTTTTATCGACGCTGAGCGAGCAACGATCGTGTATTCACCGAACCTCAATTGGCGCAATGAGCCGCTCAAAGAAAAGCTGCAAGCCAAGATCTCTGCCCCAGTGTTCATCGAAAACGATGCGAACGCAGCAGGTTGGGCAGAGTTTCGGTTTGGCGCCGGGCGCGGTTACAAACACA
>CAIZQQ010000102.1 GCA_903935175.1 uncultured Micrococcales bacterium
ATTCCTGTCTGAAAACTCGAACGCCGACATCGTGCGCATCAGCGAAGAGGCAGGCAGCGACGAAAAGCTACTCGAATGCGCCAGCTAGATTCGCTTTGTCAAAGACGAGTGGGAAATCGCCGAAATGCGCAAGGCAGTTGCAGCATCGGTGAGCGGTTTCGAACAGGTTGCCCGAACCATGAAAGACGCCATCGGTCACTAACGCGGCGAGCGAGTGGTTGAGACCGCTTTCTATTCACGCGCCCGCATCGAGGGCAATGACCTTGGCTATGACACCATCGCCGCTGCTGGCGCTCACGCCTGCATTCTGCACTGGATCGTCAATGACGGCCCAATTCGCGGCGATGAGCTTTTGCTGCTCGATGCAGGTGTCGAGGTAGAGAGCCTCTACACCGCCGACGTCACCCGCACCCTGCCGGTGAACGGCAAGTTCAGCCCAGCTCAGCGCAAGGTTTACGACGCTGTTCTCGAAGCGGCCGATGCCGTTTTCGCAATCGCTAAGCCAGGCGTGAAATTTCGCGAGTTACACGCCACCGCGATGAAGGTAATTGCCGCCAAGGCCGCCGACTGGGGCCTGATGGAGCTCACCGCCGAAGATTCGCTCAAGCCAGAAAATCAGCACCACCGTCGCTGGATGGTTCACGGAACCAGCCATCACCTTGGCCTCGACGTTCACGACTGTGCGCAGGCTCGTCGCGAACTTTACCTAGAGCAAGAGCTAAAGCCCGGCATGATTTTCACCATCGAACCCGGCCTCTACTTTCAGCCGGATGACCTGCTGGTTCCAGAAGAACTTCGTGGCATCGGTGTTCGCATCGAAGACGACGTTTTGGTCACCGAAACCGGTGTCGAGAATTTGAGTGCTGCACTGCCACGCAAGCCAGATGATGTTGAAGCTTGGATGGCGCGCTTCGCCTAAAGACTTGGGCGTGCGCCTAAGGTCGTTACGGCCTTAGCCCCTGCCGCAACGCCTGCGTTGAGCGCAACCTTGATGGCGGCGGAGTCGTTGAGCCCGGCACCCAGTTCTGCAAATTTTGCCAAGAACGCGCCACAGAATGCGTCTCCAGCACCGGTTGGATCGACCGAGGCGACCGTCAAGCCCGACGCCCTAAGTTCTTCGCCATCGCCGAGTTGCGAAGTGGCACCACGTTCACCATCGGTGATGACTAGCAACGGCAACTGACCATCGAGCCGCAGCAGTTCGGCTTCTTCGAGATTCGGAAAGCAAACATCCACGTGCTTTAGCAACTCTCGGTAGCGCTCGACGCCGTAATCTTCGATGTAGCCGGTTGAGCCGGGGTCGACGGCCACCAGCGCGCCGTGCTCGTGAGCCCGCTTGATCAGCCCGAGCACCGATTCGACGCTCTTGCCGAGCAGCGCGTATCCGCTCAGGTAAACAACCTTGGCGTCAGCCAGTTCAGCCTCGATCGCGTCGAGGTTCAAATCTTGATTGGCACCGCGGTCGGTGAGCATCGAACGCGAATCGCCATCGACCAAAACCACGATTGAGCCGGTAGCGCGGTCGCTCGCCTGAAGCCTGGCCGAGACTCCGGCTGTGGCAAAGTTCGACTCGTTTCGGGCGAGGTCGTCTTGGCCGACGCATCCGATAAATTGCACGGATGCTCCGCCGGACGCAGCCCACGCCGCAACGTTCGCGGCCGAACCCCCGAGGGTTTTCTCGATGCGAGCGTTGGTGTCGGTGTTGGGTCGAATTGCGTGCTCTGGAACCACGATGATGTCGTCGATCACATCGCCGATTACCAGAAGCGAAGCGCTCATGTTCTAGGCCTTGAGAGCCGACCAGGCGGTGGCGATTTGGCCTGCCAAGCGCACGTTGTTGCGGGCGAGGTCGAGATTGACCTCGAGACTGCGGCCGCCAGATTCGCCGACAATAAAACCGAGCAAGAACGGGGTAACGGCTTTGCCAGTGACACCGGCAGCGTCGGCCGCCTTGAAGGCAATCTGAATGACGCGATCGTGTTCGGCCGGATCCCACTGAAGGTGCTCGGGAATCGGATTGGCCACCACTATGCCCTGACCGTGACCAAGCTCATCTTGAGCATGCATTGCAAGTGCAATCTCGGCAGCGCTGTCGAGCGACCAGTCGAGCGTGAAGCCCGATTTGGTTAGCCAGAAGGCCGGAAATTCGCGGGTCTTGTAGCCGATAACCGGAACGCTGAGTGTTTCGAGACGCTCGAGGGTGGCTGGAATGTCGAGCACCGACTTGACTCCCGCCGAAACCACCGTGATCGGCGTGACGGCAAGGGTGCTGAGGTCGGCCGACTCGTCGAAGGTGTCGATTGCGCCGCGGTGAACTCCACCGAGACCACCGGTTGCGAATACGCGCACTCCGGCGAGTGAGGCGAGGTGAGCGGTTGCGGCAACGGTGGTTGCACCGCTAGCGCGTTTTGCGCTGAGAATCGGGATGTCGCGAACGCTGGCCTTGGCGAGATCTTCGTTGGCGATTCGATCGACGCCCTTGGCATCAAGACCAATCTGCGGTACCCCGTCGAGAATGGCGATGGTGGCCGGAGTTACGCCCTGGTCGCGAAGAATTTGCTCGAACTCGATGGCGGCTTCGTGGTTGCGTGGCCGAGGAAGGCCGTGCGAAATGATGGTCGACTCGAGAGCTACGACCGGGCGACCCTCGGCGAGCGCTACGGCTACCTCGGGTGAAACATTGAATGCAGTCACGTGGCTACACACCTTCAGCTGGCTTAGCGGCAGCTTCTCTAGCCTGTGCCAACAAGTTGCTCGGCACCTGAACTTCGTATTCTTTGGCCATCACCATCGACGAGCTCATGAAACTGCGCTTGTTGCGTGACATTGCAAATCGAACAATGTTGAAGATCATGCCAATACCGGCGGCGATTAGAACAGGCTGAATCACATTTGAAACCGCGATGGATGACGCGTCGGCACCTTCTGGCACCGGAGAGAACAGGCTCAGCACGAAGCCGATGAAAGCACCGGTCG
>CAIZQQ010000103.1 GCA_903935175.1 uncultured Micrococcales bacterium
ACGCGGTTGCAAATGCGTCTCCGGTCACCAAAATGCCTTCGTGAACCGACTCAAAACGTGCGTCAATCTCGATGGTTGAACCCGCTGGGATGCCGATCGCGAAGTTTGCCATCGGCTCATCGGTCACAACATCCAGTTGCTTTTCACGCATCGTGCCCGGCTTGTTGATCAAATCGTGCACCGAAATCTGTAGTACTTCACTCATTTGTTTTTAAATTTCTTTTCGATAAGTTTTTGAACCGGCTTGGCGACGTATTTGCTCACATCTCCCCCGTTTTGCGCGAGTTGGCGAACCAGGCTCGATGAAACATGCGAAAGTTCTGGTGCAGAGATCAAAATCGCGGTTTCGATGCCACTCAATTCGCGGTTAATCTGCGCCATCGGAAACTCGAAATCGACATCGGTGGCAGAACGCGCGCCCTTGACGATTACGTCGGCACCAACATCCGTGCACAAATCGACCAGCAGCCCAGATTCGAGAGCAACAACGCGGATGCCCGACAAGCCGGCCTCGGCGAGGGTCTGTTCTACCAACTCAACCCGGTCGACCAGCAAAAACATTGGTGTCTTGTTTGGGTTGTGAACCACCGCGATGACGAGTTCGTCGAAAAGTTCACTGGCACGCTCGGCGATGTCGAGGTGCCCAACGGTGAACGGGTCGAACGACCCTGGGTAAACAGCGATTTTTGGCATGCCTCTAGGTTACCTGTGACGGGGTGTCTGTTGCGATGGGTGTGTTCTAAGTCTTGGCTAGGTTTTCTTGCGCCTGTTGGTCGATTCGCTCGAGCGCTGTGGCTAGCGCCGGGTGCTTCTCGAGGGTCGGGTCTGCTTCGAACACTGCGGCAGCCATGACGCGCACTTCACCAATCAGCGCTGCGTCTTGAACCACTCTGAGCAGTTTGAGCGATGAACGACCCCCCGACTGCGATTTGCCAAGCACATCGCCTTCGCGACGCAGCTCGAGGTCTATTTCGCTCAGTTTGAAGCCATCGGTGGTTGACGCGACGGCAGTCAGGCGCTCGAGTGAAACCGTGCCGGGCTCGGCTGTGGTGAGCAACAGGCATAGCCCTGGTAGCCCGCCACGGCCCACTCGGCCGCGTAGTTGGTGTAACTGTGAGATTCCGAAGCGGTCGGCATCGAGCACGACCATGACCGTCGCGTTTGGCACATCGACACCAACTTCGATGACCGTGGTGCTCACCAGAACGTCGATCTCTTTGGCCACAAAGCGGGCCATCACCTCGGCCTTTTGCTCCGAACTCATTCGCCCGTGCAAAACGTCGATGTTGACGCCAGCGAGGGTTGGGTTGAGTTTCAACCCCTCGGCAACGCTCAGCGCTGCGGCGAGCGGCGCTTTGGGTTCGGTCGGGGTGGCCATTTCGACCAGGTCTTCGGCCGAAACATCCTCTTCGTCGACAAACCCTTCGGCTATCTCTGGCTCGGCATCTGTCTCATCGATTCGCGGGCAAACCACGAAGGCCTGTCGCCCGGCTGCAACCTCTTCGGCAACGCGCGCCCAAACTCTGGCGACTAGACCGCCCTGATTGATTTGCACGACGTGGCTGGTGATTTCTTTGCGACCGGCCGGCAACTCGGTGAGGGTCGAGACATCTAGGTCGCCAAACACGGTGACCGCGAGTGTGCGAGGAATCGGCGTCGCCGTCATGGTCAGAACGTGAGGGGGCAGCTTGCCCTTGAGGCGCAGGGCCTCGCGCTGCTCAACTCCGAAGCGGTGCTGTTCGTCGACCACGATGAGACCTAAGTCAAGAAACTCAACCTTGTCGGCAATCAGGGCGTGAGTGCCAACCACCAGCTGCGCTTTGCCGCTGACTATCTGCAGCAGCGCGCGCTTGCGATCGGCAACCGACTGCTGACCGGTGAGCAGCGTGAGACCAACCTTTTTGGCGAGCTCGCTACCCAAAGTGCGCTCGATCGAGGCAAAGTGCTGCGATGCCAGCACCTCGGTTGGGGCAATCAGCGCAGACTGGCCGCCCGAGTCGGCAACGGCAAGCATGGCGCGAACCGCAACCAGGGTCTTACCCGAACCAACTTCACCCTGCAAAAGGCGATTCATCGGATGCTCGGCGCTCAGATCTTCGAGAATCTGTTGCCCGATCTCAACCTGACCTCGCGTCAACTCGAAGGGCAGTGCAGCGTCGAAGGTCTCTAGGGCACCGCCCGAAGTCGGAACTCGCGACGTGGTTTTGGTGTGCGAGTTTTCGGCTCGACGCTTGAGCAACGTGGCTTGCAGCAAGAAAGCCTCGTGAAACCGAAGCGTGTCTCGCGCCGCCTGCCAATCGGTGGCCACGGCAGGTCGGTGAATTTTCGCAATCGCATCAGACAGGTCAAGCAAGCCCTCAGCCTTCGCGATTTCAGCCGGCACCTCGTCTTCGATCGGGGCGAGAGTGTCTAGCACGACGCCCATGGCTCGGGCTATCATCCACGTGGTAACCGCCGAAGCGGCCGGGTAAATCGGAATCGGCAGGTCTGCCCAGGCTTTTGCCGCGCTCTGGTCTACCTCTTCGGCAAACAGCTCATAATCGGGGTGGGTTAGCTGCAGTTTGCCCTGATAAGCGCCGATCTTGCCGGCGAAAAGCCCACGAACGCCCGGCTTGAGCGTCTGAGCTCGCCAGGCCTGGTTGAAAAACGTAAGCGAAAGCACGCCGTTGCCATCGGTGATGCGCACCTCGAGAATGCTGCCCTTGCGCCCCGTCATCCGTCGCTCTCGCACATCGACAATCTCGGCCACGATCGACACCGACTCCCCTATCGGCAGGTCAGCGATGGGGGTCAGCTCGCCGCGCGAAGAATAGCGCCGCGGATAGTGGGTGAGCAGGTCGGCAACGGTTTTAAGCCCCAAATGGCGCGCGAAAGACTTGGCGGTTCGGTCACCCAAAACGCGGTCTAGCGGCTCAAGAGGTAAAAGCATGGTTCAATGCTAGACATGACAAGAATTATCGGAGGCATCGCGGGCTCGAGAAAACTCGTTTCGCCGGCCAAAACCACCAGACCAACCTCCGACCGCATTCGCGAAAGCCTGTTTTCAAAGCTTGAAGCCCGCGATTTGCTCGAGTCGAGTCACATTCTTGACCTTTATGCCGGAACCGGGGCACTCGCCTTGGAGGCCGTCAGTCGCGGCGCAAGCGTGGCCTGGATGGTTGAGCGCGACGGCAAGGCGGCGGCCGTGTGCGTGGCAAATGCCCGCCTGGTGCAGAAGGCCCTGCAAGACGAAGAACTCGAGGCCGAAACCAAGGTTGTGAACAAGTCGGTTGCTTCGATGCTGGCCGGCGAAGCATCCACGCGCTTCGACATCGTTTTCATCGACCCGCCATACGAGGTCACGAACGAAGAGGTGACGGCCAACTTGACGGCGCTAGAGGCTCATTTGAACGCGGATGCTGTGGTGGTGGTTGAGCGATCGAGCCGCTCTGGCGCTGTGAGTGCGCCGAAATACTTGAAACTTGATGAAGAAAAAAGCTACGGCGATACCGTGCTGTATTTCTATTCGAACTAGAGCAGCCTCGAACGACTAAATGTGACGCTCTGGCGCACCGATGTAAAGCTGCTGAGGGCGGCCGATTCTGGTGGCAGGGTCTTGGTTCATTTCGCGCCAGTGAGCGATCCAGCCTGGTAGTCGGCCAATTGCGAAAAGCACGGTAGACATACGTGTCGGGAATCCCATTGCCTTGTAAATGACGCCGGTGTAGAAATCGACGTTCGGGTAAAGCTTGCGCTCGACGAAATAGTCGTCGGCCAGCGCTGCGGTCTCAAGCTCTTTGGCAATGTCGAGCAGCGGGTCACTAACGCCAAGCTCGGCAAGAACGCGGTCGGCGGTTGCCTTGACAATCTTGGCGCGAGGGTCGAACGACTTGTAGACGCGGTGACCAAAGCCCATCAGACGAATGCCGTCTTCTTTGTTCTTCACGCGCTCGACGTAACGCTGAACCGAATCACCCGAATCGCGAATGTTGGTAAGCATTTCGAGAACGGCTTCGTTGGCTCCACCGTGAAGCGGGCCAAAGAGTGCCGAAATTCCGGCCGAAACCGAGGCGAACAAGTTGGCCTGTGAAGAGCCCACCAAACGAACGGTCGAGGTCGAGCAGTTTTGCTCGTGGTCGGCGTGCAGAATGAACAGGGTGTCGAGGGCCTTGGTTACCACCGGGTTTTGCAGGTAAGGCTCGGCCATGTTGCCAAAGCTCATGCGCAAGAAGTTTTCGACGAAGCCGAGTGAGTTGTCAGGGTAAAGCAGGGCCTGACCAAGCGAGTTCTTGTAAGAATAAGCAGCTAGCACAGGCATCTTCGCCAACATGCGAATGCTCGAAAGTTCAACCTGCTCTTCGTCGTGTGGGTCCAGAGAGTCCTGGTAGAACGTAGATAGCGCAGATGCTCCAGCAGCCAGAACAGACATCGGATGCGCGTTCTGCGGCATTGCGTGGAAGATGTTTTTCAACTCTTCGTGAATCAGGGTGTGGCGACGAATACGGCCGTCAAAATCTGCAAGTTGAGATTCGCTCGGCAACTCACCGTAGATGAGTAGGAAGGCAACTTCGAGGAAAGTTTTCTGACCGGCAAGTTCTTCGATCGGGTATCCGCGATAACGCAAGATGCCCTCGTCGCCATCGATGTAGGTGATGGCCGATTTGGTCGAGGCGGTGTTGACAAAACCCTGGTCGAACGCGTTCAGACCGGTTGCAGCATTGAGCTTTGAGAAGTCAATAACGTCGTCGCCAGCGGCTGATGGCAGAATCGGAAATTCTGCAGTTCCACCCGGATAGTTCAGGGTGACTTTGTCGGCATTAACCTGGTCGGTCAACGGTACTCCTAAGGTCTTAGCGGTGGTTCAAGCCTAGGGCATTTTCTAGGCGTCTAGCGCCCTCGGTTATGCGCTCGTCGGTGGCAGTGAGAGCGAACCTGACATGCTTTAACGAGCTTTCTCCATAGAGCGAACCAGGTGCAACGAGGATGCCCAACTCGGCCATGCGCGCCACCGTGGTCCAGCAGTCTTCACGGAGTGTTGCCCAAATGTAAAGACCCGCTTCACTGTCGGTAACCTCGAAGCCGAATGCCTTGACGGCGGGCAGAAGAATTTCACGTCTCGCGCGGTAAATTTCTTTCTCTCTGGCCACGTGCTCATAATCACCGAGCGCCACGGCAATCGCATGCTGCACAGGTGCCGGAGTGTTCAAACCGGCGTGCATGCGAATGTTCACGAGCGACTTGACCAGCGCCGCATCGCCTGCAGCAAAAGCGGCACGATGGCCGGCCATGTTCGACTGCTTGCTAAGCGAATAGAGAGCGAGGATGTTCGTGTAATCGCCACCGCAAACTCGAGGGTCTAGCACCGAGGGAATCAACTTGTTCGACCAGTCATCCCAGCCGAGTTCTGCGTAGCACTCATCGCTGGCCAGAACCGCTCCCAGTTCACGCGCGCGCTCAACCGCGGCCTTCATCCGGTCAACATCGAGCACGCGACCGTCGGGGTTGCCGGGGCTGTTGATCCAAATCAATTTGGTGTTCGCTGGCCAAAGGCTCGGGTCGTCTTCGCTCACGATTTCGGCGTCGACCAATGCAGCGCCGACGATGTATGCGGTGTAGGCCACTTTTGGTTGAACAACGACGTCACCCTTGCCGAGGCCCAAAAGAAGTGGCAAGAAAGAAATCAGCTCTTTTGACCCGATGCTCGGCATGACGTTTGCAGGAGTGAGACCGCTCACTTGGCGTCGTCGGGCAAACCACTCGACGACGGCGGCTTTGAACTCAGGTGAACCACCGGTTGATGGATAGCCGGGCGAGTTAGATGCAGCTTCGAGAGCAGCTCGAATGATTTCGGGAGTTGGGTCTACAGGAGAACCAACAGAAAGGTCGACCAGTCCGCCAGAGTGAGCACGAGCTTTTTCTGCGTAGGGCTTCAGTTGCTCCCAGGGATACTCGGGCAGGCGGTCAAACACTGGCTATTCGCCCTGTGGTGGCAGAGCCAAGACAACTGCGTGATCGGCATCAATCTTGCCAACCTTGGCAGCGCCGCCAGGTGAACCAATCTCGCTAAAGAATTCGACGTTTGCCTTGTAGTAATCGGCCCACTGGCTTGGTAGGTCATCCTCGTAGTAAATCGCCTCAACCGGGCAAACCGGCTCGCAAGCGCCACAGTCAACGCACTCATCCGGGTGAATGTAGAGCATGCGGTCGCCTTCGTAGATGCAGTCGACTGGGCACTCTTCGATACAGGCCTTGTCTTTGACATCAACGCACGGCAGAGCGATTACGTAAGTCACGAATGTTCCTCTCAAAAAACTAGGTCAATTAAACCATTGACCCGAACTGAATAACTGTTAGCGGTGCCCAGATGTTCCGCGTTTTAGGCTTCTCGAGCTCAAGCGCGGAAATAGCATGACAAGCGCACAGATTGCCATCGAACCATAGAACCACCAGGTGCCGATGTCGTTCTTGGCAACTGAAAATCCGGTTGGATTGTTTTCGTCACTGAGCCAGAACAATGAGCCAATCAAGGTCATGGTCATTAGGTATAGCGCTCCGCGACTCTCGCGCAGCAAACGAAGAGCAAGAGCTAGAAGCGCTGTTATGCCGAGTGCCACGTAAAGACCAATTGGCGTCGAAGCAGTGTCATCCGCGGTGATGGTGTGCAGCATTGTGCCGACTACTGTGAGCAGAACACCGAGCGGTAAGGCCCAAAGCGCTAACGCCACCGGTTTGATCCACTGGAATGGTCTGATCGAAGACTTTCGCAACCGCTCGGGGCGGTCGTAGCGAATCTCTTTGCCCGAAACAATCGAGTAAGTCTCTTTAAAAACGGCGATTTGTGAGGCATGGGCGGCCAGTGCAGCCTTTTTCACTTCGGAGGTCTCGGCATCACCAATAGCCACGTCAAAACGTTCCCTGCCTTCAGCAATAACCCAAAACTGTGGTGCGCGGCCGCGACGTTCACGGGCATAGCGTCGCATGGCCATCGCCGATGCCTCGTTGGCGCGCTTGTGGTCTGGGTGGCCAAAGCCACCGCGGCGATTGTAGGTGACCAGGTAGTCTGGCTTGAACTTAGTCAAAACTTGGTAAATGTCTTCGCTGATCACGGCGGTCGATACGGCCGACAGGGCCATTTCGTCTAGGTCTTTAGGCTTGGTGGCGCGACCCCACGGGTTCAGCTTGAAACCGGAGTCTAGGTAGGCTCGTGTGCCGGCAAACTTGTGGTTTTTTACGCCGAGTTCTGCCAGCGCGTTTTTCAACTCGGATGCACGGAACGCACCCACCGCCGAAAGGTTACCCTCGAGCGCCTTTAGTTCTTCAAGTTTCATTCGACCGCGTTCACCGCGGGTGAGCGTGAGCACCATTACCTCTGCGCCATCCCTGATGGCTTTTGCAATCACGTGACCGGTGAACAGGCTTTCGTCATCTGGATGCGCGTGCACCAATAGAAGGCGCTTCGGCTTGAATGACGGTTTGGACATACAACTAACTATATTCCAGCCGAGCACCGGTAAGCGGTGTTTCAAGACTTTTGGGCCAAGCACTTGCCGAAGTTAGGCAACCCTAAGTAAACTGTTCTTGTTAGGTAACCCTAAGTAAGCCAAAGAAAGACCCTAAATGCTCGCAAATTTCCTAATCGGACTCCGTGAAGGCCTCGAAGCGGCCCTAATTGTCGGAATCTTGGCGGGTTACCTGGTTAAAATCGGTCGCCGCAACGACTTTTCGAAGCTCTTCACAGGCGTGGGCGCTGCCATTGGTCTGTCAATCTTGGTCGGTTTTGGTCTCACCTACGCGGTGACCGAAGCGCCAGAGGGCATTAACGAGATTATCGC
>CAIZQQ010000104.1 GCA_903935175.1 uncultured Micrococcales bacterium
CGCTCAACCTGCCACTTCAGCGCAGGGTCGCTCTCGAGCATCCACTCGATGTTTTCTTGTGCACTATTCACGGCTAAAGCCTAGTAGCGCTAACCGCGTCTAAAAGGCCTTGTTTGCGCGTCTCTCGAGAGCCTTGGGCTGAAAACTGCTCGATGCTTTAGAGAGGAAGATGGCGAACACGAGAGCCACGACGATTCCCGAGCTCACGCCAAGCTCGATCACGGCTCGGTCAAATTCATCCTGCGTTTTACCCGCAGCGAGAGTCATTGACGCGCCAACCGTGAGAATGTGCCGAACGGCCGCGATCACGCCGATGATCAAGAAGTTTTGCAGTTGGAAAACGCCATCGGTGTAGCGCGCAACGAAAGTTCGCAAAATCTCAAGAATGATGATGATGAAGAGGATGTCGTTTATCGCCTGAATCATGCCGGTCGGAAAGAACGGGACGGTTTCGAAAACGCGCACGACTGAGAAATACAGGGCTGCTGCGGCGATTGCCAACAGAAAGACTCCGAGGACTATGTGAAAGACCTCTTCGACTCGCTCGACCCAATGACCAGGTACGAGTAGCTTGTGGTTATCATCCGGTTCTTTTGCCATGCCTGAAATGTAACTCAGGGGCGTTTAAATGTATAGAGACTCTCGAATTTGCTACATCACATTTGTGTTGCGTTATGGGCTGGCGCCAGGAGAACATTGCGCTCTCGCCGAACTCACAGACAACACATTTAGATGTGTGAGACATTTGATTAAGGCATTCAAATCTTTGCCCAGAAGCTTTAGGAGAACCATCAGATGAAGAAGCGACGTTGGCTTTGGCTGTCAGGCTCGGCTGTGCTCTTGGTTGCAGTGATCGCGGCATTCGCTGTGCCAGCTCTCACTGCGCAAACTGAGTATGAAACCTATGAGGTCAACTCAACCGCAGTAGTCAAAACTGTCGCTGCGAATGGGCAGCTGGCCGAGTCGCAGTTGCTGGCCTACGGGCCCAGCAAGCAGGCCATTCTCACCTCTTCAAATGGCTCTGAAGCGCTGCCCGTGCAATTCGGCCTCAGTGCCGAAATCACACAGATCGAAGTGACTAGAGGCGAGCGGGTTCAAGAGGGAGACCTCTTGTTCAGTTATGTCTCCGCACTCGGGCAATCGGTGCGGGTTCGTGCAATTGCAGACGGTATTGTTCGCTCGGTTGACACCGCCGAGGGGCTAATCACCTCGGGTCAGGTCGTCAGCGTGGGTAGCGCTCAACCGGTCGTCTCGGTTTTCGCAAGTGAATACGACGCCGATCTGGTCGACGTCGGTCAAAGTGCCACCATCGAACTCGATGCAATCAATGCCGTTTTCAAAGGTTCTGTTCTCTCGATTGGTCAGGTAGCCAGGTCGCTCAGCGGCATCAAGCAGTACGAAGTCTTGGTTGAAGTGGATGAGATTCCCGAAGGTGCTCGGTTTGGCATGAGCGCCACTGCAGAAATTGAAGTGGAGCGCGCTGATTCGGTGCTGGCTGTTCCTCTGAGCGCTCTCATCGGAGAGTTGCCGGAGGTTCAGATTTTGGAAAACAAAGGGACATCTAGCCAGAGCGTCAAAACCGTGAAGGTTACCCTTGGCACTCGAGGCGACAGCCTGGTCGAAATCACCTCGGGTTTGAAAGCCGGAGATTTGGTAATCGTCGGCCTAGCTGGCGATGTGCCAGCCCCGGTCGAGTTTGGCCCTCCTCGTGGAACCACAAACAATGGTCGATGAAGTCGTTCGGCTAGAAAAAGTTCGCCGCGACTATCTGGTCGGTGATCAAGTCACAACCGCACTAGATGGTGTTGACTTGGTTATCAACCGCGGCGAGTTTGTCGCTATCGTCGGGCCATCCGGCAGCGGCAAGTCGACCATGATGAATTTAATCGGATGCCTCGACAGACCCAGTGCCGGAACGGTTTTGATTGCGGGTGACGCAACCAGCGAGTTGAGCGACAACGAACTCACGGCCCTACGTTCGAAGGCCATCGGTTTCGTGTTTCAGCAATTTCAATTGCTGCCGAACACGACCGCAATCGAAAATGTGATGGCGCCTTTGCTCTACCAAGGAATCAGCTTCAAACAGGCGAAGAAGTCGGCGGCAGAGATGCTAACTCAGCTGGGTCTTGGCGACCGGTTGAACTTCGACCGCAACCGCCTTTCTGGCGGTCAGCAGCAAAGAGTGGCAATCGCAAGGGCATTGGTTACGAGCCCAGACATCGTCTTGGCCGATGAGCCCACCGGAGCACTCGACTCAAAAACCGGGGCGGCTGTCATCGATCTTTTGAAAAACCTACACAAAGAGGGCAGAACCATCGTTCTGATTACCCACGATTTAGAAATCGCAGCCAGCGCGCCAAGAAGAGTCTTTTTGCGCGATGGGCAGATCGAACGTGACGAGCGAGGTGTGCGTTGAGATTACTTGGCACAGCAACTCTCGCGCTGAACAGAATCTGGGCTACCAAGGTCAGGTCTCTATTGACCATGCTTGGAGTGGTCATCGGAGTTGCGGCAATTGTTGCGCTCACGTCAATCGTTGACGGCGCTTCGCAAGGAATCAACAAGTCGCTCGCGACTCTCGGCACCAACCAACTTAACATCACAGCAATGGCTCCCGATGCCTTGAGTGAGCTGGATGCCAGGGCGTTGGCCGAACTCGATGGAGTGTCTGTGATGTTCATGCAGGCGCAAAACGAAGGAACCATCGCCACCGAAGACACTCGAGTTACAGCGCGCCTGGTTGGGGTGTCATCGCAATACTTTGAGGCTGTGAAACCAGAGGTTGCTCTGGGCTCATACCTATCGAGCAGCTCGTTTGCCGCTTCGGCTAAAGATGTCGTCTTCGGCGCGGATGCAGCGAACGATGTGGGTCTCACTGCCGACATGCTCGGTAAAACGGTAAAACTCAACGGGCAAGATTTTCGTTTGGTCGGCGTCTTAGACGATCAAGCCGGGTTTGGAACAAGTGGGCGAGTGTATGTGACACTCGACGCTGCTCGAAAACTGTTTAGTCAGTATCCATACGTTTCAAGCATCGTGGTGCAGGCTAAAACTCCCGAGCAAGTTGATGCACTTCAACTAAATGCAGACTCGCTGCTTCGAGAGCGCTACGGCCTAGCGCAAGATACCGACGCCCGCTACACAATCACGAACCAGGCTTCGTTGCTCGCAGCGGTGGGCTCTATCACCGAAACCTTGGGGCTCTTGCTAACCGGCATTGCCGCCATCAGCCTGATTGTCGGTGGAATCGGCATCATGAACATCATGCTCGTTTCAGTTCGAGAAAGAACCCGTGAAATCGGAGTGCGAAGAGCCATTGGCGCTAAACAGAGCAACATTCTCACGCAGTTTCTCATCGAAGCCATCGTGCTATCACTGGCGGGCGGCGTGGTTGGTCTCATTCTGGGTGAGATAGCCGCATTCTTCCTAGCTTTGCTCGGTGACTGGGTCTTTGTGATCAGGCTCGACACCGTAACCATGGCCCTGGGCTTCAGCCTGCTCATTGGTGTTGTCTTTGGCGTTTGGCCTGCGAGAACCGCGGCGAAACTCGAGCCGATCGATGCCCTGAGGTTTGAGTAGAGGGTTGCTGGCGGAGAATGGTCCTAAATCGCTCCGCGATTCAGGAACCCGCGAACGTTCGAATCCACACCTCATAAACCCAGCAAACAAATAAACCCCCTTAACGGGGGTTGATTTGTCTGCGGAGAATGGGGGATTCGAACCCCCGAGAGCTTTCACTCAACGCGCTGTCCAAGCGCGCGCCATAGGCCACTAGGCGAATTCTCCTTGCAGTCAACTAACTATTTAGCTGGCTGTCTCATAAGAGTTTAGTTGCTTTGAAAAGGCGTAGAATTGCGAATGGACTCCCCGTGCGGCGTCACCTCAGCTAACTCCCCCAGGATCGAAAGATAGCAAGGGTAACTGGGCTCTGGCGGGTGTGCGGGGAGTCTTTTCACAACTGCCTGTTTTGAGGCGGCTCGATGTCGTA
>CAIZQQ010000105.1 GCA_903935175.1 uncultured Micrococcales bacterium
ACGGTTTCTACAGAGTCGGCGATAACCTCGCGCGAGACCAGCGAGAAGTGCATACCCTCGTGGCCCATCGAGATGCCGTCAGAAACTGAGATGGTGCCGAATTCGAGTGGGTAACCCTTTGCTGCGTGCACGCCCTGCTTGGCGGCATCTGCCAAACGGTCGAGCGACAAGTTACAAGGAGTGACCTCGTTCCATGAAGATGCCACGCCAATCTGTGGCTTAACCCAGTCTTCGTCACCCATTCCTACGGCACGGAGCATTCCTCGTGCCGCTGCGCGTTCGATACCGTCGGTAACGACGTGGCTGCGGGGCTTCATGTGGTTAGGCATGCACTCAAGTCTAGTATTTGAGCATGGCATCTAGCAGACACTATCTCGGCGGAAAGCTGATTGAACAGGACTTCGACCTAGAGAAAGTTTCAGACTTTGCAACCGGCAAACACTGCGTCTGGTTTGACCTAGTAGACCCAACTCCCGACGAGTTGCACAAGCTCGCCGAAGAACTCAATCTTCATGAACTGGCAGTCGACGACGCCCTAAACGGACGCCAACGCCCGAAACTCGATTACTACGACTCGCACCTATTTATTACTCTCTACCAAGCCAAGTTTAACCGAGAAACCCGCGAGGTGAACCTCGCCGAAATCGGAATCTTCGTAACCAAGAACGCCGTCGTCACCGTGCGACTCGGCACCGATTTCGACATGAGTCCAGTTGAAAAACGCTGGGATGAATCATCCGAGCTTGCTGGCTTTGGAACCTCGTTTCTGCTCTGGGGGCTGCTCGACGTGGTTATCGACGGTTACTTCGAGATAGTGCAGCCGCTCGATGAAGAACTAGAGAAACTCGAAGACATCATGTTTGCGCCGGCACGAACCGACACTCTCATTCAGAAGCGTTCTTATGAACTGCGCAAAGCCCTGGTGCAACTTCGCCGAGTTGCGGTGCCAATTCGAGAAGTGATCAACCCGCTAATCAAGCACAACGGCGACATTCTGCACAACGACATGATTGCCTACTACCAAGACCTTTACGATCACACCATGCGCGTCGCCGACTGGACCGACTCGCTTCGAGACCTAGTAACAACGCTGCTCGAAACGAACCTCACCATCCAAGGAAACCGCCTAAACCAGATCATGAAACAGGTCACCTCGTGGGCCGCCATCATCGCAGTGCCGACCGCAATCACCGGTTTCTACGGGCAGAACATTCCATATCCAGGGTTCAACGAAGCTTGGGGATTCTGGGTTTCGAGCTTGGCGATCCTGCTCATTTCGGGCGGACTCTTCTGGGTATTTAAAAAGCGCGACTGGCTGTAATCTCGAACTGTGAAGCCTGCAGACACCACCTCCAACCCAACCGGCCTAGCGCTATACCTTCGCGCTGCCGAACAAGCATCGTCTGAAGTCATTCGCACCTACTCGACATCGTTTGGTTTGGCTTCAAAATTGCTTGCCCCATCGGTTCGCCGTCACGTTGAAAATATCTACGCGTTGGTTCGCGTTGCAGACGAAGTGGTTGACGGTTCTGCTGCCGAAGCCAAGGCAACCGGTGGGTCGGTAGACCCGAACGGTTCGCTCAACGATCTAGAGCGTGAAACCTATCGTTCGCTCGATGAGCGGTTCAGCACCAACCTCATCGTTCACGCATTTGCCCACACCGCAAACACCTGCGGCTTTGGCCGCGACATCATCCGCCCATTTTTTGAATCAATGCGCATGGATCTCTGGAAGAGTCGTCACGACCAGCGATCGTTCGAGCAGTATGTCTACGGTTCGGCCGAAGTTGTCGGGCTCATGTGCCTAAATGCTTTTTTACTGGGTCACAAGGTGACAAAAAAAGACCGCGACAAGATGATTGCTGGCGCACGCGCGCTGGGTTCGGCATTTCAAAAGGTCAACT
>CAIZQQ010000106.1 GCA_903935175.1 uncultured Micrococcales bacterium
GCTGTTGATGTTATCGACGGTTGAGTTCACGGTGCAGAGGCGAATCACGTCGTCGTGTGGCGGAAAGCGGTTACCCGAACGATTGATCTCGTCGAGCATTTCTTGCGTGCAAGAGCCGTCGCGAATCGCGTTGAGAATCGTTTTGAAACCCTCGTCGTGCTGGCGAAAAATCTCGTTTAGCTCATAGCGCTCAAGGTCGGCGTCGCGCCAAACGTGAGCGTCGAAGAACCAGTTGCTCTGATAGTTCTCGGCAAGCCAGCCGCGCTCGGCCGGATCACCCGGCGGCACCGGGGCCAGCTGGTAAGGGTCGCCGAACATCACGACTTGCACGCCACCAAAGGGGCCTCGGTTGCGACCACGGGCCGCAATAAGCATGCGGTTCATGGCGTCGAGCAGGTCTGCGCTCACCATCGAAATCTCATCGATCACGAGCATCTCGATTGAGCGCAGCACCTCGCGGCTGCGGCGACCGAGGTGGCGAGCCACGTCTTCGGTGCCGAGCAGGCCAAGCGGCAAACCAAACAGCGAGTGGATGGTCTGACCCGAAACATTCAGCGCTGCAACACCGGTCGGCGCACACACCGCAAACTTCTTCTTGGTGTTTTCGATCAGGTAGGTGAGCAGGGTCGACTTGCCGGTGCCGGCTCGACCGGTCACGAAAATGTTGGTGTGCTCACCCTCGATGTAATCGAAAAGGGCGAGTTGCTCATTTGAAAGTTTTACTAAATCCACGCGGTTCCTACTGCTCGTCACGCTTAGCTAGGCGAGCAAGCATGGCGTTGTAATCTTCGATGTCTTGGTTACCCGAGCGGTCTGACGCGCGGTCGAGTCGTTTCGAGTCGCGCGCATCTGATCTGGCCCATTGCACCGAGACGATAATCGTAAGCACTGCGGTGGGCAATTCGCCGATACCCCACGCGATTGCGCCACCATCGTGTTGGTCTTGCAGCGGCGGTGAGCCCCAGGTGCGCCCCATCGCCCCGAACCAGTCGGCCACCAGAAGCGCCTGGCCATCCATGAGGGCCAACCCGAAGAACGCGTGAAACGCCAGTGTGCCAATAAGAAGCATGAGGCGGACCGGGTATTGCAGGCGATTCGGCCCCGGGTCAACGCCAACCAGAGCCTGCACAAACAGGTAGCCGGTAATTAGAAAGTGCACGGTCATCCACTGGTGGCCGAGGTGGTCGCGAACCGACCATTCGAACAGTGGCGTGAAATAAAAGAGGATGAGCGAACCGGCAAAGTTCACCGCAGCGAAAATCGGGTGCGAAACCAGTTTTGCCCAAGGCGTGTGAACCGCCCAGAGCACCCAGTCTCGAATGCTCATCGAGCCGTCGGTGCGCTTGTTCACCGCGCGCATCAGCAGCGTGATTGGGGCACCCGGCACGAGGAACACCGGAACACCCATGCTGAGCATCATGTGCCCGATCATATGCACTGAGAATAGGTATTCGCCGTAGACGTTGATTGCGCCGTTGGTTATGTAAAAGAGCAGGGCCAGGCCGAGCATCCATGAGGCGGTTCTGGCAATGGGCCACTTGTCGCCGCGCTTGCGAAGGCGAAGCACGCCCCAGATGTACAAGGCCGCCAAACCAACGCAGATGATCGACCAGAGCAGGTCGAACTTGAACTCGGTGAACCAGCTCGACGCAAGAAGTTCGGTCGGCAGCGGTTCGCCGGTGAGAATCTCGGCAGGGGTTGGGTCTTGGTTGTAGTTGGTGTTGTCTGGTGCGCCGGTTCGAGACAAGGTTGCCGCAAGCCCCATGGCCACGCCCATCACCACGAGTTCGGCAAGCGCCAGGCGCCCAAACCAGGTTCGGGTTTTTTGTGATTCGAGCTGACCGATGATGCGCAGGCGATAGTAGGCTCCGAAAACTCCGAGCACCGCGAGCGTGACAATCTTGCCCACCACGAGCAGCCCATAGGTGGTGGTGAAAATTTGGTCGAGTTGCAAGCGCAGCAAGGCCGACGCGCTACCCGAAATTGCGGTCACGGCGAATGCCGCCAAGGCCAGCGCCGAATAGCGTTTGACCAACACGGATGCTCGCTCAGAAGTTTCACCGCTCGTCGCAAACGGTAGGGCAACCAAACCTCCGACCCAAACCACCACGGCCAGAAGGTGCAGGCCGATCGAGTTGACCGCCATCGCGTGACCGGCCGTTCCACTCGCGTGGCCAGATACCGCCAATGGAATCAGTGCCGCAACCGCGGTAACCGCCACGGCCAACGAGCCTTTGAGACTACGAACCATCACGGCCAGGGTGGCCGTGAGCAACCCGAGGGCGAGGTTTAGGGCCAACGACTGGCCTAGGGCCACCTCGGTCGCAAACAGCACCAGGCCGTCGGTGAAGGCTCCGTCGAAGCTAACCGGCAGACCGGTGATCGAAAGATAGGTAAATAGGTAAGAAGCAGAACCGAACTGCACCCAAGCCGCGCCTGCCATGGCAACTAGGTTGAGGGTTCGCACCAAGTTCTTTGCGCCATCGCTCAGCGAGAGCACCGCGAAAATCGCGCCGCCGATGGCAATCGCCATGGCCAAGTTGGTTACCGAACGCAGAATCGGCTGGCCCCATCGAACCACATCGCCCGGGTCACCGAGTTCGTAGGGGTTGGTGAGACCGGTCATCCACGCGGTTAAAGCCGACCACAACACGACCGAAGCGAGTGCGATTGCAGCCGCCACCAAACCAGCGCGAGCGGCGCGGTTGGTTGGGTTTTGTGTAGGGTTGGTCACCCTTAAAGCCTAGGCACTGGGGCCGACTATTTGAGCGAGTTATGCACCCTTGAGCGACTTATTTACCTTGGATGTTCGCACAATGCCCATCGCCATCACCGAGAATCCCGGCACGCTGAAAAGTAGCAGTCCAACCACTGCGATCGGACCAGCCAAACCCCAAGGGTCTTGATCAGCCGGGGTGGTCAAAACGGGAATCGCGAAAAGTAAACCTATAGAACCGTATAGGCCTCCCCACCAGATGCCTGGTGAGAAAAACTTGCGGCCTGGCTTCGGCTTTATCCAGATGCGAAGCAGGCCGAGCACGCCGATGAACACGCCAAGCGGGATCAAGAAGAGGATGGGCGTTATGTCGGTGCCCATGTTGCCGACCACTAGCGATATCAGAGCGATAGACCAGCCTGAGATGGCAAGGGCTATTGAGGTGTTGCGTTCTTTTTGAGCATCCATGTTCTAACTGTATCGCTGGCGGTCGGCCGTGCCAATGCTTGCGGGTGCCTAAGTTAAAGCAAAAGGCGCCGACCGAAGTCGACGCCTGAAGCTGTGGCCTAAAAGACTACTTGACGGCTGCCTTTAGCTTGCTGCCTGCCGAAACCTTAACGGTGTTCGAAGCTGCAATCTGAATGGTTGCACCAGTCTGAGGGTTGCGTCCTGCGCGTGCTGCGCGGAAGCCCTTCTCAACTGATAGCCAGCCTGGGATGGTGACCTTGTCGCCAGCGGCAACGGTCTTTGCTACGGTCTCAAACAGTGCGTCAACAACGCGGTTGACTGCTGCCTGTGACTCTCCGGTGTGAGCGGCGATAGCTGCTACGAGCTCGCCCTTGTTTAGGGTCTTAGCCATAATGTCCTCCTGGACTCTAGACGTTTGGTGACGGTCTGTCTCAATCAGAGTAGCCCCGAAGACAAATCTGCTTGTTATTTGTTTCGGCGTGTTGAAAAGGCGTTACTAAGGCTTAACCACGCGGATTTAAGCAAAAAACCCGCCGGTTGCCCGACGGGTTTTTCAAAAAGTTGTGATTTACCAGGATGACTTGGTGATACCTGGTAGCTCGCCCTTGTGAGCCATGTCGCGGAAGCGAACACGTGACACACCGAACTTGGTGAGAACACCACGTGGACGACCGTCGATCGAGTCGCGGCTGCGAACACGAACTGGCGATGCGTTGCGTGGAAGCTTCTGCAGGCCTAGGCGTGCCTCTTCGCGCTGCTCGTCGGTGCTGTTTGGGTCAACCAAAGCCTTCTTTAGGGCGAGACGCTTTTCGGCGTAACGCTCTACAACGATCTTGCGCTGCTCGTTGCGGGCAATCTTGCTCTTCTTAGCCATCTATTAACGCTCCTCGCGGAATTCAACGTGCTGACGCACTACTGGGTCGTACTTCTTTAGAACGATACGGTCTGGGTCGTTGCGGCGGTTCTTGCGGGTTACGTAGGTGTAACCGGTGCCGGCAGTCGACTTCATCTTGATGATCGGACGGATGTCCTTGTCTTTCTTAGCCATTTAGCTCGGACTCCTTAAATCTTCTCGCCACGGGCCAGAAGCTGGGCAACAACGGCTTCGATTCCACGAGCGTCGATTACCTTGATGCCGCGGGCACTTAGGGTCAGGGTTACGTTGCGCTTCATCGAAGGCACAAAGTAGGTCTTCTTCTGAATGTTCGGGTTGAAGCGACGCTTGGTCTTGTTCTGGGCGTGCGAAACGTGGTGGCCGAACTGAGGTCCGGTCTCAGTCACCTGACAGTAAGCTGCCATTTCATCTCCTTAAGGCAAGCCAGCAAAACCCGAAAAATTCTTGTGGTTTGTTTTGGCTTGAGCGAAAACTAGGTTGCACATGGCAACTGCTCAAGTTTAGGCGAAGAAACGCTGATTAAGCAAGCCCTTGTTTGAACCGGCATCCGCTAGTGTTTTGTGATTTCTATTCGGAGTCGAGTTCTTGGCGCAAAGTACGGGCTCGGTCTCGAAAAGTGAGCGCCAGAGCAGACGCCACGAGAAAAGCCCCGAGTTCGAATGTGAGAAATTTATAAACTTCGTTGGCTACGTCTCCGAAGTAAGCCTTGGTTATGAACGGCACATAGAACGGGGCGAACAAGACGCCTAGGCACAGAATCTGAAGGCCGGTAAACACCCTGTATAGACGTTTGGCGGTCTTGTAGGCAGACAGTTTTTCGTTCATTTCTCTGTGTCTCGCTAGGTTGGTTGGTTTTCGGTGCGAATCGCAGCGGCCTGCCAGGCGTACTTCTTGCGCTGCTTACCGGCGATGATGGCGATCGCCCCTCTGCGGTTGTGAAAATACTCTGCCTGCTTTTCTAGTGGCAGCTGTGCTTTGCGTGCCTTTCTCATGATCATCCGATCGATTCTTGTTGTGGCAACCTAGAAGCCGCCTCGCGCAGGCGTCGGCACAAACGCTTTAGAAGAATTGAAGTGACAAGGCCGACGATCGCTATAACAAATCCGTAGGGCGCCAGGTACTAAAGCTTGATCAAATTTCCGAACTTGCCATCCGAAGGGAAAAGCATCGAAATCGGCACCAAAATCCAAAAACTGAACA
>CAIZQQ010000107.1 GCA_903935175.1 uncultured Micrococcales bacterium
CGTGATAGGCCGCACCGCCGATGCCAAACCGACTGGAATAGGCCCAGGCGACCGCCTGCTGAAAAGCGCTGCGTCCGCGAGCGAGCATGATGCCGCCGAGTTCGTCTGCACCGGTTTCGGCCAGCAGTTCGACGCCGCGCTTGATGTAGCCGGGGGCTAGCTCGCTGTGGGCATCGACCCGAATGATGATGTCGGCCTTGGCCTGCTTGATGCAAAGGTTCATGCCTGCGGTGGTTAGGCCAGCGGTGTTTTCGACCAGGCGAATGCGCGGGTCGGCTTGGCTAAGTTTTGACGCGATTTGGTTGGTGTCGTCTTTCGATGGGCCGAGGGCGAGCAGCAGTTCGAGCTGGCCGGCAAACTCTTGCGCCAGAACAGAACCAACGGCAGCTTCAAGATGCTCGGCCTCGTTGAGCACCGGCATAATGACGCTCACCGCTGGCGCTTTAGCCTTCGCCGCCATGATCAGTCTTCGGTCGACGTAACGCCGGTGTAGCGGTTGTATGCCTTGCAAACCTCAAGCGGGTCGCCGTCCATTTTGAGAACACCCTTTTCGAGCCAGATCACACGGCTGCAGGTATCGAGAATCGACTTGATGCTGTGGCTAACCAAGAACACTGTGCCGGCGGTGTCGCGCATCTCGCGCATCCTCGCCTCGCTGCGCTTGCGGAACTGCTGGTCACCGACCGAAAGTGCCTCGTCGATGATGAGAATGTCGTGGTTGCGCGAGGCTGCGATGGCGAAGCGAAGGCGGGCCGACATTCCAGAAGAATAGGTGCGCATCGGCAGGTCGATGAATTCTTCGAGACCGGCAAATTCGGTGATTGCGGGTGCAAGTTCGGCGGTTTCTTTTTTGCTGTACCCCATGGCCAGGCCACCGAGCATGATGTTCTTTTCGCCAGACAGGCTCGGCATGAGCACCGCGCCAACACCCAACAGCACCGGCCGAGCCGACGCGTACACCGCACCGTTGGTTGGCTGGGTTAGACCAGCCACAGAGCGAAGCAGGCTCGACTTACCCGAACCGTTGGTACCGATAATTCCGATGGTTTCACCCTGGTAAACCGTGAATGAAACATTCTTGACCGCGTGAACCTCGCGAAGCGTTTGTTTAGACCCACCGGCGTTCCACTTGTTGGCGCGCTTGCCTGAGGCATAGACCTTGTAGATGATGTCAACGCCGTCGACCACCACTACCGGCTTGCGAGTTTCGGCTGCATTGGTTTCTTTATTAGTCGTCACGACCGTAAACCTCCTCAGCCTTCCAGAAGTAGAGCGAACCGATAATCGGGGTGATTACGGCCCAGCCGATGCAAAGCAGCCAGAGCTTGGCACTCGGTTCGTAACCCGCAACGAGCAGACCGCGCGAAAGCTGAATGAAGTCGTAGAACGGGTTGAACTCGAAAATGGCGAGAGCGGTTGGCCATTCGGCAAGAACGGTTTCGAGGCTGAAGAAAACGCCACTCACGTAGAACGCGATTCGGGTGATGAAGGGAATGAGCTTGCCTAGGTCACGTGCCTGAGCATTGATTCGAGCCGCAATCATGGCGAGTCCGGAGCAGAACATCACCATCAGCAGCACGACTACCGGAAACAGAGCCCAATCGAGGTCGATCGGGTTTTGCCAGGTGAGGTTTGAGAAGTCGAACGCGGTCACCAGCAGAGTGACCAAGAGCAGAGCCAGTTGAGCCCAAAGGTTGATGAATTGCTGGATTACCGAAGAAAGAGGCAACAGGATGCGCGGAAAACTGAGGCTGCGCACCAAACCGGCGTTGCCCACGATTGAGCTCGCACCGCTTTGAAACGCGCCGCTCATGAATGAGAACAAGAAGACGCCGGTGAATAAAAAGGCCAAGAAATTGGGTGGGCGGTTCGAACCGAGAATCAGACCGAAGATCAAGCCGTAGGTGCCCGCTTGGATTGTAGGAAGCAAAATGAGCCACCAGCGACCAAGTCGGGTGCGCGCGTTGGCCGCCTCGCTGGTGTAGGTCGATAGGGTCCAGGCGAATACTCGCCTGCGCCAAACTTCGCCCAAATAGCTGAAAAAAGGTGGCCTGGCACCGACGCGCTTGAGACCGTGTGAAGCAGCGTATTCGGCCTTGTTCACGGTTCCTCCGTCGGTGATTTTGGGGGCTTTATGCCCTAGGAAAGTTTACCTTTGGCAATAAAGGTTTGAACCGCGCCACGAATCTTGCCAAAGTCGGGCGCATCTGGCTCAAAGCCGTTTTTTGGCACCAGCGCTAGGTTCTTGATTCCGAGTTTCTTGGCCTTGATGGCTAGGTCGAGATAGACCGACAACATTCCAGAGGGCACGTCGGTGAGCACGAGCTCTTTAGATGCAGAGGCAATCTGCTGAAAACGGTTGAGCACATTGGCTGGGTCCATCTGCTTCAAGATGGCAGCCTGAATCTCTTGCTGTCGAAGCATGCGGTCGTAGTCGCTAGTGCCGTGACGACTGCGGGCATACCAAAGAGCCTGGTAACCGGTGAGCAGTTGAGGTTCGGCACTGGCGCGCAACCATCCGCGTGCATCCGAGGCATCGTCGCGTTGACCGCCGATTGGCAGGTCTTGCTTGATCTTGATGCGAACCCCGCCGAGAGCATCGATAAGGCTGGCGAACTCGCTCATGTCGATTTGCACGTATGACTGAATCTTGAGGCCGGTCACACCCTCAACCGCGTCGCGGGTTGCCTCGACGCCAGCGTTGCTGCCCTGTTTTTCGGCGTCTGGGTAAAGGTCTCGGTGTTTGTCCATCACATCTTTGTAGAGCGCGTTGAGGAGGCATTCGTTGCCACAGGCCCAACCGTTTGGATAGACCGACCAGAGCGGAGAGTCACCCGAGAACGGGGCCTTCTGCAGGTTACGCGGAATGCTGATGCTCACGGTTTTGCCGGTCGATGAATCGATGCTGACCACCGAGATTGAGTCTGGACGAACGCCAAAACGGTCACCGCCGGCATCAGAACCGAGCAAGAGGATGTTGTACCGACCGTCAACCGGAGCCGAGAAACCCTGCTGGCTGAAGATCGAGCCGATCGCGCCGGTGCCCGCGCCGACGAAGTTGCCCGCCCAACTGATTGCCGAGGTGCCGAGCGTTGCGACGAGGGCGAACGCGCCAAGGGCAATCCATTTGTCTCGGTCGAACAACTTGCCCAACCGCGAGAGACGAAGCGCATCAACGGCGAGCACCAAGAAAACAAGCGCGTAGGCGATGAGCATCCAAGAAATAATCGTGCCGACAAATGGCAGGGTGACCAGCCAGATTACCCAGCCGCGATTGATCAGGCCGAGTAGAAGCAAAAAGCCCAGCGTCGCCCACATCGTGATTGTGGCGCGCAGGCCGAAGCGAGCAAGTTTGCGATTGCCGCCAACAAGTTGCGCGAGACCCGGAACGATGAGGGTGAAAACTAGCAGCCACCAGGCGCGGGTTCGAAGTTGTTCTGGCGTGGCCCGATCGACGTTTCGAAACGGGCTGGTAGACGCGCTACCTGACGCGCTACTTGACGCACCTTTTGACGCACCTTTTGACGCGCCGCTGGCCGGCTTGGCCGGGCGGGTTGGAACAGAACTCACAGCTGCGACTTCAGCTTCGCGTTCTTTTCGGCAACCTGAGTCTTGAGGTCTTCACCGAACGCAGAGAGTTTGGCCGATAGCCGGTCGTCGAAAGCGCCCAAGATGCGGGCCGCCAGAATGCCTGCGTTTTTAGCCCCGCCGATTGAGACCGTGGCAACCGGAATTCCGGCCGGCATTTGAACTATAGAAAGCAGGCTGTCGAGCCCGTCGAGTTTTGCCAACGGCACCGGCACTCCGATGACCGGAAGCGTGGTGACCGAGGCGAGCATGCCGGGTAGGTGTGCTGCGCCGCCGGCACCGGCGATGATGACTTTGATTCCGCGACCGGCCGCGGCCTTGCCCCACTCGATCATGCGCTCGGGGGTGCGGTGTGCCGAGAGAACTTCTACCTCGGCTTCGATGCCAAATTCTTTCAAAACCGCGACTGCGTCAGACATTACCGACCAGTCGGAGTCTGAACCCATTACTACGCCAACCTGCGCATTCGACATAGTTGCTCCTCGCGGTCAAAGCCAAAAAAGTTTTCGCACCCAAAG
>CAIZQQ010000108.1 GCA_903935175.1 uncultured Micrococcales bacterium
GATTTCTAACGGCCTCGTCGAGGTTCCGAACGTGGTGAATTACTCAATCAGCGAGGCTCAGAACAAACTGACCGCTCCAGAAGTGGGCTTGAGTGTTTCTATCGCAACCAATGAGGAGTGCGCCACCGCGCCCAAGGGAACCATCGTTCTAGAGCAGTCAATCGCCCCGGGCGATGCGCCACAGGGTTCTGCGATCATCCTCTATGTAACCTGCGCGCCTTAGGCGAAGAACAAAATTTTCGGAGCGAGAACCGCTAAGACTTAGAGCTTCACCATTGGGCTGAGAGCCTTGCCGCGTTCGGCAGCGCCAACCAACCCGAGCGACTCGAGCCAGTTACCCAGCATCAAATAGCCGCCTTCGGTAAGCACGCTCTCGGGGTGGTACTGAACGCCATAAATAGGTTTGGTCGCGTGCTGCAGACCCATGATCACGCCACCCGCCGAGTTCTTGCCCTTTTCGGTGCGCGCTGTCACCACGAGGTCGGCCGGCACGGTCGAATCGACCACGGCAAGCGAGTGGTATCGAGTGGCGGTAAACGGCTGTGCAACATCCGTGAAAATCAACGAATTGTCGTGAGCCACCTGCGAAGTCTTGCCGTGCATAAGCTCGTCGGCCTGGCGCACGGTTGCCCCCATCGCCTCGGCAATCGCCTGATGCCCGAGACACACACCGAAAACCGGCAGGTCGTGGGTTAGCGCATATTTCACAACGGGGATGCTGAGCCCGGCGTCTGCGGGAGTTCCCGGCCCCGGCGACAAAAGCACCGCGTCATAGTTGGCCAAAAGGGCCGGCAGTTCGGCTTCGGTAACCACGTCGTTGCGCAACACTTCGGTTTCTGCACCAAGTTGCTGCAGATAGCCGTTCAGTGTGTAAACGAACGAGTCGTAGTTATCGAGCACAAGAATTTTGACCATGACACATTAAGCCTAACCTGCGCTTAGAATTACCCCATGTCTGATTCTGAGAACAACACAAAGCCAGAGGCCGCGCCTAAGGTCGCGAAGCCTGCCAAGCCAAAGAAGCCTTCGAAGCCGAAGGTTGACGCACTAGCCAAGAGCAAGGCCGCCAAGGGTGACCTGCCAAACCCGGTCTGGTTCAAGCCAGTAATGTTTGGTTTCATGCTTCTCGGCCTAGCTTGGATCGTCATCTACTACATCTCGGGAAGCCAGTTGCCGCTCGGCAAGATGTTCCCTGAGGTTGACATCGACGCCTGGAACATCGTGGTTGGCTTCGGCCTTCTGATGGTCGGCTTCGGAATGTCGACCCGCTGGAAGTAATCCATTCAATTCTTGTAATTACAAAAACCCCCGGTCATTGCGATCGGGGGTTTTGTTTTTGACTCTCGTTACATCATGCTTTCGGCAACAATCATGATGCCACGGATGCCGCCGGCCACAGCAAGCGCGAGCACGATGCCGGCCAATCCGAGCACCTGGAGTTTTTGTTGCTTCAAGTCTCTCGTCTTCGAGTAGAGCAGGGCCACCACAGCACCTAGCGCTAACCCACCAACGTGTGCCTCCCACGAAATCGATGGGCTCATGAAGGTGAAGACGAGGTTGATGGCGATGACGCCAGCCATGCCGGTTGAGTTCGCACCGATGCTTCGAAGAATGACAAGAAAAGCTGCCATCAAACCGAAGGCTCCACCCGAAGCGCCAACAACCCAGGTGTTTGTGCTCGCTAACCACATCACGGCGACCGAGCCACCGAGAATCGAGATTAGGTAGAGCGACAGAAAGCGCCAGTGACCGATGATCGGTTCGAGTGCTCGGCCGAATAGAAAGAGCGTGTACATGTTCAGCACGATGTGCAACACAGAGAGCGGGTTGCTAAACAGCGAGTCTGAGTGAACAAAGCCCGCGGTAATAAAACGCCAAGGTTCAAAGGTGGCAAAGAAGGCGTTGAAAGACAGATAGTCGGTGAGAAGTCCACCGCTCAGAATCTGCAGCGCATAGATTGCGACGGTGACGACCAGTAGCACCTGAGTAACTACTGGTCGACCGTCAAACTTCGAGGCGATGCGACCGCTGTTGCGCGCTGGCTGCTTGCCAGCATCCTCGACACA
>CAIZQQ010000109.1 GCA_903935175.1 uncultured Micrococcales bacterium
GGCACCATGGCTGGAAAGTTGAACGGGCTGATGATGGCCACCGGGCCCAGCGGTTGGCGAAGGCTAAACACATCGACACCGGTCGAAACCTGCTCGCTGTGCTCACCCTTGGCTAGGTGAGGCGCACCGAGGGCGAACTCGACAACCTCTTGGCCGCGGGTAACCTCGCCAAGTGCATCCGAGAGCACTTTGCCATGCTCTTCGGTGATGATGGCGGCGAGCTCAGGCTTGCGGGCGTTGAGCAACTCACGAAACCTAAACAAAATCTGCTGGCGGTTAGCCCAAGACATGTCGCGCCAACCGGCAAACGCGTTGGTCGCAGCGGCGATGGCCGACTCAACGTCGGTGGTATCGGCGAGCACAACCTGCTTGGTCACCACTCCCCTGGCTGGGTCGTAAACGTCGAAAAGTCGACTGCTCGAACCGGCGGTTTGTTGACCATTGATGTGGTGCAAAATCTTCTGCATATGGCGAGTCTATTGCTGGGCGCGGATGCTGCGCGATAGCCCAGCGGCACTGGGAGTAGTTCGTGCTCGGCGTGCCCGCATAAAAAGTCTGCGGTGGCTGATACCTTGCCCACATGGAGATTGTTTATCTGGCACTAGGAATCGCGCTCGGCATCGTCGTGGGTTGGTTGGTCGCATCGCTGCGCAAAAAAGTCGCACCGGTTGCAGATCAGGCGGCTGCCATTGAGTCGGCGTCGATGTTGGCGGCTAAAACCGAGGCGGTCACCCGGCTCGAGGCGCAAATTGTCGATCTTCGAGCCCAGATTGCCAAAGACAACGAAACCAACCTTTTGGCAGCCGAAATCAAACCTGTTAAAGAGTCACTGGCGGCCATGACCGAAACGGTTGCCACCCTACAGCGTCAGCGCGCCACCCAGGTGGGTGAACTTCAGGCTCAAATTCAAAACGTTGTCGAGTCAAATGACAAGATTCGTCGCGAAGCAGCCGCTCTTTCACAAGCTATGTCTTCAAACAGCGTTCGAGGCGTCTGGGGTGAGACTCAACTTCGCCGCCTGGTAGAACTAGCTGGCCTGTTAAAGCACGCCGACTTCGACGAACAAGCAACAATTTCTACCGGTGATTCATCTGGCCGTGCCGACATGATTATTCGCCTACCAGGTTCGAAATCACTTGCCATCGACTCGAAGGTGCCGTTCAACTCTTACCAAGCAGCCTCGGCCATTTCAGAGCTTGCAACGGGCGAAGAGGCCGACCGCCGCAAGAAGTTGCTCGAAGAGCACGTCAAGGCGATGAAGGGTCACATCGATGCCCTCGCTACTCGTTCTTATTGGTCTGGACTAGACGCCAGCCCAGATTTCGTCATTGCCTTCGTGCCAAGCGAATCGCTACTGTCGGCGGCTCTAGATCTAGACAACACGCTTCTCGAATATGCCTTCAAGAAAAACGTTGCACTCGCATCGCCAGTGAGCCTGTTCTCGGTTCTCAAGACCATCAACTACATCTGGCGCCAGAACGCCGATGAAGGTTCGTTGCGCACCATGATCAAGCTCGGCAAAGAACTCTACGAGCGTGTTGGCAAAGTCACCGAACTGGCCGACAAACTAGGGCGATCGATTGGGGCCACGGTCAAGGACTACAACTCGTTTGTCTCAAGTTTCGAGCGCCGCATGCTCGTGACAGCCCGCAAGCTAAACGATCTAGACGAGAACGAACTTGGCACAAGCGATATTCCAGAGCCGAAACAAATCGAGTCGTCAACCGACAGCTTCACCGCAAGTGAAGCATCGAGCGCAGACGCCCTAGAAGCCGAAATAGTCGAAGAAGAAGACAAAAAGTAGCGGTTTTAAAAACCAGCTCATTGAGTTCGGGCAGTATGCCTGCTTGGCTATACTTTTACGAGAACGCCGACGATGAAGTCTGCCGATAGCAAGCCACTTTTTTATGTGGCCACTTCAAACGAATTTTCAAGTCCTAGGAGACTCCTATGTCTGGCACCAACGTGGGTTCACCAATCGTCACCCTTACGCCAGCTCCAACCCTTGACCGCACCTACTTCGTTAGCAACCTGCACTCAGGTGGAGTCAACCGTGCCGACGCCGTCGGAGAAGAACTTGCCGGAAAAGGTATCAACGTTTCGCGCGGACTCTTCTTGGCTGGCATCAAAGCACCAGGCGTCGTTCCAATCGGCAACTCTGACCCTGGCGTTCTCGCCCGTACGGGTAGCGACGGAATGTTGTTACCGCTCTGGGTAGACGGCACCCTTCGTGTTTCAACCACGATCGTTGAACACAACGGCCCAACCACCAAGGTAAACGAATCACCCCGACCACTCAGCGAACAAGACTGGAACGCCATCGTCGAACTGACCGAGCGAACCGTTCGAGAGAACAACGCAAAGTGGCTCGTTGTTGCCGGCGCACTTCCGGTAAACAAGACCACAGGCACCTTCGTAGACCTGACTCCGATTTTTGACCGCATGGATGCTCTAGGCGTGCGAGTCGCGCTCGACACCTCGGGCGAACCTCTCAACATCTGGGCACGCAGCGGCCGCGCGGCCATCATCAAGCCGAATGCCGAAGAACTTGCCTCGGCAGTCGGTCGCACCCTGCGCACCGTTGGAGACGTTATCGACGCTGCACGCGAACTTTGCGAGCACGGCATCGAAACCGTTCTGGCAAGCATGGGGGCTGACGGCATGATCGCTGTCACCAAAGATCGTGAATGGGCAGCTCGCACGCCTCCCGTGAAGGTGATCAACACCGTCGGTGCTGGCGATGCAACTTTGGCCGGGTTTCTCTCGGCTGTAGTCACCAACCCTGACGCCGATGTTGCAGAACACGGCGTTGGCTACAACGTTCCACTAGGCGTTTCAACCGCTGTTCAGTGGGGTGCGGTTGCAGTAACTCAGCCAACCTCTGGTCTTGAGAACATCGACAACCTGCCGACCGCGATTCTCGATGAGACTCCAAACCGCAACGCACTCCTCGAAGAAGTGGCCGAGTTTCGCGGCTAACGCTTGATTCGCACGGTGAACAGCCGTCCGCCCTCGATATCGGTATCGAGCACGAAAAGTTGAACATCCATCTCGGTTTCTGAAAACACCTTTAGCCCCTTGACCAAGATTCCGTCGGTTACGCCAGCCATCACGAAAACCTGTCGAGTGCCTCCAACCAGCTCTGACAAACCAAACTTTTTATCGAGCTGAAAACCCGAATTCAGTGCAGCCTCAATCTCTTCGATAGAACGAGGTGCGAGCACACCCTGCATGAAGCCTCCGAGAATGCGCACCGCACAGGCAGCCAGGACTCCTTCGGGATTTCCGCCAACACCCAACAAAAGATCGACTCCCGAACCTGGCGTTGCGGCAGCAACCGCCATCGCGATATCGCCTTCCTCAAACCGATACCAGTGCGCGCCAGAATCCTTGACCTCTTCGATCAACTCGGCGTTAACCGGCTTGTCGATCACGGCAACCGATAGTTCTGAGACGGGCTTCTGCAGAGCATCCGCTAGGTTTTTAATGTTTTGGGTCGCCGAATAATCGATATCGAGCAGACCAACTCCTTCAGGCCCACACACCAATTTTTTCATGTAGAAAACGTCGGGGCAATTCATCATCTGGCCGGGCTCGGATGCTGCGATCACCGAGACTGCGCCACCCAGACGGTAGGCGGCCAGGCGGGTACCGTCGATCGGATCGACTGCTATGTCCCAGTCGATGGCACCCGAAATGCCAAGAATTTCGCCGTTGAACAGCATCGGGGCGTCATCTTTTGCGCCTTCGCCGATTACGACACGAAAACCCTGTTTTTGCGCATTTAGCGACGCACGCATCGCGTCGACCGCAGCACGGTCAACGGCCAACTTGTTTTCGGAGCCGACATGTCGAAACGCGGCGCGGCTGGCAACGATCACCGCCTCCATTAATTCACGAGTTGGTGAGTCGGTAGAACGCATCTCAAGCCTCTCGTGTTGGTAACATCATAGGTAATCCCAACGTCGCTCAAGGAGAAAGCCATGCCCGTAGCAACACCAGACCAATACCTAGAGATGCTAGACCGCGCCAAGAACGGTGGCTTTGCTTATCCGGCAATCAACGTTTCTTCTTCGCAAACTTTGAATGCAGCTCTCGCAGGTTTGCAGGCCGCTGGCTCAGACGGAATTATTCAGGTAACCACCGGTGGCGGCGACTACTGGTCTGGCCCAACCATCAAGAACATGGCCTCTGGCGCGGCAGCCATGGCGGCATTCGCTCGCGAAGTTGCCAAGAACTACGACATCACCATCGCCCTGCACACCGACCACTGTGCCAAAGACCAGCTCGACAGATTTGTGCGCCCGCTCATCGCCATCTCGCAAGAGCGCGTGCGTGCCGGCCAAGACCCACTATTCAACTCACACATGTGGGACGGCTCGGCTGTTCCGATGGCCGAAAACCTAGAAATCGCCAAAGAAATGCTGAAGCTAACCAACGGCATCGGCGCTGTTCTTGAAATCGAAGTCGGCGTTGTCGGCGGCGAAGAAGACGGCGTCGAGGGCGGCATGGGTGAGCACCTCTACACCACCCCTGATGACGGCCTTCTGACCGCTGACGCTCTGGGTCTTGGCGAAAACGGTCGCTACATGGTTGCCCTAACCTTCGGTAACGTGCACGGTGTCTACAAGCCGGGCAACGTCAAGCTTCGCCCAGAGTTGCTAGGCGACATCCAAGCTGTTGTCGGCGCGAAGTATGGCAAAGACAAGCCTTTCGACCTAGTGTTCCACGGTGGCTCGGGCTCGACCGCTGAAGAAATCGCTGAGGCGGTTCGTCACGGTGTAATCAAGATGAACATCGACACCGACCTGCAGTATGCGTTTACCCGACCAATCGCTGGCCATATGCTGGCCAACTACGACGGCGTGCTAAAGATCGATGGCGAAGTTGGTAACAAGAAGGCCTACGACCCACGCGCCTGGGGCAAGATCGGTGAGGCCGGCATGGCTGAGCGTGTTGTTGAAGCTGCTGGCGAGTTGGGTTCGGCCGGCAAATCGATGAGCCTTTAGGTTAAAAACATGATTCACGAGAGAAGCCCGTTCTATGAGAATGGGCTTCCTCGCTTTAAAGGCGAATATCTCGACGGCGAAATGCATGGGTTGTGGGAGTTTTTTCGCAAAGACGGTTCTCTAATGCGCTCTGGTTCGTTTGATCGCGGACTTCAGGTCGGCGTTTGGAAAACCTTCGATCGTGAAGGCAAGTTAGTCAAAGAAACCAAATTCAAATAGCGGATGCTGCGAGCCGCAGCCACGCTCCAGAGCGGTTTGCGAGCCGAACTAGTCGCGTTTGACTTTGTTGCTGACGTCGGTACCGGCAGCCTTTAGGTCTTTGCGAAGCTCTTTCGGTAGCGAGAACTGAACATCTTCTTCGGCGGTGGTTACGTTTCGAACATCACCGAATCCTCGCGCAGCCAGGTAGTCGAGCACCTCTTCAACTAGTTCTTCAGGAACCGAAGCGCCAGAAGAAACACCGACGGTTTCGACGCCCTCAAACCACGCTTCGTCGATTTCGCTGGCAAAGTCGACGCGATAGGCGGCCTTTGCGCCCGCATCCAAGGCAACTTCAACCAATCGAACGGTGTTCGACGAGTTTGCCGAACCAACCACGATAACTAGATCGCTGTCGACGCCGATTTTCTTGATCGCTACCTGGCGGTTTTGGGTCGCGTAGCAAATGTCGTCGCTCGGTGGGTTTTGCAGCGTCGGGAACTTCTCGCGAAGCCTGACCACGGTCTCCATGGTTTCGTCAACCGAGAGGGTGGTCTGCGACAGCCAAATGAGTTTCTTGGGGTCGCGAACGCGAACGCCTTCAATGGCTACGTCGACAATCTGGACCTTGTCTGGAGCCTCACCGGCGGTTCCTTCTACTTCTTCGTGACCTTCGTGGCCGATCAGCAGAATGTCGTAATCCTCTTTGGCAAAGCGCTGAACCTCGCGGTGAACCTTGGTTACCAGCGGGCAGGTGGCATCGATGGTGTTGAGTCCACGAGCATCGGCGGCGGCAACAACCGCAGGAGAAACACCGTGAGCAGAGAATACTAGGATGCTGCCCTCAGGCACCTCGTCAACTTCTTCGACGAAAATCGCTCCGCGCTTTTCAAGCGAAGAGACCACGTGCTTGTTGTGCACAATCTGCTTGCGAACGTAAACCGGAGCCCCGTAGTGATCGAGCGCTTTCTCAACAGCGATAACGGCTCGATCGACTCCAGCGCAGTATCCGCGTGGAGAAGCGAGTAGAACCTTCTTCTCAGAGGTTTGTTGTCCCATGGGGGCGTTATCCTTTTCTCGATACCTGCTCAATTGTAAGCAGGAGTGAGGCAAGCGATGACAGATGAAGACGGTGTTCTAAACCCCGACCTCGTCACACCTGCTCGCACCTCTACCGACCTCGACCCTTGGCCGGTTGCTACTCTCGGTCAGAAGCTCAAAGATTACATCGCGAGGCTCGGCACCGTCTGGATCGAAGGCGAAATCAGCCAGCTCAGCAACAAGGGCACATCGTTCTTCGCCGACATTAAAGACTTAAAACTTGAGGCGCGCGTTTCGGTTCACTCTTGGAACCCAGGGTCACTTCCAAAAGATTTAAAGGTCGGTGACCGAGTTATCGCTCTGGTTAAGCCGGAGTTTTGGCCAAAGTCGGGCAAGCTGAGCCTAAACGTTTTCGAAATTCGCAAGGTTGGTCTGGGCGACTTGCTCGAGCGCATTGAACGCCTGCGCCAGTTATTCATCAGCGAAGGTCTAACCGACCCGGCTCGCAAACAAAGTTTGCCATTTTTGCCAAATTGCATCGGCCTAATCACCGGTAAAGACTCAGATGCCGAAAAAGACGTGCTTCAAAATGTGTCGCGTCGCTGGTCTGAGGCAAAGTTTCGCGTCATCAACACCAAGGTTCAGGGCGACGCAGCCGCGGCCGAGGTAATCGCTGCCGTCAAAACCCTAGACGCCGACCCAGAGGTCGACGTGATTGTCATCGCCCGAGGTGGCGGTGCCTTCATGGATTTGGTGGTGTTCAGCGACGAAGCGCTTTGTCGAGCTGTTGCCGCGTGCCAGACTCCGGTGGTGTCGGCGATCGGCCACGAAGCCGACAGCCCGTTGCTCGACATCGTCGCAGACGTTCGAGCTTCGACCCCAACCGATGCTGCCAAACTGGTCGTTCCCGACGTTGCGCTCGAGCGTTCGCGCATCCAAGAAGCACTCGCTCGCATGCTGACTCGCATCAGTCAATTCATTTCAACCCAGAGCGACTTAATCGCCCAATTGCGATCACGCCCAATGTTGGCCAACCCATTCGGATTCATTGACGACCAGGCGGTTGAACTCGACCGCGAGCGCAATGCGGTTCGCGTGGCCATCAACCTCACCCTTGAGCGCGCTGCCGCCGAGCTTTCGAGCCAAACCCAGGTGCTTCGGTCGCTCAGCCCGCAAAGCACGCTCGATCGCGGCTATTCGGTGGTGCGCGACGATAAGGGTCACGTCATCGGCGACGCAGCCAAGGTTAAAGCCGGTCAAAAACTTAAGATTCGCCTCGCTAAAGGCGAAATTGACGCAACTGCAGATAAGAATTAACCCAAGGAGAAACCAATGGCCGAAAAGAAAACCAACGCGGATGTCGCAGAGTTCACTTATGAACAAGCACGAGACGAGCTTGCCAAGGTTTTGGCCGAACTCGAACAGGGTTCGGTTTCACTTGAACAGAGCATGAACCTCTGGGAGCGCGGCGAGGCATTGGCCAAGCGATGTGAAGAATGGCTCAGCGGCGCTCGCGCCCGCGTCGAAGCCGCCCTCAAAGAAAAGCAGTAGTCGTGAGTGACGCAGCCGCACAAAGGCGCGCTCGCCAAACGGTTATCAACCTAGGTCTCTCGCTCGCCGCAACGCTCGGCATCGTGCTAGCGCTCGTGCTGATCGTGCCTCGAGACGACAGCAACCGCATTCAACCGGTCGATTTTAAAGACATCGCCGCCGGAGCCGTCGAGACCACCGGATTGCCCCTAATCGTTCCCGAGTTGCCATCCACCGGCTGGTGGAGCAACAGCGCGAAGATAAAAACTTCGCCGACCGACGGCACCGAAGCGTCTTGGACTGCGGGTTTTGTCGGGCCAAACAACGAGTTCATCGGGTTCAGCCAAACATTTACCACCAACCCCACCTGGCTGGCGCTTCAACTAACCGAAAAAACTCAAACGGGCACCTACGACGACTCGTGGCAAATCTTCGAGGCTGCTAGGCCAAACAAGCCTGTCAAGACGCGTGACTACATGTTGGTCACTACGATTGGCAATGACACAATCTTGGTTTACGGCACCGCCGATGCCGCCGTAATTCAATCGTTTGCCGATTCTGTAAAGGCGCAGATTCAAAGCAACTACCCCTAGCAATAACTTACGAAGTGAGACAAATTGACCAGTAGGCCGAACACTCCAGCCCAAGCCTGGGCTGCGTTGGTAGATGGCAACCACCGCTTCGTTGAGGGCAGCCCAGCTCACCCAAACCAAGATGTCGATCGACGTGCAGCGCTGGCCGGTGCCCAGATTCCTTTTGCAGCTCTGTTCGGATGCGCCGACTCAAGACTCAGCGCAGAAATCATCTTCGACGTTGGCCTCGGTGATCTTTTTGTAGTTCGTAATGCCGGGCAGGTAATCGCCGAGACCATTCTGGGTTCACTCGAGTATGCCGTTGAGGTACTCGGCGTTTCGGTCATCGTCGTACTAGGTCATGACGAGTGCGGTGCGATTCGCGCCGCCATGGATTCGAGTATCGGCAAGTTGCGCGCAAAGGGTGAATTCATTCAAAACATCGTGGCTCGCATCCAACCAACGGTCACGAATGCATTCGCCCAAGGCAAGCACGACATTGATGAAGTGACCGAACTGCACATTCACGACACCATCGACGAAATGATGACCCGCTCGAAGGTGATTCGAGAAGCCGTTGAGACGGGTAAATTAGGTGTGGTCGGAGCAAATTACAAACTTGCTCTCGGAGAGATTCATCCGATTACAACGGTCGGAACAGTCGAATAACCTCGCCGTTTGGGTTTTGCACCAATCGCGCACGCTAGAAAGGCTCGAACAGTGGACTACCGCATCGAACACGACACCATGGGTGAAGTTAAAGTACCCCTGAACGCCCTCTACCGCGCGCAAACTCAACGAGCCGTCGAGAACTTTCCGATCTCAGGAACCACCCTTGAGCGCGCTCACATCGCCGCTTTGGCGCAGATCAAGAAGGCTGCGGCTCAAGCCAACGCGACTCTTGGCGTTCTAGATGCAAAAATCGCCGATGCAATCGCAGCTTCGGCCGATGCCGTAGCCGCCGGCAACCACGACGGCGAATTTCCAGTCGACATTTTCCAAACCGGCTCGGGCACCTCTTCGAACATGAACATGAACGAGGTGTTGGCCACACTAGCCACCAACCGACTCGGCTCACCGGTTCATCCGAATGACCACGTAAATGCCTCACAGTCTTCGAACGACGTCTTTCCTACCTCGGTTCACGTTGCGGTGACCGCGGCTCTGATCAACGACCTACTCCCCTCGCTCGACTACCTGGCCATCTCTCTCGAAGAAAAGGCAGAACTTTGGAAGTCGGTCGTAAAGGCCGGCCGCACCCACCTAATGGATGCAACCCCAGTCACCCTCGGTCAAGAATTTGGCGGATACGCGGCACAGATTCGCTACGCAATTGAGCGCGTGAACACCACTATCGTTCGCGTCGCAGAGGTTCCACTGGGCGGAACAGCCGTCGGCACCGGAATCAACACTCCAAAGGGCTTTCCGCAAGAGGTCATTCGCCTGCTTGCCGCCGAAACCGGATTGCCGATCACCGAGGCACGCGACCACTTTGAGGCGCAGGGCGCACGCGATGCGTTGGTTGAAGCATCCGGTGCTCTTCGAGTTCTTGCCGTGAGCCTCACCAAGATCAACAATGACCTTCGCTGGATGGGCTCGGGCCCGAACGCCGGCATCGCCGAGCTGCACATTCCTGACCTACAGCCTGGCTCGAGCATCATGCCTGGCAAGGTGAACCCGGTTGTTCCAGAGGCCGTGCTCATGGTTTGCGCCCGCGTCATCGGCAACGACGCAACTGTGGCCTGGGCCGGCGCTACCGGTAACTTCGAGCTGAACGTGGCCATTCCGGTCATGGGTAACTCGCTTCTCGAGTCGATCCGCCTGCTCGCCAACTCGATGCGCCTACTTGCCGACAAGACCATCCGTGGTCTCGAGGCAAATGTCGAGCGTGCCCGCGCCCTTGCCGAGTCGAGCCCTTCGATCGTTACGCCGCTGAACAAGTACATCGGTTACGAGGCGGCAGCCAAGATTGCCAAGCACTCGGTCAAGAACGGCCTAACCGTTCGAGAGGCAACCATCGAGCTCGGCTACGTCGACGGCGAGACCCTAACTCTTGAGCAGCTTGACGCTGCCCTCGACGTGCTCTCTATGACCAAGCCAGCCCAGTAGCAGCCACAGCGAAACCCGCCAACAAATAGGGCCCTAGGGCCACGGTCGAACCCAACTTGGCGCGCCGTGCCACAAACAGCACCAGAACACCGAGCGTTGCGAGCACAAAGGCAACCGCAAAAGCAATCAGCGGATGTTGCCAACCAAACCACGACAGCGCCGCGGTCATGAGTGCCATGAGTTTCACATCGCCCATACCGAGCGCGCCAAAGTAGTTGGCGACCGCCGCAAGCGCAAACACGGTCACGGCGGTAGTCCACGCGACTGCGAGTTGTTGCCACTGCGCCCCGGCTAACACCGAAAGTACCTGCCCCACCAAAGTAATCGCGAGCCCAGGCAGCACGATTTTATTGGGCAGCCTGCGTTGCCGAATGTCGATAAACGCCAGCGGCAAAGTCATCAGCAACAGGTAGACGGGGCCGATCCAGGCGAGGGCAACTTGTGGTTGAAGCATCCACCGAAATTACCCAAGCGGCCAAAAACTCGCCGCGGTTATGCACAGCTAGTTGTCGAGCAGGTCTGTAACCATCGCAGCGATGGCCGAACGCTCCGAGCGCGTTAGCGTGACGTGTCCGAACAGTGACTGACCCTTCAGCGCCTCAATGACAGCTGCGATTCCGTCGTGGCGACCGACTCGCAGGTTGTCGCGCTGAGCCACATCGTGAGTCAAAACCACACGAGAGTTTTGCCCGATGCGCGAGAGCACGGTCAACAGCACGTTGCGTTCGAGCGATTGCGCTTCATCCACGATTACAAACGCGTCGTGTAGCGAACGACCACGGATGTGCGTTAGAGGCAGCACCTCGAGGAGCCCGCGATCGACAACGTGGTCGATTGCTTCTTTCGACACCAAAGCGCCCAGGGTGTCGAAAATGGCCTGACCCCAAGGGTTCATCTTTTCGGTCTCGCTGCCAGGCAAGTAACCGAGCTCTTGGCCACCAACTGCATAAATCGGGCGGAAAACCATGATCTTCTTGTGAGCGCGACGCTCAAGAACAGCCTCGAGACCGGCGCAGAGGGCAAGCGCCGACTTTCCGGTACCGGCACGACCACCGAGCGACACAATGCCAATCTCTGGGTCTAACAAAAGGTCGATGGCGAGGCGCTGTTCGGCAGAACGACCGTGAACTCCAAACACCTCACGGTCGCCGCGAACCAACTTGACCTGCTTGTCGGCGGTAACTCGACCCAGTGCGTGCCCGCGCTCGCTGGTGATGACGAGCCCCGTGTTGACCGGGTATTCGGCAACATCCTTGTGCTTCAAAATCTCAGCGTCATAGAGGTCGCTCATCTCGTCGGCGTTCAAGGCGAGGTCGGCAAGCCCGGTCCAGCCAGAGTCGACCGCCATGTTGTTGCGGTACTCCTCGGCACGCATACCGAGCGCGGCCACCTTCACACGCATCGGCAGGTCTTGCGAAACGACCGTTACATCGAGACCCTCATTTGCCAGGTTGAAAGCCACCGCGAGGATGCGCGAGTCATTGTCCCCGAGCTGAAAGCCAACCGGCAGAACCGACTGGTCAATGTGGTTTAGTTCAACGCGCAGAGTGCCGCCCTCGCCGACCTCGATCGGAAAATCGAGGCGCTCGTGTTGGCGACGCATGTCGTCGAGGTAGCGCAGGGTTTGGCGTGCAAAGAAACCGATCTCTGGGTCGTGACGCTTTTTCTCGAGCTCGTTGATCACGATGATCGGAATGACCACCGACTGCTCTTTGAATCGAAACAGCGCCTTTGGGTCACTGAGCAAAACCGAGGTGTCGAGCACGTAGGTTCGAAGGGCATTTGCCTGCTCTATCGGCGGCTTGGCTGCTTCCTTGGGTTTTGTCTTCTGGCCCGTTTCGGCCTTGATTGACTTTGAACCGGATGCTGCCACTCGTGCCATTCGAGCTCCTAAAGTTTTGTAGCTTGGCAAGAGATTAGAACTTGAATGACAAGAATTGCGTTCGCGACACGCCCGAATCACTGCACGGTAATGAAGTGTTTACCTCAAGCGCCGAATCGACGGTGGCGACGAGCGAAAGCGCGCAGGGCGCGCAAGAAATCTACTCGCCTAAAGTCAGGCCACAATGCCTCTTCGAAATAGAACTCCGAGTGGGCGCTTTGCCACAGCAAGAAGTCGCTGATGCGTTGTTCGCCGGATGTTCGAATTACAAGATCTGGGTCGGGCTGGCCGCCCGTGTAAAGGTGCTTCGAAATCAACTCTGGGGTTAGAGCCTCGGCCAGCACTTCAAGCGAGGCACCCTTCTTCGCGTGCTTCTGAACAATGGCTCGCATGGCATCAGCGATTTCTTTTCGTCCGCCGTAGCCAACCGCCAGGTTTATGTGTAACCCCGTCAAATGTTTGGTTGAGCGCTCGGCATCTTTGAGAGCCGCGATGAGTTTGGAGTCGAGCCCGGTGGCATCGCCCACCCACTTGATGCGCCAGCGACCCTCGGTGGCAAACCGCGTCGCCAGGTCGGCGATGATCTGAAGCAGTTCGTCAAGCTCGGCCGACTTGCGACCGGTGAGGTTGTTGGTAGACAAAAGGTAGAGGGTAACGACATCGATGTCGAGATCGTCGCACCAGCCCATGAACTCAAAAATCTTGGCGGCACCAGCTGCATGCCCTTCGCGAGTGGTGGCACCTGGTTTGCGCTCTGCCCAGCGGCGATTTCCGTCGAGAATGACGCCAACATGCTTGGGCAACGCAGCGCCCGAGAGTTGCCGACCTAGTCGACCCTCGTAAACGCGATAGATGAGGTTGCGCACGCTTCAAGGCTACTAACCTTTGTGTATGGATAAATCGCAAAACTTTGAAGAAACCCAGTCGATTTATCTGCCGGTATCAAACGGTTTCACGGCCGACGAGCGACCGACCTGGCGAGGCTGGATTCACACTGGCGTCCTGCCGCTTGTGATTGCCGCCGGTGTGCTGCTAATCATTTTTGCCAACGGTGGAGCGGCCGGCAAGGTTGCCGCATCGCTCTTTTTCGCATCCTCTTTCTTGTTATTCGGCAACTCAGCGCTCTATCACCGCTTCAACTGGCGCCCAAGGGTGAAGATGGTGCTCAAGCGTATCGACCACGCCAATATCGTGCTTCTCATCGCCGGCTCATACACGCCGATGGCCATGCTCGCCCTGCCTGCCGAACAGGGTCTGCCACTTTTGATCACGGTATGGGCAACGGCCATTTTCGGTATGGCGTTTAGGGTGATCTGGGTTTCGGCTCCGCGTTGGCTCTATGTGCCGATTTACATTGCGATGGGCGCCAGCGCGTTGATATACGTCGTCGATTTCTATCGAGTAAACGCTTGGATGATGTCGCTAATCGCGATTGGCGGACTGTTCTACATTCTTGGAGCGGTTGTTTACGGGCTTAAAAAGCCGAACCCGAGCCCGAAACACTTCGGCTTTCACGAGATTTTTCACACCTTCACGGTGATCGCGTTTTTGTGCCACTGGACGGCAGCTCTGCTTATATGCCTAAACCCGCTGGCCGGCAGCCTGGCTGGCTAGTCGGTTTCTTTTGATTGCTGCTCGGCAGCTAGTTTTTCTTGAATCTCAGCGCGGTAGCGAACACGACGAACGCGACGAACCATGTCGAGAATCAGCAGCAAAGCCGAACCGGCAACGAAGAACGTGAGCAAGAAACCTACGGTGCCGGGCGAATACCAAGTCTCGGCTGGGTCTACTTCTGGGGTTGGAGTTGCCGCGATTAGCGCCACAAGATTCATCATTCTTTAATTATGCGCTCGTGAAGTTACCCTTAAGACGATGAGTAACGAAAAACTGATGCAAGACCGCTACGGGGGCACGAGCAAGCCGAGCCGCGGCAGGGTCATTGCCCTCGCTTCCGTGCTGCTTGCCGTCTTTATCAGCTGGTCAATCTGGGTGTCATTTTTCTCGCCGCAGAGCGCAAAGCCGATGGTGCAGGGCTATGAGGTTGTCGATGA
>CAIZQQ010000110.1 GCA_903935175.1 uncultured Micrococcales bacterium
GCCGTGACGGCCTGTGGCAACAGCGATGTTTCGGTCAAACCAGGCAGCACATTGGCCTCTAAGAACCAAGCCACACCTTTGTTATCGACAATCATGTCGATGCGAGACAGATGGCGCAGCCCCAAAATCTCGTGAACGGCGATGGCCATGTTGGCGGCGCGCTCGGCAACGGTCTTTTTGATGCGAGCCGGCACGAAATAGTTGGTTTCGCCTGCGGTGTAGCGCTCCTGGTAACCAAATTGCCCAGCAATCGGCTGAATTTCGACGGCCGGTAGGGCGATTGGCCCCGCGCCAAGGTCGATGATGCTGATGGCTAGCTCGGTTCCCTCGACGTAACGCTCGATGATGGCTACATCGCAGTAAACATAAGCATCGATCATGGCGCGCGAGAGCTGGTCTGCCTTGCGCACGATAGTCACACCCTGCGCCGAACCGCTCTTGGCAGGTTTCACGACGACCGGAAGCGCCAACGATGCGGCGACCGTCTTGAGAACGCCCTGCGCATCCAGCTCTCTAAATGCATCTTTCGGCAAAGTGATCGAAGCGGGGGTCTGAACACCCTCTCGCTCGACCAAAATCTTGGCAATCGACTTGTCCCAGGCCAAACGGGCACCCTGGGCTGTCGCGCCAACGAAAGGCACGCCGGTTAGCGCCAAAATGTCGCGCAAAGCGCCGTCTTCACCGCTGGCTCCGTGCAAAACCGGCCAAATCACGTCTGGCTTATCTTTGCGAATGTTGGCCAGCAGAGCGGCATCTGGCTCGCGAATCACCACGGATGCTCCCGCATCGGTCAACGCGTCGGCTACGCGTCGCCCAGACTTGAGTGAAACCTCGCGTTCGTGCGAGATTCCGCCGGCTAGAACCTGAATTTTGAGCTTGGCAGCGGCTTTTGGCTTAGGAATCACTTGGTTGCACCCTTCTTGCTGAAGGTCTCAAGCAGCTCGGTTTGCAGGTTGATAACCGTGGCCAAGCGCTTAATGCCTACCTTGATGTTCTCAGGAGTTGGGAACGAATAGCAAACGCGAAGTTTGTTGTGGCCCGTGCCGTCGCCATAGAACGCGGTTCCGGGCGTGTAAGCCACGAGTTCTTTGACGGCCAACGGCAGCATGGCCTTGGAGTCGATGCCGTCTGGCAGAGTTATCCACAGGTAGAACCCGCCATCTGGGTGGGTTGTGGATAACTTTGGCAGGTGTTCCGCCAAGGCTTCGAGCGCAGCATCCCTGCGTTCACGGTAAACGCCGCGGAACGTGTCGATCTGACCCTGCCAGTCTGAATTCGACAGGTATTCGCTGATCATCGATTGGCTAAACATCGAAGGACACAAAATCGCCGATTCCTGAGCCAAAACCAGCTTTTCACGGATGGCCGGCGGGGCTAGAACGTAGCCGACTCGGAATCCCGGGGCCAGAATTTTGCTGAAGGAACCCAAATAGATGACGTTTTCGTCGATCGAACGCAGTGCATCCGGCACCTTTTTGTCGAAGTAGAGCAGACCGTATGGGTTGTCTTCGAGAATCAGAATCTTGTTGCGGCGACAGATTTCGACAATCTTGGCGCGGCGCTTCTCGGCCAGAGTGACGCCAGAAGGGTTGGCGAAGTTCGGCACCAGGTACAAAAACTTGATTTTGCGACCCTGGGTCTTGAGGCGAGCGATGGTTTCTTTGAGCGCTTCGGGCTGAATGCCGTCGTGGTCGGTCTCCACGTGCTCGATGTGAGCCTCGTAGTGCCGAAAAATGCCGATGGCGCCCACATAAGACGGACCTTCGGCCAAAACCACGTCGCCCTTGTCTAGAAATAGCCCCGAAACTAGGTCGAGTCCATGCTGCGAACCGGTGGTCATCACGATATCTTCGACCGAAGACTTGATTCCCTCGAGGGCCATTAGCTCGCGAACCTGATCGCGCAGCTTCAGATCGCCCTGACCGCCAGAGTATTGAATGGCCAGGTCACCGCGGTCGGCCATCAGGGTTTCGAAAGAGCGAGCGATGAGGTCTTTTGGCAGCGCGTGCACATAGGGCATACCACCGGCCAGTGAAACAACCTCGGGGCGGCTAACCACGGCGAACAGCGCACGAACTTCAGACACCGAAAGGGCGTTGGCGCGCGCCGCGTAAGAGTCCAACCACTGATCGAAGTTGGTTCCCTTTTGGCCCGAGTTGCTCATGTTTCTCCAGTTGAGTTGCCTGAGTGGTTTTTGCGAGGATGCTCTGCCCGAGCATCCGCTCAAAGACAAAAAACCCAGCGTGATTTGCTTTACGCAACGCTGGGTTTTTAAAGCCTAGCCCAAGATGGGCCTGGCCTGACGGTCAAACTTAGTTAATAAACTCTGCAAGGTCGGCGAGCAGAGCTGGCTTTGGCTTTGCGCCAACCATCTGCTTGACCAGCTGACCACCCTGGAAAACCTGGAGGGCCGGAATGCTGATGATGCCGTATTGCTGAGCCAGTGCAGGCTCTTCGTCGACGTTTACCTTGACGATTTCGATCTTGTCGCCGTATTCGGCCGAGATGTCGTCAAGAATCGGGGCAACCTGGCGGCATGGGCCACACCATTCGGCCCAGAAGTCGACTAGAACAGGCTTGCTGTTCTGAAGTACGTCTACAGCGAATGTGGCGGTGGTTACGTTCTTTGCCATTGTGTATCTCTTTTCTTTTTCTCTCGCTAAATCGTAAGTCCAAAAGCGCGAAAGTTATTTCAGGCGCTTTGGCTTGTTGAGAAAGCGTGTCTAGTTGGCGAGCACGGATGCGCGCTTGCGCCGCCTAGTGCGAGGTTAGGTAGTGCTCGGCGTCGAGCGCTGCCACGCAACCAGAGCCGGCTGCGGTGATGGCCTGACGGTAGGTTGGGTCGATCACGTCGCCACAGGCGAATACGCCAGGCAGAGAAGTTTTCGACGTGCGGCCGTCTACCTTCATGAACTTTTCTTCGGTCAACTCAATCTGGTCTTCGACCAACCAAACGCGAGGGTCGTTACCGATTGCGATGAACAACCCATCGAGAGCGAGTTCGCTGGTTGAATCATCCACTGTGCTCTTCAAGGTCACACCGGTGAGCTTGCCTTCGCCGTGCAGAGTCTCGACGGCGCTGTTGTAAATGACCTCGATCTTTGGGTTGGCCAGTGCGCGGTCTTGCATGATCTTCGAAGCCTTGAAAGTGTCGCGGCGGTGAATCAGGTAAACCTTGTCGGCGAAACGGGTCAAGAAGTTGGCTTCTTCCATGGCGCTGTCGCCACCGCCAACTACGGCAACGGTCTTTTGTCTAAAGAAGAAACCGTCGCAGGTGGCACACCACGAAACTCCGTGACCGCTGAGTTCTTTTTCACGGTCGATGCCGAGCTCGCGGTAGGCGGCGCCAGTCGCCAAAATCACGGTCTTCGATTCGAAGGTTTCACCGCCGCCGGTCTTGACAATCTTCACGTCGCCGCGAAGGTCAACCTCGATAACGTCGTCGAGCAGAGTCTCGGTGCCGAAGCGCTCGGCCTGGGCCTGAAAGTTGGCCATTAGGTCTGGGCCCATTAGGCCGTCGGGAAAACCTGGGTAGTTTTCGACCTCGGTGGTCTTCATGAGCTCGCCACCGGCTTCGACCGATGATGCGATGAGCAGTGGCTTGAGGCCGGCGCGCGCGGTGTAGATGGCGGCAGTCCAACCTGCCGGGCCAGAACCGATGATGATTACTTCGCGCAAAATGCTCTCCTATTTTTCAGGGAATTAAGCACAAGTTTAGCGGCGAGTTATTCCCTTGAAGATGCGTGCGGTTGCGGTTAACGCAACGTTCACCTCGGGCACTCCGAACAACTTGAGGGCGACCGCATAGACGGCGAGCATGAGGGCACCCACCCACGCGCAGGTTGCCACTGCTCCGAGCACGGTGGCCAAGGCAAACGACCCTGGGGCGAAGCCGCCGGTGAACCACAGAGCAGCGAAACCGGATGCTCCCGCTAGGCCAGCGGCAACGAGCATTCGAGTTGCGGCCGAAGCCAAGCCGGCACCCTTGAAGCGACCAACCTTGCGGCGCAGCAGTCGATAGGCGAGCACGGCCTGAACTGTGATGGCGATCGAGTTCACCAGCGCCAGGGTTGCGACCAGCCAAACCGGGTTGACCGTGAAGGCCGCCGCAATCGCGCCGCCGATAAACAACGCGGTTTGCACGACCGTGAAGATGAACGGGGTACGGGTATCTTCGAGCGCATAGAACGCGCGCTGCAACATGAAGCCGAAGCTGAACGGCACGAGGCCGATGAGCATTGCGATGAGCACATTGCCCAGGGCGATGGTGGCCTGAAGTTCACCGACGAACACACGTGAAACCGGATAGGCCAGCACCATTAGGCCAATCGACGAAAAGGCGCTGACGGCGACGATCACTCGAAGGCTGGCTACGACATCCGCTTTGAAAGCTTTGAAATCGCCTTCGTGGGCGTGAGCGGAAATCTTGGTGAAGCTCGCGGTGGCAATCGAAACCGTGGCTATCGAGTGAGGCAGCATGAAGACGAGCCAGGCGATGGTCGAGGCGGCGATCGATGCGACCGCGAGGCCATAAGTTTCACGTGCTGCAACCGTGGTTGAGGCAACGATTGTTTGCACCAACCCTCCAACCTGGGTGACCAGCACCATGCCGAGGGTCCACGACGCTGCCTTGGCAGCTGGGCGAAGACCGACCCCGCGCCAGCCAAAGTTGAGGCGAATCTTGAGGCCGACTCGACGCCAGAACACCAGCAAAATGAGCGCTTGAGCTGCAACACCGGCGGTGGCCGTGGCAGCGATTAGCGATACCTGGTCGGCACCCCATTCGGCTGCCGCGCGCTGGCCGGTTGGGTCGGCGCCGAAGATTGCGATGTAGGCAACCAGGCCAGAGATGGCCACGATGTTGTTGAGCACCGGCGCCCACATGAACGGCCCGAAGGCGCTGCGCGCGTTGAGCACTTCACCGAGCAGCGAATAGAGGCCGTAGAAGAACAGTTGCGGTAGGCACCAGTAGGCAAAAGCCGTTGCCAGCGCGAGCTGGTCGCCCGACCATCCTTGCGTATAAAGGCTCACCAAGAACGGAGCCGCCGCAGTGGTGAGCACGGTGGCTGAGGCGAAGACCACAATGATGAGCGTGACCAGGCGATCGATGTAGCTCTGCCCGCCGTCGTGATGGGCGCGAGCCTTGATGATTTGCGGCACCAAAACCGCGTTGAGCACGCCGCCGGCGATGATCGCGTAAACGTTATTGGGCAGCTGGTTGGCGACACCGAAAGCGTCGGCGGCGTCGGTGGTGACACCGATGGTTAGGGCGAGCAGAACCGCGCGAACAAAACCGAGGATGCGCGAGGCAACCGTGCCCGCGGCCATAATCATCGACGATCTGGCGGTGCTCAAACCGTGCCACCCTTTTTTCGCTTGAGCATGCGGTTCGTTCCGATCACGCCGAGGGCACCGACCACAACGAAGAACCCGATCAAGATCGAGCTCTCGACGTCGCGCTGCACGGTCATTTCGAGATTGGTGCTCTTGCCGATTTTCACGCCCGAGAACGAGGTGAGCCAAACGTTCAGGCGAACCTCGCCGTTGGCGATGGCCTCAACCGGAATCGCCGCGTTGCTCGTGGTGTTTGCCGCCGCGGTGAATTCGAAAACCTTTGGCATCTTCACGCTCAGGTTCGAAGGCCGCACCCAGATGAAAATGCGAATGTCGGTGTCGTAGTCGTTGCGAATTTGAATAGGCACTCGGCTGGCCGACGAAACCAGGTTGATGTGGCTGCCGGGCACGATCGCGATTTCAAACTCGGGCAGGGTTTGCGAGGCGACGGGTTGGGCTGCGATTTTTGGCACGGATGCTGCTGCCGCCGGCAAAGCGCAAGACACGAGTAGCACGGCGCTCGCCGCAACCGCAGCCAGCGCTGCGCGCAACTTACTCTGCACCAAACCCATCAGTTTCTCTCCACCCACTCGAGCACACCGCGAGCCATGCGGCGCTCGTTTTCGTGGGTCAGAATAGCCGAAAGTTCGTCTATCGAAACCCACTTGACGTCGATGGCCTCGTGGTTTGGGTCGTTCTCAAGGCTGAGCGAACCGCCGGTTTGGCGCATCAAAAAATGGTGCACGGTTTTGGCGATGAGAATTTTTCCGGCTGCAAACTCATAGGCAATCGTGCCGAGCGGCTCAATAATTTCGGCCTCGATGCCGGTTTCTTCGAAAACCTCGCGCACTGCGGCTTGCTCAATGGTCTCGTCGCCTTCGGGGTGCCCCTTCGGCACGCACCAGTCGATGCGCTTGCTGCGAGTTTGGCGACCGATCAAAACCACCTGACGTGTGCCGTCGGCGGCAAGCACAAAACCGCCCGCCGAGGTCTCTTCGACCCGGCGACGACGCTTAGCTTCGGGGCGGTCTGCCATGCGTTTAGCCTACTTTGCCAACTAGGTTTGCAACCGCCTCGAGGCGGTGCTGTGGCAAACTAAGAGGCATGCAAACGGTGGACGAAGCTCTCGCAAACCTAGAGCGCACTACCGACAGTGCGCTGTTTCGCGAACTCGGCTCACGGTTCGCGCAAGCCGGCTACGAACTGGCTTTGGTTGGCGGCCCGGTGCGCGATGCATTTCTCGGCCGCAAAGCACCAGACCTCGACTTCACTACCTCGGCGAAGCCGGATGAAATCATCCGCGTTTTAAAGGGATACGCCGACACCTTCTGGGACATCGGGCGCGAGTTCGGCACCATCGGCGCACGCATCGGCGACGACACCGTCGAAATCACCACCTACCGCGCCGACAAATATGACCCGGCCAGCCGCAAGCCCGAGGTGGCGTTCGGCACCGACCTTAAAGAAGACCTGTTTCGTCGCGACTTCACCATCAACTCGATGGCTCTGCGCCTGCCCGAGAAAACCTTCGTCGACCCTTTCAATGGCCTCCAAGATTTGATTGCCGGTGTGATTCGCACGCCTGGTGCTCCCGAAGTTTCATTCGGCGACGACCCACTGCGAATGATGCGCGGTGCACGCTTCGCCTCGCAACTCGGCTTCGAAATCGAGCCGGCAACCTTTGCGGCCATGACCGCGATGGCAGAGCGCATCGAAATCATTTCGGCCGAGCGCGTGCAAACCGAGTTTGTGAAGCTGATGCTGGGCGCGCATCCGCGTCTGGGTCTTGAGGCCCTGGTTGAAAGTGGGCTGGCCGAGCGCGTGCTGCCCGAACTGCCTGCCCTGAAGCTCGAGGTTGACGAACACCACCACCACAAGGATGTCTACGAGCACACCCTGCGCGTCGTCGAGCAGGCCATTTCTTATGAGGCCGATTACGGGCTCGAGGGTGATTTTGTGCTGCGATTTGCCGCGCTGCTGCACGACATCGGCAAGCCGAACACCCGTCGCCTCGAGCCTGGCGGTGGCGTGACTTTTCACCAGCACGACTTGGTTGGTGCGCGTCTGGCCAAAAAGCGCATGCAGGCGTTGCGTTTCGACAACGACACCATTCGCGATGTTTCACGTTTGATCGAGTTGCACCTGCGTTTCTTCGGCTACGGCGATCAAGCCTGGAGCGATTCGGCTGTGCGTCGATATGTGCGGGATGCTGGCGAGCAGCTAAATCGACTACACGCACTAACTCGTTCCGACGTCACCACTCGCAACCAACGCAAGGCCGACCGTCTCGCCCACGCCTACGACGACCTCGAACAGCGCATCGCCACTTTGCAAGAACAAGAAGAGCTTGATTCGATCAGACCCGATTTGAGCGGTGAAGACATCATGCGCATCCTCGATTTGAAACCCGGTCGCGAAGTTGGTGAAGCGCGAAGCTTTTTAATGGAACTTCGTCTCGACCAGGGGCAACTTGGTGCAGAAGAAGCAGAAAAGCGCTTGCTTGCTTGGTGGTCTGCTCGCTAGACTAGTGAGGTTGCTCTGAAGCACTAAATGGTGCAGTTCGGGTAACAGATGCCAATACCCTCCTGTCATGGAAGTCCCATGACCGCTAAGTCCAAAGGAGGTGGGTTAGTCATGCATCTTTATGAGCTCATGGTGATCCTCGACCCGTCGGTCGACGAACGCACAGTTGCTCCAAGCCTCGACAAATTCCTAAACGTCATTCGCAACGGTGGAGGCACCGTTGACAACGTTGACATCTGGGGTCGTCGTCGCCTGGCATATGAAATCAACAAAAAGACCGAAGGTATCTACGCCGTGGTCAACCTAAAGGCCGCCTCGGCCGACGTGGTTGAACTCGACCGTCAGCTTCGCCTAAGCGAAGCCGTCATGCGCACCAAGGTGCTGCGTGCCGACGAAGCCGTAGTTGCTATCAAGCCGGTTGTTGTTCCAGAAGTTTCTGCAGCCGAAAAGGC
>CAIZQQ010000111.1 GCA_903935175.1 uncultured Micrococcales bacterium
GATGCGGGGGTTCACCAGGTTCACTTCGCCAACCAGACCAATGTCGATGGTTTGGCCATCTTGCTCGATGGTGGTTTTGACAGCGCGAAAGAGGTTGCCGTCTTCACCCGACATCACTCGCGCACCAGCACCAGCCTGTCTGATTTGAGCGGCAAGCGATTCGCTAATTTGGTCGCGAAGCACGTCGCGCACGACACCAATGGTTTCGTCGGTGGTTACTCTAAAGCCGCCGCGAAACTCTGACTCAATGCCGAGTTCTTTGAGCTTGGCCGAAATCTGTGGGCCGCCGCCGTGAACAACAACTGGCTTGATGCCGACCCAGCGCAGGTAAGCCATGTCTTGAGCAAACGCCTCGGCTAGCGCCTCGTCGACCATGGCGTTGCCGCCAAACTTGACGACGACCACCTTGCCGTGAAAATTCTGCAGCCAAGGCAGCGATTCGATGAGCGTCTGAGCCTTGATGGCTGCAAAGTCGTGATCGTGCGTTTCGATAGGTTTCATTAGCTTGAGTACGCGCTGTTCTCTTCGACGTATTCGTGGGTTAGGTCGTTGGTCCAAACGGTTGCGCTGTGAGCGCCCGCATTGAGCGAGATTTGAATCTCGACTAGGCGCGGAGTCAGGTCGACGAGGTCGCGCGACTGGTCGGGCTGACCCTTCGAGCTGACCCGAACACCGTTGATGAAAACGTCGATGTCGTATGGGTCGAAGGCGGCCTTGGTCACACCCACTGCGGCGAGAATGCGGCCCCAGTTCGGGTCATTGCCATAGATGGCTGCTTTGAACAGGTTGTTGCGGGCGACCGAGCGACCTACCTCTACCGCGTCGTCCTCGTTGGCTGCGTTGACCACTTCGATGGCAATGTCGTGGCTTGAGCCCTCGGCATCGCTGAGCAGTTGCAAGGCCAAGTCTTTGCATGCGTGCGTGAGAGCCTCGGTGAATTCGTCCAAGCCTGGTTCGATGCCGGATGCCCCGCTGGCCATCAGCGAAACGGTGTCGTTTGTCGACATGCAGCCGTCGGAGTCGAGGCGATCGAAGGTCACTCTCGTGGCGGCACGGAGTGCCTGGTCTAGTTGAGCACTCGAAAGCACGGCGTCGGTGGTGAGAACCACGAGCATGGTCGCAAGGCCCGGCGCGAGCATCCCCGCGCCTTTTGCCATGCCGCCGATGCTCCAACCATCGCGCTTGATTACCGTGCGCTTGGGTTTGCTGTCGGTGGTCATGATGGCTTCTGATGCGTCGAATCCGCCGTCTTCGTGCAGGCTCGCAACCGCGGCATCTACCCCGGCGAGCACCTTGGCTCGGTCGAGCTGTTCGCCAATGAGTCCGGTCGAGCAAACGATTACGTCACCGGCCGAAATGCCGAGATTGTTGGCGACGGCCTCGGCAGTGGCGTGCGTGGTTTGAAATCCTTCGGGGCCGGTGTAGCAGTTTGCGCCGCCGCTGTTCAGCACGATGGCCGAAACCTGACCGTCGGCCATAACCTCTTTGCTCCAGAGCACCGGGTTGGCTAGGCAGCGGTTGGTGGTGAAGACGCTGGCGGCCGAATTGAGTGGCCCAAGATTTTGCACCAGGGCGAAGTCGAGATTGCCCGATTTCTTGAGCCCGGCACGAACA
>CAIZQQ010000112.1 GCA_903935175.1 uncultured Micrococcales bacterium
GTGCCGAGCGACATGTTGCCGCGTCGACCGAAGCCACGGGCATCCATGCTGGCGGCCAATGCGAGCGAACGGTCCATGGTGTCTTCGAGCGCGGGAATCACGATGCTCGCGAAAACGCCGATGCCCTTGTTTCGACCGCGCAAACCGCGTGAGCGACGAACCCGCTGAATGCTTTCAATCAGTTGGGGGGCGAGGTTGATCGCCACCGAGATTGCCGTGGCTACTTCATAGAGCGCGCCAGGTGTGTTCTTGAGCAGCTTGCGCGGGTTAGCCAATGTGTTCGCCATCGCTACCGACAAGATGATCGCCGAGAGTCGAAGGCCGTCGAGAATCGCAGCGCTTAAAGTAGCCGCGCTGATGTCACCGAACAGAGTCAGCGCTGGCCCGAAGCCGAGTGAAACACTGAGAGTTGGCAGGCTGAGAATGATGTCGGTGCCGCCAATCTGCCCGTTGAAAATGATTCTGAAAATGACACGGGTGAGCATGACGAAAGCCGCTAACCCAAGATAGAAACGCGCCGACTGCGCCCAGGGTGCATCGCTCCTAAAGGCGAGCATCGTGACTACTGCGATCGCAATCACCACGGACACCGAAACAAAATTGGTCGCTTGACCGGCTGCCACCGCGAGGGCTAGCCCCAGCACCCACCAGGCTCCTGGGTGCGCGTTCTGCACTTTTGCTCTAACTACTTTGAGCATTCAAAAACCGTTGGCTGCGAGGTTGGTTTGGTTGATTCGGGTTGGTTCGCGCCAGAGAAAACCCAAGCCTCGGATGTTCCGCAGGCCGGCTTGCGCATAGACGACCCTGCGCCACTGAACGCCCAACCTTCGGTGTCAGAGTCGGCGTAAAAGTAGACCCATGAGCCTTCGGCGTAAGTCGGGGTGTCAGCGCAATCCTGAGTCGCGCTAGTGGGATACCCGTCAATGCGGCAGGCGAAACCCGTCGGGTAGTTCAAGGTGCCATCAACGTCGTGCGCACCGTCGAGCAACTCCCAACCCGAGCCGGTGAAGTTTTGGGTGCAGGTGATCGCTGGCGCAGCATCCGAGCGTTCGACAACCAAGGTCACACCCTGAGTGCTTTCGCTGCAAGCGCCATCAATAGCCGAGGCAGCCGAGTCGACCTTCGAGCCAGAGTTTGCCGAGAGCGCACCGCCGAGCGCAATTAGCCCAACCAGAATGACGAGCACGATTTTTAGCGAATTGCGCATGCTGCCCTCTCGATTGGTTAGAGGTGCAGATGCGAAGGCGAACGGGCGAATGCCCTATCAACTCCACCGCAGACCTCGACGGTTTATTTGAGTCATCACTCAGCGGTTGGGCATTCCGACTTCTGAAAAATCAGTTACGGCTGCGGGTCAGCGTCGGATTTTCACCGACTTTCCCCAACTGCGAAGAGATTGCTTGCTGCAAGCAGCTTGCTTGCCAAGATTAGCAGTTGCGTTGATGTATTCTTTTGCCAATAACTGAATAGCCGTTCGACCCAAGGCGGGAGAGCAGTTTTAGTACTGCACCGAAGGAGCAATCCTCCCCGAAATCTCTCAGGTGATAAAACCGCCATGGATAGGCAACTCTGAAAAGTAGGTTTCATAACCTCGCCCAAGGTGAAAGTTGACTCGATTCTCGAGTTCGCGAAGCTCTCAGGCTCAATAGACAGAGGGGGAGTTCTTGTCGCCGACACCCGTCGGTGACTTTTAGGAGAACTCCGTGAACGACGCTCAGTCACTCAAGACCACACCGCTTCATGAAGAGCATGTTGCGCTCGGCGCCGCCTTCACCGACTTCGGTGGCTGGAACATGCCGGTTCGCTACACCTCAGATCTCGCCGAACACGCCGCAGTTCGCGAAGCCGCCGGCATTTTCGACATCAGCCACATGGCCGAGTTCTTTTTCGAGGGTCCCGGCGCTGCCGCATTCCTAGACCATGCACTCGTTGGTGTAGCCTCAGAAATCAATCAAGGTCGCGCCAAGTATTCGCTCATCGTCAACGAGCAGGGCGGCATCATCGACGACCTCATCGTCTACCGCTTCAGTGACGAACGTTTTCTGATCATCGCAAATGCCGGTAACCACCAGGCCGTTTGGTCAGCTCTCAACGAGCGCGCTGCCGGTTTTGATGTAACCCTCGACGACGCCACTTCGCGTTACGCGCTCATCGCGGTTCAGGGCCCTCGCGCGGTTGAGGTTCTTAAGACCCTCACCAACGCGCCTCTCGACGACCTCAAGTACTACTCGATTTTCGAGGGCGAGTTCAACGGCGCTCACGCGTTCTTCGCACGAACCGGATACACCGGTGAAGACGGTTTCGAATTGTTGGTCAAAAACGAGGATGCCGTGGCCACCTGGCGCGCGATTCTGAGCGCAGGCAGTTCAGTTGGTTTGATTCCAGCCGGCTACGCCTGTCGCGACACCCTGCGTCTCGAAGCCGGCATGCCTCTCTATGGCAACGAACTTGGGCTTCACACCACTCCATTCGACGCCGGGTTCGCTCGAGTGGTTCGTCTCGATCACGATTTTGTCGGAGCATCCGCTTTGGCAAACAAAGCAGGCGACGTTCCCGACCGCAAGTTGGTCGCACTGGTTGGCGAAGGCCGCCGCGCCGCCCGCGCCCACTACGAACTTTTCGAGAGCGAAGCATCTGAGCACCCAATCGGCGAAATCACCACCGGCGCTCTCTCACCAACCCTCGGTTACCCAATCGCGATGGCCTACATCGACTCGGTTCACAGCGAGCTGGGCACAACCGTTTGGGCCGATGTTCGCGGAAGCCGTCAGCCAATGCAAATTAGTTCGCTACCTTTCTATAAGCGCGCAAAGTAAAAAGATTCAAGACAAGAGAAAAGGAAAAACCATGAGTATTCGTGAAGGTCTGTTTTACACAAAAGAACACGAGTGGCTTGCCATTGATGGCGATGTTGCCACCGTTGGAATCACCGAGTATGCCGCCGAGAAGTTGGGCGACGTTGATTACGTTGACCTACCTAAGGTTGGCACTCAAACCACTTACATGAAGATTTGTGGCGAAATCGAATCGACCAAGTCGGTTGGCGAGCTTTACGCACCGGTCGACGGCGAAGTCGTTGCCGTGAACGAAACCGTTGCCATCAACCCAGAGCTAATCAACCACGACGCATTCGGTGCTGGCTGGTTGATCAAGATTCGCTTCACCGAGCTACCAACCCTGCTCAGCCACGACGAATACGCAGCACTCACCAACGAAGGCTAAAAACAAAATGACCAGCGCGCACAAAGATTTCAAGTACCGTCACATCGGCACCAGCTCGGCCGACCAGCTGCTCATGCTGAAAACGCTCGGCTATGACAGCATTGACGACTTGATGTCAGATGCCGTGCCGCAGGTCATCCGCTTCAATGGTGAAGGCACGCTGCCCGAGCCAATCAGTGAGCCAGAGGCGCTCGGTGAGCTTCGCGCGCTAGCTTCTCGCAA
>CAIZQQ010000113.1 GCA_903935175.1 uncultured Micrococcales bacterium
CCGGTTGCGTTTGTGATTTTGCTCGCGAGCCTTTTGGTTGCGATCGGCTAGGTTGCCATTCGCGGCTGCGTAGGCGCAGCATCCGCGCTCTAAAACTCGAGCGATTGCCCATCTTGTAGGTAGGTGAACTCGCCGCCGCCGGCTTCGGTCATCATTTTGACGCGACCGTTATTTAGCGCGTGGCCATGCTCGCTGAGCAGGGCGTTGTGGGTGGCAAAACTCTTGCGCGGCCTCACGGCCGCAACAAAATCCATCACATCACCAATCTTGAGCCACGGCGCCGAGGTTGGGCAGGCCAGCATCTCGACCGGGCGGTCTGGCTGGGTGTATGAGTCGCCGGGGTAGTAGAGACGGTCGTCAACCATCACGCCGGTATTCTGCACCAGCGGCAGGCTTCGGTGAATTTCTTGGTGCAGGTCGCCAAAGAACTCGAGCTCGAAGCCGCCAACGCTGTGCCAGTCTCCGTGGTGCACGGCAGTCACCGGGTGATCGGCGAGCTTGGTTCGCACCTCGTCTGGGCCAAAGATTTTCACGTCGGGGTTGCTGGCGCGGATGCTCTGCACCTGCTCGGCATAACAGTGGTCATCGTGCTGATGTGTGATTACGATCGCAACCACATTTTGCACGCCGCCCATCGGTTCGGTGTAGAAACCGGGGTCAATAATCAGGCGTTGACCGTCTTTCTCGAGCTCGAGGCAGGCATGACCGTGCTTGGTGATTCGCATGTGCACAGAATACCGCTGGCTCGACCATCCACTCTTTTTTTGATTTGCGACACATACCCCCTAGGGGTATTATCTAAGCATGATTGAAGACATCAAAAAGCGGTCGCTGCACCGAGTAAAAATACTCGAAGGGCAGGTTCGCGGGCTCGCCAAAATGATCGAGTCCGAGGAATACTGCATGGACATCATCACGCAGTCGCTGGCCATTCAAAAGTCGCTCGGCTCGCTCAATAAGTTAGTTGCTGAGAATCACATCAAGACTCACGTGGCCCATTCGCTGGCCAGTAAAGATGAGCTAAAGCGCGAACAAGCCCTTCAAGAACTGCTCAACATCTTTGAACTAAACAACAACCGAGGCACAAAATGAACAACGAAAAACACGCACACATGCACGAAGACGCCCAAGCGCACGCCCACGAGAAGGCTTGCAAGTCACACGAAGGCGATGCCGGGCTGATGTGCGTGTGTGACCACAACCCTGGCGGCGAATGCCACTGCCCACCGAACGAGTGCAAGTGCGACCAAGAGCATCACCTAATCGGCGAGGTTCAGGTTGGTCACGCCTGCTGTGAGCACGGTAGCGACCACGATGACCGAAGCTCCGGTGCCGGTCACGACATGCACGCAGGTCATGCTGGGCATCATGGCCTCCACGGCCACGGCGACCACTCGCACCACGACCCAGCTATCTTCAAGAAGCAATTCTGGTTCGCGTTCGCTCTGACGGTGCCCGCAATCTATTTCTCGCACGCCATCCAGATGATTTTTGGCTATCAGGCTATTTCGTTCCCGTTCAGCAACTTCATTCCTGCGGTTGCCGGTGCCATTTTGTTCTTCACCGGAGGTCGGGTGTTCTTGACCACCGGTTGGCAAGAGATCAAGGCAAAGCAGCCCGGCATGATGGCCCTTATCGCCATGGCCCTGATTGTGGCTTTCGGCTACAGCGCTACCTTGACAGCATTTGAACTCGCCGGTTCACCAATCGCGGGTATGGATTTCTGGTGGGAGCTGGCCTCGCTGGTAACCATCATGTTGCTCGGTCACTGGATTGAGATGTCTTCGATCATGAAGGCTCAGAACTCGATGGAGAACCTGGCCGCACTGCTGCCTAACACCGCCGACCTGATCGACGGCGAGCAGATTACCCGAGTGCCTCGCACCAGTCTCGAAGTTGGCGACATTGTGCTGGTTCGCCCAGGTTCTTCGGTCCCGGCCGACGGTCTAATCGTTCAGGGCTCATCGCGTGTAAACGAATCGATGGTTACCGGAGAATCTGCCGAGGTTGAGAAAACCGAGGGTGACGTCGTAATCGCCGGAACCATCAACGCTTCGGCCGCAAAGCTTGGCCAAGGCGCGTTGACCGTTCGAGTCACCGCGGTTGGCTCAGACACTCTGGTGGCCGGCATCATGCGCCTGGTGGCAGAGGCTCAGGAATCGAAGTCAAAGGTGCAGGCACTTGCCGATAAAGCGGCCGGATGGCTGTTCTACCTGGCTCTCGCATCGGCAGCCATCACGGCTTTCGTTTGGAGCATTCTTGGCACCCAAAGCCCTGACTTCGTTCTTGAGCGTGTGGTTACCGTTCTGGTTATCGCCTGCCCGCACGCTCTAGGACTGGCCATTCCGCTAGTCACCGCAATCACGACCGCCAAGGCAGCTCGTAGCGGTCTATTGATTCGCAACCGCATCGACTTCGAGAGCGCTCGCCGTGCCGATGTGGTTCTGTTCGACAAAACCGGCACTTTGACGACCGGTAAGCGCAGCATCCTCTCGGTGAAGTTAGCGCAGAAGTCAGAACTCGCCACCACTGACGACCTGCTCGCGCTCGCCGCTGCCGTCGAAACAAAGTCAGAGCACGTGCTCGGCGAGTCGATCGTTCGCGAGGCAAACTTGCGGGCACTGCGACTGCCGGGCATCAGCGACTTTAGGGCTCAGGGCGGGCTTGGCGTTAGTGCCAATTGGGATGGCTCAGAGGTGCTCATTGGTGGCCCTCAAATGCTCACAGCAAACAAGATCGAGCTAGCCGTGCAAGACCTGGTTGCCGTTGCCGATGCAAACGAAAAAGGCAACACTGTCGTGTATGTAGTGATCGACTCGAAACCTGCCGGCTTTATCGAGTTCGGCGACCAGATTCGCGAGAGCGCTGCCGAGGCGGTCTTCCAGTTGCAACGCATGCGAGTGCGCGTGGCTATGGTCACCGGTGATGCCACGGGCGTCGCCAACGCGGTCGCCAAAGAGGTTGGTATCGACGAGGTGTTCGCTGAGGTTTTGCCAGCCGGTAAATCCGAGATTGTAAAGAGGCTTCAAGCCGACGGTTCGGTGGTTGCCTTCGTGGGTGACGGAATCAACGATGCTCCTGCGCTTGCCGGTGCAGATGTCGGCTTCGCAATCGGTGGCGGCACAGATGTGGCTTTCGACTCGGCCGGCCTGGTTTTGGTGACCAGTGACCCGATCGCCGTGCCCGCCGCGTTGCGCCTTGCCAAGCGAAGCGTGACCAAAATGCGTCAGAACCTTTTTTGGGCCGCAGGTTACAACTTGGTCGCAATTCCGCTGGCAGCCGGTGCGCTGATGCCTTTGGGTCTAGTGTTATCACCAGCCATTGGTGCAGTGCTGATGTCACTTTCGACCATCATCGTTGCCGCAAACGCTCAACTGCTCAGGAGATAACATGACCCGCCTAGGCCTGATCATCAACCCGACTTCAGGCAAAGGCAATGGTCGAGTGCATGGCAATTTGGCCTTGGATGCACTCCGCGCAGCCGGCGCGAACCTCATTGACCTGAGTGCCAAAACCTATGACCTGGCCTTTGCGAACGGCCGCTCGGCAATCGATGAAGGTCGAATTGACGGCCTTGTCGTTGCCGGTGGTGACGGAATGGTGCATCTAGGGGTAAACCTCTGTGCTGGCACCGATGTAACGCTCGGAATCATTCCTTGCGGCACCGGAAACGATGCTGCTCGAACCCTCGGATTGCCGGTGGTTGACGGGGCAGCTGCCGCTCAGGTCGTGCTCGACGGCAAGTCAGATAACTTCGACCTTGGTTTGGGCAAGAGTGATGAAAAATCGTTTCACTTTTTTGGCAGCCTCTCGGCGGGCTTTGACGCCGTCGTGGCCGCTAGGGCAAATAAGTGGAAGTGGCCTAAGGGGCCGAGTCGCTATGTGCTAGCCATGTTGCGTGAACTTGCAACCTTCAAGCCACTGCAGTACGACGCGGTGATTGACGGAGTTGAACGCAAGATCGAGGCGATGCTGTGTGCCGTTGCAAACTCCCGATCGTTCGGCGGCGGCATGCTCATTGCCCCAGAGGCCAGCGTGCAAGACGGTGAGCTAGACCTCTTTGTCGTGCATCCGCTATCTCGGCCCGCGTTTTTGAAAATGTTTCCGAAGGTTTACACCGGGGGGCACGTCACCCACCCCGCGGTAGAAATCATTCGCACAAAGATCGTGAGGCTTGATGCCGGCAATATTCCTACCTATGCCGATGGCGAATACGTGGGCAAGCGACCGCTGCAGATAGAAATCGCGCCTAACGCCGTCAAGATTTTTGTGGCATAATCAAGAGGTTGTTTAAACGGCCCCATCGTTTAGCGGCCTAGGACACCGCCCTCTCACGGCGGCAGCAGGGGTTCAAATCCCCTTGGGGTCACGATCTCGCCTTCGATGATTTACTCTCGGAGGCGAGATTTTTTTAAACCTTTATGTGTTGGTCGAGAGTTTACGAAAAAGAAACAATTATTCGCTTAGAAACCGCTTTCTTTGGTAAATCTCGGGCGTAGGCTAAACGGCGTAAGCAGCCCATGAAATCCATGTGGCTGAACTTTCAGGAGGAACTATAGTGAGCACCATTACTGGCACCGCACTAAAGACCCTGTCGATTGCGGCTGTTGCAGCTCTTGCTTTCACCGGATGTGCGCCTGCAGCGCCATCGGTCGACTTCAAGGCCTGTGCCGTATCTGACGAGGGTAGCTGGAACGACAAGTCATTCAACGAGTCGGTTTACGACGCTTTGGTACAGGCTAAAGACGAGATCGGTGTTGAGATCGCTGACGCCGAATCAAACAGCGCAGAAGACTTCGGCCCTAACCTACAAGCCATGGTTGACGCAGCTTGTGACGTAACCTTCGCAGTTGGCTTCAACCTAGTTGCAGCTGTAAACGAGGCTGCTAAGGCTAACCCAGAGATGCACTTCGTAACCATCGATGGTTGGTCAGAAGGAAACGCAAACCTAAAGCCAGTTGGCTATGCAATGGAGCAGTCGAGCTACCTAGCTGGATACGCTGCAGCTGCACACTCGACCAGCAAGGTCATCGGCACCTACGGTGGTATGCAGATTGACGCTGTAACCGCATTCATGGACGGCTTCTACTACGGTGCTAAGGCATACGAGAAGGAAACCGGAACTGCAGTTACCGTTCTAGGTTGGGACCCAGTTGCTAAGACTGGAGACTTCATGGGTGACTTCGCTCCAAACAGCGGTGTCTCGAAGACCATTGCAGCAACTCAGATTGAAGCAGGCGCAGACGTAATCTTCCCAGTTGGTGGAGACCAGTTCGGTGCAGTGAGCGAAGCTCTAAGCGAAGCTGGCAGCAACGGCGTCATGATCGGTGTTGACAAGAACATTGCCGTTACCTCACCTGAGTATGCAGACATCGTTCTGACCTCGGTTGAGAAGCGCATGACCGCTGCAACCTTCAACATCATCAAGGACCTAGCTGGTGGTGCAGCCTTCAACGGTGACTACTACATCGGTACCCTTGAGAACGACGGAACCGGTCTGAGCGACTCGACTCTGATCAGCGATGAACTATGGACCAAGCTCAACGAGCTAAAGGCCGGAATCATCGACGGTTCGATCGACCCAAAGGCCTAGTTTCTAACTAGCCTCAACAAAACCGCCGAGACTGTAATGGTCTCGGCGGTTTTGGCTTTTTCGGTGAGGTAGATTTAAAGCAGGTCCGCACGAACACATAAGGGCAAACAGCGATGAAGCTAGAACTCAGGGGCATCACCAAGCGCTTTGGCGACCTCATTGCTAACGACAACATCAACCTGGTTGTCGCGCCCGGCCAGATTGTCAGCCTTCTTGGCGAAAACGGTGCCGGCAAATCTACCCTTATGAACGTCCTCTACGGTCTCTACAAGAGCGACAGTGGCGAAATTTTGATCGACGATATAGCCGTTGACTTCAAAGGCCCCGGCGATGCCATGAACGCCGGAATCGGCATGGTTCACCAGCACTTCATGCTCATCCCCGTCTTCACCGTTGCCGAAAACGTAGCGCTTGGCAATGAGCCGACCAAACTCGGTGGCCTCATGGATGTCGCTGCTGCCCGTGAGCGGGTACGAGAAATTTCTGACCGCTTTGGCTTCAACGTTGACCCAGATGCTCTGATTCAAGACCTTCCGGTAGGTGTGCAGCAGCGAGTTGAAATCATCAAGGCTTTGAGCAGGGATGCACGGGTGCTGGTGCTCGACGAACCGACCGCAGTTCTGACACCTCAAGAAACCGACGAACTAATGGCCATCATGCGCCAGCTGGCAGCGAACGGCACTTCAATCATCTTCATCACCCACAAGCTTCGCGAGGTTCAGGCCGTTGCCGACCGTATCGTGGTCATTCGCCTTGGCAAGGTGGTTGGTGAAGCCAAGCCGACATCAAGCGCATCCGAGTTGGCCAGCATGATGGTTGGGCGCGAGGTGCACCTCAGCGTCGACCGAGCACCGTTGAAAAAGGGTGACGTGGTTTTGTCGGTAGACCAAATTTCGGTTCGTGACGACCGAGGCCAGCTAGCGGTAAACGACCTTTCGCTAGAGCTGCACGCTGGAGAGGTGCTGGCCATCGCAGGTGTTCAGGGTAACGGTCAAACCGAACTCGCCGAGGCCATCGTGGGCCTTCGCAAGCTTGAAAAAGGTTCGGGCAAGATCGTTTACAAGGGCAAGTCGGTTGAGTCTCTCTCGGTGCGTGAGCGCCTAGAGGACTTCTTGAGTTACGTTCCCGAAGACCGCAAAAAAGACGGGTTGGTTTCTGAGTTCAACATCGAAGAAAACCTGATGCTGAACCAAAGTTACGAAGATGACCGCGGCGCAAAGTTTGTTCGTCGGGGCCTTCTAGACCAGGTTGCCCTCAAGAGCGAGGCTGAGCTTGCTATCGAGCGTTTTGACATTCGCACTCAGGGATCCAAATCGCTTGCTGGCAAACTCTCGGGTGGTAATCAGCAGAAGGTGGTTTTGGCTCGAGAAATGAGCCGGCCACACGATGTGTTGCTGGTTGCTCAGCCGACGCGCGGTGTAGACGTTGGTTCGATCGAGTTTATTCACGACCAAATCATGAAAGAGCGCGATGAGCAGAGCACCGCGGTGCTACTGATTTCAACCGAACTAGATGAAGTTTTAGCATTAGCTGACCGCATTGCCGTCATGTACCGAGGCAAGATTGTTGGAATCGTGCCAGCCGATACCAGCCGCGAGACTCTCGGAAAAATGATGGCGGGTGTTACCGCATGAGCAAAAAGTCAGATTTGAAAAAGGCCTCCCTGCCGGTCAACCCAGATGGCGACAAGGCAACCAATGTGATTCGTGAAATCATGTCGGCCAGTTTCACCCGAGTGATTCTTTCGATCGTGCTTGGTTTTGCAATTGGCGCAATCTTCATGATTTTGTTCAACGAAGATGTGGTCGCGACATACGAGACTTTCTTCTCTAATCCTGGCGAAACTTTCATGGCGAGCCTTAAGGTGCTAGCCGACGGGTATGGCGGTTTGCTCAAGGGAGCCATCTTCAACCCCGAAGGTCGCGACCTAGTCGCCATGTTCCGCCCGATCACCGAAACCTTCCGCTTAGCCGCGCCACTGATCATGGCAGGTCTGGGCATCGCGCTCACCTTCAGAGTCGGCTTGTTCAACATCGGTGCAACTGGTCAAATCGTCATGGGCCTAGCCGGTGCCACCTGGATTTCTACACGAGTCGACCTTCCCTACGGAATTCACATGGTGGTCGCAGTCATCGTCGCCATAATCTGCGCAGCACTCTGGGGAGCCGTTGTGGGTCTACTCAAGGCGCGAACCGGAGCACACGAGGTAATCGTGACCATCATGCTCAACTACGTGGCACTCAACTTCTTCACTTGGCTACTGCGCACTCCAGAGCTTCTTCTCGAAGCCAACGGTGGCGGTACTCCAAAGTCTGACCCACCTGCCGACACTGCCATGCTGCCAACCCTGTTTGGCGACATGTACAAGATTCACATCGGCATTTTCTTCGCAATCGCCGCCGCCTTTATCTACTGGCTTCTCATGGACCGTTCGGCAATAGGCTACCGCTTCAAGATGGTCGGCCATAACATGAGCGCGGCCCGTGCAGCAGGTATCAAGGTTGAGAGCACTTTCATCTGGGCGATGGCAGTCTCGGCGGCATTTGCCGGCTTGGCAGCGGCTAACCAAGGGTTGAGCGAAACCGGTGGCATCACGACCAGCATCAACGCCAACATCGGATTTGATGCCATCACAGTGGCTCTGCTCGGTGGCAATAGCGCTAAGGGTATTTTTGCGGCCGGCTTGCTCTTTGGCGCTTTCAAGGCTGGTAGCCCAGCCATGCAGGTGGCCGGTGTTTCGCCAGAAATTCTCGGCGTTGTTCAGGCCTTGATCGTTCTCTTCATCGCAGCACCTCCGCTGATCAAAGCATTCTTCAGACTTCCAGAAGCAGAGGTGAAGTAAGCAATGTCAGACAGACTAAAGAATTTAGCGAAGAGCCGAGTTGCTCAAACCAAAATTGAAGTAACTCCCGGAATGTTCTCTTCTGCGCCGGTGAAAGTGAGCATGAAGGCCGGCTTGACCATGGCGTTCTTCACGGTTCTGGTATTGCTAGCGTTTGGTGTTTACGGTAGCCCCAAGGGCGTAACATTTCAGCTCAACGACGCTGGCACTTGGCTCTCGGTTCCAGATTTCACCGTGTCTTCGAGCGCTTTCTCGCTTCTGCTCGGCGGCATTCTTGGGTTCATCACACTGGCCTCGACCGCACTGACCATCCGCAACCGCCCAACCCCAATGTGGCTGTCACTGTTTTTTGGTTTGGTTGGAGCAACCTCGCTGCTGGCCTGGCTGGCCGCCGGTGCATCCGTGCCGTTGCCTTTCATTCTTTCTAACGCCGTGGTGCTTGCCGTGCCGATCATTCTCGGAGCGCTCGGCGGCGTTATGTCTGAGCGAGTTGGTGTGGTCAACATCGCCATAGAAGGTCAGCTGCTCACCGGCGCTTTCGTAGCGGCTGTTGTCGGTAGCCTCACCGATAACCTATGGCTTGGTTTGATTACGGCCGCAATCGCCTCGGCGTTGCTGTCGATGAGCCTGGCGTCGCTTGCCATCAAATACCTAGTTGACCAGATCATCATCGGTGTGCTGATAAACGTTCTGGTCATCGGTGTTACAAACTTCTTGTACTCGCAGTGGCTCGCCAGCGATGGCGAGAACGCGAACTTCCCAGGCACTTTCGACATCGTCAAGATTCCACTACTAAGCGACATTCCAATCATCGGTGAGGCGCTGTTCGCCAACCGAGTCACCGTCTACATCACCTTGCTTTTGGTGCCACTGGTCTGGTTCATGCTGTTCCGCACCAAGTTGGGTCTGCGTGCTCGAGCTGTGGGTGAGCATCCGCTTGCTGCCGACACCGTTGGCATCAACGTTGCTCGCACGCGCTTCTGGTGGGTAACCGCAGGTGGTGCAATCGCCGGTATCGGTGGAGCAGCGCTAACTATTGGTAACGTGGGCGCATTTGGTCGCGAAATGTCTGGCGGCCTCGGCTTTATTGCCCTCGCCGTTGTGATTCTCGGTCGTTGGCAGCCGTTCTACGTTGCCGCTGCGGCTCTGTTGTTCGGTTTCGCCATCATTATGCGCATCTGGGCCAACCAGGTTAGCCCGGGCATTCCAACCGACTTCATCACGATGGTGCCTTACTTGGTAACGCTGATTGCGGTGGCTGGTTTTGCCGGCAAGGTCAAACCTCCGGCGGCCTCGGGCCAACCCTATTCAAAGAGCTAGAAGCCGACTAAACCCGCTTGGATGCTCTGCTGCTGATCACCGCGGTGGCTAACACCACGATCACAACCGCCACCAGCGACGCAAGGTTCAGGCCAACAAATATCACTAGTGCCAAAATGTTTCCGGCCACGGCACCGCCGAAGGCCCCTGCCAACATCATCATCATGTCGCTAACACCCTGAACGTTGGTCTTTTGATCTAGTGGCACGGTCTCGGCGAGCATGGCCGAGCCAGAGACCGTGGCAGCCGACCATCCGAGCCCGATTAGAAACAGGCCGATGCTAATCAGTGTTTGATCTTCAGAGCCGAAGCCAGTAACCAGC
>CAIZQQ010000114.1 GCA_903935175.1 uncultured Micrococcales bacterium
ATGCGCGAACTTTTCAAAGATTATCCGGAGGCTTGCGACAACACCTTGGCAATTGCGGAGCGTTGCAATGTTGAGTTTGAACAACGAGAAAAAGAACTCATGCCTCGCTTCGAAGTGCCATCCAGTGAGACCGAAGATTCTTGGTTTGAGAAAGAAGTTTTCGCAGGGCTTGACCGACGTTTCGGTGGCAAGGTTCCTGAAGACCGTTTGACGCAGGCGCGATACGAAATCGGCGTTATTCACAAAATGGGCTACTCGGGCTACTTTCTGGTGGTCGCCGACTTCATCAACTGGGCTAGACGCCAGGGCATTCGGGTCGGCCCGGGTCGCGGTTCGGCCGGCGGTGCGATCGTGGCCTATGCGCTCGGTATCACCGAACTTGACCCGATTCAGCACGGTCTCATTTTTGAGCGCTTTCTAAACCCAGAGCGCATTTCAATGCCCGACATCGACGTTGACTTCGACGACCGTCGACGTGGTGAAGTTATTCGGTACGTGAACCAGAAGTACGGTGAAGACCGGGTTGCGCAAATTGTGACCTTCGGCTCGATCAAGGCCAAGGCTGGGCTCAAAGATGCCGCGCGCATCCTCGATTACCCATACGCCGTTGGCGAAAGGCTCACCAAGGCACTGCCTGCGATGGTGCTCGGTAAAGACATTTCGCTCGAAGACATCGAGAACGAATCGGCCGAGCGTTACGGCGAAGCCGCTGAGTTTAGAAAGTTAGTCGCTGAAGATAAAGAGGCCGCTAGAGCCTACGAAGTAGCCAAGGGGCTCGAAGGGCTGAAGCGCTCAACCGGTGTTCACGCGGCAGGCGTGATCATCTCGGCCGAACCGCTATTCGATGTAATTCCGGTGATGACGCGCGAAGGCGAAGACGGCATCGTCACCCAGTTCGACCAGCCCCCGCTCGAAAAACTCGGGCTCCTTAAAATGGACTTCCTGGGGCTTCGAAACCTCACGGTTATCGACGACGCGCTCGAGAATATCCGCAACAACGGCAAAACCCCGCCGGTTCTCGAAGAGCTTGACCTAGACGGCGACGAAAAGGCCTACCAACTTCTTTCGGCCGGCGACACCCTGGGTGTTTTTCAGCTCGACGGTGACAACATGCGAACCCTGCTTCGCCTGCTGCGCCCGAGCGAGTTCGAACATATCTCGGCGGCCATTGCGCTTTATCGCCCGGGCCCAATGGGTGAAAATTCACACACCAACTACGCGCTGCGCAAAAACGGCAAGCAACCCAATGTGCCGATTCACGCAACGCTAAAAGAGCCCTTGGCCGATGTGCTTGACCCAACCTACGGACTGATCATTTATCAAGAGCAGGTAATGGCGGCGGCTCAAAAGGTCGCCGGTTACTCGCTTGCCGAAGCGGACATTCTGCGCAAGGCCATGGGTAAAAAAGACGAAGTCGAACTGAAGAAACTTTTCACCTCGTTCAGCGCCGGCATGCAGGCTAATGGCTACGGCATGGATGCGGTCAAGAGGCTATGGGAGACGCTCCTGCCATTCGCCGGCTACGCCTTCAACAAGGCGCACAGCGCTTGCTACGGCGTGATCAGTTACTGGACCGCCTATCTGAAGGCCAACTTTCCGGCCGAATACATGGCTGCTCTTCTAACCTCGGTCGGTGACTCAAAAGATAAGTTGGGTATCTACCTGAGCGAATGTCGCAAGCAGGGCATCCGAGTTTTGTCACCAGACGTGAACGAATCTTTTGGAAACTTCTCGGCCGTCGGTGGCGACATTCGATTTGGTCTAAGCGCCGTGAAAAATGTCGGAGCAAACGTCGTCGAGGGCATCGTGTCGGCCCGCCGTGAGAAAGGCGCGTTTACCTCGTTCAATGATTTTTTGAAGAAAGTACCGTCAACGGTTTGCACCAAGCGCACGATTGAGTCGCTGATCAAAGCTGGCGCGTTCGATTCGCTCGGACACACTCGTCGCTCGTTGATAGCAATTCACGAAACGGCAGTCGATTCGATTTCCTCGGTCAAGAAAAATGAAGCGAGCGGCCAGGTTGACCTATTTGGTTCGATGTTTGCAGACGACCCAACTCAGGTAGTCATTCCCGATCTAGTCGAATACGAAAAGCGTGACAAACTCGCGCTAGAGAAGCAAATGCTTGGCCTATATGTGAGCGACCACCCGCTATCGGGGCGCGAGCGTCAGTTGGCAACGTTCGCCGACCTTTCGATCGCAAATTTTCTGGGCAGTGAGTCACTAAAAGATGGTGAAATCGTTACCCTCGCTGGTCTCGTTACTTCTTCGGTGACCAAAATCGGACGTAAATCAGGCAAGCCGTACGCCATGGTTACAGTCGAAGACTTCGAATCAGAATTGCAGCTGATGCTAGCCGGAAAGTCTTTCGACGAATACGGGCGGATGCTCGAGGCAGACCAGGTAGTTGCCGTTCGCGGAGCGGTTGCGACCCGAGACGAAGCGCGTTCGATAAGAGTGTTTGACATCACAGTGATCGAGGGCGATGCCGAGGGCGATAACCGGTCGATCAACCTGACCATTCAAGAAAAACAGGCAACTCGTGAAAACATCGAGCGTCTCGACAAGATCTTGTCGGCGCATCCCGGTTACAGTCCCGTTGTGGTCAATATGCACAGCGCCGATGGGGGTCGTCACTTCGAACTAGCTAAGCGAGCCCGGTGGTCAAGCGGGTTCGCGGCCGAGATTAAGGGACTTTTTGGATTGAGTGCGCTAAGCCAGTTGGCTGTGGTCGATGACTCGGATGCTCTGGCCGACGCCGAATCAGGCGAGTTTGTCGACCGTGACGTAGCTTCGCTGATGGTAGAGCAGCGGGGCTTGTTCGGCTCCGACGAATCCTTCGACAACGTCGCAGATGACGACGGCGTTTGATTCAACCTCGACGATCTGCCTAATTTTCAAAATCAACACCGAGGTAACACCGTGCAGCAGTGGGATGCCCCTGGCGTCTTTGTGCCAATCGTTTGGCTCGAAGCGTTTGGTGTGATCGGCAGCCATGCGGTTGGCGAGTTCGAGGTTTGAAACTCCCAAGGTGTGCAGTGCAACAAATTCAGCTTTTTCAAGGCTCGGCCAAGAAGATGAGCCGCGAGCCACATTGAACGAAACCAGCGGGGGAGTTGCTCCCAGAGAAGTAACCGAAGTCGCCGTAAAGCCGACTGGTTTTCCATCGGGGCTAGAGCAGGTCACTATTGCGACCCCAGACGCGTGCAACCTAAAACTGGCCTTCAAGGCTTCTACCGGGTTATCAAGGGGAGTAAGTTCATTCATAATCTTCAAGGTCAAGGGTAACCGAACCACGCTCTAGAATTATGCGAAAGAGAAAGGCCGTGTGTATGCGTATATTAGACCTGCGCGGTCGAGCCCTCACTAATGATTTGGTCAATTCAGAAGTGCCACGCGCTCCTCTCGATATCTCGAAAGCCGTTCGAGAAATCACGCCGCTACTCGACGACGTCAAGAACCACGGCGAACGAGCCCTCGTTGAGGTAGCCGCAAGGTTTGACAAGCTAGACCCCAAACCCTTTCGAGTCGAGGCCCACGAGCTAACTCGAGCACTAGACACTCTAAAGCCGTCGCTTCGGGCGGCCATTCAAGAAAGCATCGACCGAGTTCGCAAGGTTTGCCTAGCGGTGATGCCGACCGACACATCGGTCGCCGTTGCTCCGGGTGCAACCGTTCACCAGCGCTGGCAGCCCGTCGAGTCGGTTGGGCTCTACGTTCCAGGTGGTAAAGCCGTTTATCCGAGCAGCGTGGTGATGAACGTCGTGCCTGCCCAAGTCGCGGGAGTGTCCCGTCTCGCGATCGCTACACCGGCGCAAGCCGAGTTTGGCAACCGCCCGCACCCTGTGGTGCTCGCCACGGCTGCCATGTTGGGTGTCACCGAGGTTTACAACATTGGCGGACCTGCCGCGGTGGCAGCTTTTGCTTATGGCGTGCCCGAGATTCCTCTCGAACGAGTATCTATGGTGACCGGCCCCGGAAACATCTTTGTCGCGGCTGCCAAGAGGGCACTTCGAGGTGTAATCGGCATTGACAGCGAAGCCGGCACGACTGAAATTTTGATTGTTGCCGATGAATCTGCCGATGCGAGGCTAATTGCGTTCGATTTGGTAAGTCAGGCCGAGCACGACGAAGCCGCCGCCTGCGTGCTTGTAACGGCCGACGAACGCCTCGTGCAGAGCGTTCTAGCTCAAATCGAAGTAGTTGCCGCTGAAACCGAAAACGCGACCCGTGTTGGCGCTGCTCTCACAGGCATCCAATCGGCCCTGGTTCTGGTCGACAGCGCGGATGCTGCGCTGGAGTTTGCCAACTTCTACGCCACCGAACACCTCGAAATCCACACCTCTGATCCAACTCGAGATGCTGCTCGGGTATCTAACGCAGGGGCCTTGTTCTTAGGCAAATACTCGCCGGTAAGTCTCGGTGACTATTTGGCAGGGTCAAATCACGTTCTCCCCACTGGCGAACAAGCCAAATTTGGCTCTGGGCTGGGAGTTCACACGTTTTTGAGAGCTCAACAGGTAATCGAATACGACGAGGCTGCGCTTCGGGCCGTAGCCGAACCGGCCAGGGAATTCTCGAACTCTGAACGTTTGCCAGCTCACGGCGAGGCCATCGCGGCAAGATTCGAAAACAAATAGCCAATTTTTGTGAGTTGTTGCTATTTCGTTACCAAGCGTTCAAGCAATGGAAACCCAAAAACCTTGATTTCTAGCCGATTTTGTCGCGACACGCCGACACCGAAATGAATTTGATTTCAGGGCACCTAGACCACAAGATATAGTGACCCAACTACAAAAAGAGTCTAGATATAGTGTTCCCTGTGGAATTCTGTGGATAACTCTCAGGTTCATCTTCAAGGAGGAGGTTTTCGACATGCATTGTCCGTTTTGTCGCCATGCCGATTCCCGCGTGATGGACTCGAGAACCTCTGAAGATGGGGCCTCGATCCGACGCCGTCGCCAATGTCCGGAGTGCGGCATGCGTTTCAGCACAACTGAAACCGCAAGCCTTACTGTGGTCAAACGAAGCGGAGTAATCGAGTCATTCAGCCGACACAAAATCGTAAATGGTGTGCGCAAAGCATGTCAGGGCCGGCCGGTCAGTGAATCTGACCTAGCCGTACTAGCTCAAACAGTCGAAGAGACAGTAAGAGCCACCGGATCGTCACAGATAGAGGCAAACGAGATTGGCCTAGCCATTCTCGAACCGCTAAGAAAACTAGACGAAGTAGCTTTCATGCGCTTCGCTAGCGTCTACCAGGGATGGGAATCTCTGGCCGACTTCGAGGCAGCCATCAATGTACTCCGAGCAAATCGCGAGTACACCGAAAGCGGCGAATCGTTCGACCTGGACGAGGCAAAGAGACTTACCGATCGCTAGATCGGTTAAGAAGCAACCAAACACAGCAGCATAAGAAAGGCATTATCGTGACTGATACCTCGGCATACGCCGGCAACACCGCCGGAACCGGTGCAGGGCTCACCATTGAGCGCATTTACACGACAGAGGGCGTTCACCCTTACGACCAGGTCAACTGGGAGTACCGTGACGTCGTACAAACCAACTGGAAGAATGGCGAAGTCATCTTCGAACAGCGTGGAATTGAATTCCCGGAGTTCTGGAGCATCAACGCTTCGACCATCGTTACTACCAAGTACTTCCGCGGTGCTGTGGGCACGCCTGAGCGTGAGTTCAGCCTGCGTGAGCTAATCAACCGTGTGGTTCTGACTTACACCCAGGCAGGACGCGACTACGGCTACTTCGCAAGCGAAGACGACGCCACCATCTTTGAGCACGAGCTGACCTACATGCTGCTAAACCAGGTTTTCTCGTTCAACTCACCGGTTTGGTTCAATGTTGGTACCAAGAGCCCACAGCAGGTTTCGGCCTGTTTCATTCTGTCGGTCGACGACTCGATGGAGTCAATCCTTAACTGGTACCGCGAAGAAGGAATGATCTTCAAGGGCGGTTCGGGCGCAGGTCTAAACCTTTCGCGCATCCGTTCATCGAAAGAGCTCCTAAAGTCGAGCGGTGGTTCGGCATCAGGCCCAGTTTCGTTCATGCGCGGTGCAGACGCCTCGGCAGGAACCATCAAGTCTGGTGGCGCAACCCGTCGCGCAGCCAAGATGGTCGTGCTTGACGTTGACCACCCAGACATCGAAGAATTCATCGAGACCAAGGCCAGCGAAGAGAAGAAGATTCGTGTGCTTCGGGACGCAGGTTTCGACATGGAGCTCGGTGGCAAAGACATTAACTCGGTTCAGTACCAGAACGCCAACAACTCGGTTCGCGTAAACCGCGAATTCATGGAGGCCGTCGAGAACGGAACCAAGTTCGGTCTTCGTGCCCGCACCACCGGTGAAGTCATCGAAGAAGTCGATGCTCGCGAACTGTTCGACAAGCTAGCTATCGCTGCTTGGGAATGTGCCGACCCAGGCATCCAGTACGACGACATCATCAACGACTGGCACACCACTCCTGAGTCAGGTCGCATCAGCGCTTCGAACCCTTGCTCGGAGTACATGCACCTAGACAACTCGTCATGTAACTTGGCGTCGCTCAACCTTCTGAAGTTCTTGAACCCAGACGGCTCATTCGACAGCGTGAAGTTCACCAAGGCATCTGAGCTAATCATCACTGCCATGGACATCTCGATCTCGTTCGCTGACTTCCCAACCGAAGCCATCGGCGAAACCACCCGCAACTTCCGCCAGCTAGGTATCGGTTACGCAAACCTCGGCGCATTGCTAATGGCAATCGGTGTTCCTTACGACAGCAAAGAGGGCTTTGCGCTTGCCGCATCGATCACTTCGCTCATGTCGGGTGCCACCTACCGTCGTTCGGCCGAACTGGCCGCAGTAGTCGGCACCTACGCCGGCTACCCGAAGAACAAGGCCGGTCACGACCGCGTAATGGCTAAGCACGAGGCTGCTAACGCAGAACTCAAGCCGGTCAGCGACATCGACGCAGGCGTTCTAGAAGCCGCCACCGAACAGTGGCGCTTGAACACCGAAATCGGTGCTCGCAATGGCTGGAGAAACTCGCAGATTTCGCTGCTTGCTCCAACCGGAACCATCGGCTTCATGATGGACTGTGACACCACCGGTATCGAGCCAGACTTCTCTCTTGTCAAGTACAAGAAGCTGTCAACCGGTGGTTCGATGCAGATCGTCAACCAGACCATCCCGTTCGCGCTGCACCGTCTCGGCTACTCGCAAGAGACCGTAGAGGCAATCGTTGACCACATTGGTCAGCACGGCCACGTGGTAGACGCTCCAGGCCTAAAGCCAGAGCACTACGCAATCTTCGACACCGCCGTTGGTATTCGCGCAATCGAGCCAATGGGACACGTACGAATGATGGCTGCTGTTCAGCCGTTCCTTTCGGGCGCTATCTCGAAGACCGTGAACATGCCAGAGTCTGCAACCAAAGACGAAATCGCAGATGTCTACTTCCAGGGTTGGAAGCTCGGCCTGAAGGCTTTGGCCATCTACCGCGACAACTGCAAGGTTGGCCAGCCTCTAAGCGACGCCAAGGCAAAGACCGAAGAGAAGGCAGCTCCGGCTGCTGTGGCAGGCGACATCGCTCACCCAGTGCGCAAGCGTCTTCCTAAGTCACGCCCATCGTCAACCACCTCGTTCACCGTCGGTGGCGCAGAGGGTTACATGACGGCATCGTCTTACCCAGACGGCGGTCTTGGTGAAGTGTTCTTGAAGCTCGGCAAGCAG
>CAIZQQ010000115.1 GCA_903935175.1 uncultured Micrococcales bacterium
AACGACCAGGCCGTGGTTTACTTCACCGCTACCGTCATTTTCTCGGTGAGCGACCACGAGCCAGAGACCGTCAAGACCGTAGCCTTCAAGTTCATCGACGAAAAGTCTTTTGACATCGCACTGCTCAGTGCCGTTGAGGCATCGGTTCGCGAGTTCGTTGCCACCCGCCTGCAGTCTGAGGTTCTTGGCCTTCGCGGCGAAATCGTTAACCACGCCAAGTCGACCTTGGATGAGCAGCTTTCGGGTTGGGGATACACCGTTATCGACCTGCAGATTACCGAGCTTTCGTTCGACAAAGAGGTCACCGACTCGATGGCCCGCATCGTTGCAGCCACCAACCAGAAGATTGCTGCCGAGGCCGAAGGCCAGGCTCTGCTCATCACCCGCACCAAGGCCGCAGAGGCTGAGGGTGCCGCTATTCGTATCGCCGCCGAGAACGAGGCAACCGCTGCTCGTCTTCGCGGTGAAGGTTTGGCGATGTTCCGCAAGGCGCTTGCCGAAGGCTTTGGCGAATCTGCCGAATTGCTCGAAAAACACGGCCTAGACCCAGCACTTTTGGCTTTCTCGATGTGGACCGAAACCATTCGCGACGCAGCCAAAGAAGGCGCTGGCAACACGATCTTTATCGACGGAAACATTGCCACGGGTGACGACGCAATGCGCCGCCTTCAGGCCATGACCGTTAGCCAGAAGCCAGACGGCGTAAAGAAGAGGAGCTCGACCAACTAGTCGAGCCTGCTTTAGCTAAACGTTTGGAATGTGCAGTGCTCTGGCTGCTTCGGTAATAGAACCGCTGAGCGATGGGTAAACCGCGAACGTCTTAGCAACCTGGTCGACCGTGAGACGGTTCTCGACGGCCAGCGCGATTGGGTAAATCAACTCGGATGCCTTCGGCCCAACTACAACGCCACCGATGACGGTGCCCGAGGTTGAAGCAAAAACCTTGATGAAGCCATCTTCGATGTTCGACATTTTGGCGCGAGGGTTAGCCTCGAGCATGATTTTGTGAATCGAACCTAAAACTTCACCGGCTTCGATGGCCGCCTGCGACCAACCGACCGAAGCAATCTCTGGTGCCGTGAAAACGTTCGCTGCCACGTTGCGAAGTTGGGTTGGCGCTGCGACATCACCCATGGTGTGAAACACCGCTGTGCGGCCCTGCATGGCGCTAACCGAAGCCAGTGGCAAGAAGTCGGTGCAGTCGCCCACCGCATAAACGTTGGCACGGCTGGTTCGAGCAACTCGGTTGACCGCGATGTGGCCAGACTCGGTGAGCTCAACGCCGGCCTCTTCGAGACCGAGCCCCGTGGTGTTCGGAATGGCACCGACCGCAATCAGAACGTGCGAGCCCTGAATCACTCGACCATCGGCCAAGTGCACTTCGACGCCCTTGCCGGTGTTTACGGCAGACTCGGCGCGAGCTTTGCTCAGCACCTGCATCCCGTTCTTTTTGAACACGCTCTCGATGAGGGTGGCGGCATCTCTGTCTTCGCTCGGTAGAACGGTTTCGCGAGAAGAAACTAGCGTCACCTGACATCCGAGCCCGCTGAATGCCGAGGCAAATTCGGCACCGGTGACACCAGAGCCCACCACGATCATATGCTCTGGCAATTCGGTGAGGTCATAGAGATCGAGCCAGGTGAGAATTCGCTCACCGTCTGGGGTGGCGCTAGGCAGCGTGCGCGGGTGAGCACCGACCGCGACGATGATGGTTTTGGCTTCGATGCGCTCTTCTTCGCCGTTGGCGTGAGTGGCGATTACGTGGTGGTTTCCGTCGAGGCGACCCGAACCCTGAATGATGCGCACGCCCTGTGAGGTTAGGTTGGCGGACAGTTCACGCGACTGCTCGCGGGCAATATGAAGCAGGCGTTGGTTGATTGCGCCAAAGTCGATGTCGATTTCAGGGGTGACCGATTTTCCACCCGACTTAAAACGAATTCCGAGTTCGGTGGCTTCGCGAACTGCCGAGGCAGCTTCTGCGGTGGCGATTAGCGCCTTCGACGGAACAACGTCGGTCAGCACCGCGCTGCCGCCTACTCCGTTGCGTTCAATCAGGGTCACTTGGGCGCCGAGCTGAATGCCGGCTAGGGCAGCTTCATAGCCACCGGGGCCACCGCCGATGATGACGATGTGGTGTTTTTTCTTATTCGAACTCACCTCTCTATTGTGGTGGGTGAATAGACTGAAAAACATGACTAACCCACTTGAAAACCCAACTGCGAACCCTTTTGAGATTGCTCGCGAGGCTGCTCAGCTGATTGCTGAGCGCACCGGCGTTGCAAAACACGACATCGCACTGACTTTGGGCTCGGGTTGGGCCAAGGCTGCCGACCTAATCGGTGAGACGGTGGCCAGCATCAACGCCGCCGACATTCCAGGCTTTTCGGCACCTGTGGTCGAAGGCCACGTTGCCACGATTCGCTCGATCGCCCTGCCAAACGGCAAGCACGCTCTGGTTCTCGGCGCAAGAACCCACTTTTACGAGGGCCACGGAGTTCGGCGCGTGGTGCACGGTGTTCGTACCGCGGCTGCAGCGGGAGCATCCACGATGATTTTGACCAACGGCGCAGGCGGCATCAAGACCTCCTGGAAGCCGGGCACCGCTGTTCTGATTAGCGACCACATCAACCTCACGGCGGCCAGCCCGCTCGAGGGCGCTACCTTCATTGACCTCACCGACCTTTACTCGAAGCGCCTGCGCGACGTGGCCAGAAGCGTGGATGCTGGGCTCGACGAAGGCGTTTATGTGCAGTTTCGCGGCCCGCACTACGAAACCCCGGCCGAAGTTCAAATGGTCAAGCACTTTGGCGGTCACCTGGTTGGAATGTCGACCGCACTCGAGGCGATTGCGGCACGTGAGGCAGGTATGGAGGTGCTCGGCTTCTCGCTGATGACCAACCTCGCAGCCGGAATTCAAGACACCCCGCTTAGCCACGCCGAAGTTCTCGGGGCCGGTCGCGAAGCAGAGGGTCGCATTAGCGCTCTGCTCGCCGAAATCATCACCAAGCTCTAAGCCGGCCGAAGGTGAACGACGAACTTTTGGCACAGGCCAAGGCCTGGCAAGCCCAAGACCCAGACCCCGAGACGCGCGCAGAACTGGCCGCGCTCATCGCCAGCGAAAACGAGCCTGAGTTGCAGAGCCGCTTTGGCGCTCGCCTGGCTTTCGGCACCGCCGGCCTTCGCGGCGAACTGGGAGCCGGCCCGAACCGCATGAACCGCGTGCTCGTTGCCCAGGCAGCACTAGGACTGGCGCAATACCTGCTCGAGCACGCCACCGATGAACAGCCCTCGGTTGTGATCGGTTTCGACGGCCGCAAGAACAGCGACATTTTTGCCCAAGACAGCGCCGAGATTATGGCCGGATGCGGCATCCGCGTTCTGCTTTTTGAAACACACGCTCCCACCCCGCTCGTGGCCTTTGCCGTGAAGCACTTGGGGCTAAGCGCCGGCGTGATGGTCACCGCATCGCACAACCCGCCGAACGACAACGGCTACAAGGTTTATCTGGGTGGCGCTAACGGCGGCTCGCAAATCGTTTCGCCGGCCGATGCTCAGATTGCCGCGCACATCGATCAGGTTGCCCGCGACCTCGAGTTCGGCGACATGCCTCGCGACATCGACATCGAATTTGTGGCCGACGAGGTTCGCGCGGCCTATGCCAAAACCGCCACGGATGCTGCCGCGAACCTTGCCGGCGGCAACGCATCGGCAACCGCACCCGCCTCCCTTCGCATCACCTATACGGCGATGCACGGCGTAGGTTGGCGCACCGTCGAACCGCTGTTTAGCGCGGCAGGATTCACGCTCAACGTGGTCGCCGAGCAAATCGAACCTGATGCGACCTTCTCGACAGTAGCGTTTCCGAACCCAGAAGAACCGGGTGCAATGAACCTCGCCTTCGCCAAGGCTCGCGAGACCAGCGCCGATCTAATCCTCGCCAACGATCCAGACGCCGACCGCTTGGCAATCGGGCTACCCGATGCAACCAGCCCCGAAGGCTACCGCCACCTAACCGGTGACGAAGTAGGTCTCATCTTGGGTCACGCCGCCGCAGCCGCAGCTGCGCGCACCGGCCGAAAAGGAGCAATCGCCTGCTCAATCGTTTCGAGCTCGGCGCTGGCCGCGGTAGCCGCCAAACACGGCCTCGAGTTCAAGCAAACCCTCACCGGCTTCAAGTGGATCGCCAAGGTGCCGAACCTGATTTTCGGCTACGAAGAAGCCCTCGGCTACGCCATTGACCCTGGCCACACCCCAGACAAAGACGGCATTTCGGCAGCACTTGCTGTTGCGATGTTGGCACGAGAACTGTCCGCCCAAGGCATCACACTCGATGAGCACCTCACCGCCCTGCGCGCCGAGTTCGGCTACTTTGCCAACGGTCAGGTTTCGCTTCGATTTACCGACTTGAGCGAAATCGCTCGCCTGATGGCTGCCCTGCGCAATAACCCACCAGCCGAAATCGACGGCGTCACCGCGAAGCTCACCGACCTAAGTGAAGGCTCGGCAGAGCTGCCGCCGACCGACGGTTTGCGTTTTGATTTGGCCGACTCGCGCCGAGTGATTGTTCGCCCGAGTGGCACCGAGCCAAAGCTCAAGTGCTACCTACAGGCCGTTGGAGAAACGAAGTCGCAAGCCGATGAGCTACTGGCAAGCCTCGACGCAGCGATGCGCGCGATTCTGGCCGACATCTAACCCTTTGGGTTTGCCACGTAGCGCTTGACGCTCTCGGGAACAGGCAACGAAGCCGCCTCTTCACCGTCAGGCTGTGGCTCGCCGGCCACCAACTTGAGCGGAACAACTCCAGCCCAAACGCCGGTGTTCAGGTCGGCATCCTCGTCTTCAACACCGTGAGCGCGAACCTTGAGCGACGCCTCTTCGAGCGAAAGCGAAAGCAAGGTCGTCGCAGCGATTTCTTTCTTGGTCGATGCGCGAACCTCGGCCGAGCGTCCAGGCAAGAAGCCATCAGAGATGACCTCGAGCAGGTGGGCCTTTTCGTCGCCGGTGACTTCAGTGGCGCATCCGAGCACCACAACCGATCGGTAATTCATGCTCGAGTTGAAGGTGCTGCGAGCCACCACCATGCCGGTCAACTCGGTTACGGTCACGCAAACCGGCGCACCATCGGCAAGGGCACGCATGAAGCGAGCGCCACTCGAACCGTGTAGCAAAATTCGGTCGCCGTCGCGCGCGTAGCCATAGGGAAGCACAAAAGGTTGACCATCGAAAATCAAACCGAGGTGGCAGAGGATGTTCGAGTCAAGCACCTCGTACATGGTGGCTCTATCGGTGACGGCGCGATCGCGCATGCGACTGGGTTGGGTGCGGTCGGTGTTGCCCAGCGGTTTTTCACTCATGGTGAACCAATGCTAGAGCAGAGCGGCGCTTAGTTTTCGGTGAAGTTCGGCGAGGTCGAAAAAGTGGTCGATCGAGATGATCTCGGCAGGCAGGCCCTGAAGCGATGGCACCAATTCTGGAGTGGTCAGCACGATGTTGGCTTCGAAGCCCAGCTGGCGTGCGGTGCTCATGTCGGCGGCGGTAACGGTTGCCTCAATGCCAAGCTGAGCCAACACCTTTTCGGCGTTCATTTTTAGAAGCACACTGGTGCCGATGCCCATGCCACAAACCGCTACAATCTTCATCGTTCAATACTCACAGACCCGAAGCCAGAAAATCATGGATTCGCGAAGCATCTGGAGCATTTAACAGAAAGTTAACTTGCGCATCGTCGCTGAGCACCTCGGCGAGGCCTGCCAAAACCTCGATGTGGCCATCGTGATCTTTCGCGCAAAGCCCGAATACCAAGCGAACGGGGTCGTTGTGGTCGCTGCCAAACTCAACCGGGGTTGCCAACACCGCGAGCGAGAGGCCCGCGGACAAAACCGACTCGCTCGGTCTGGCGTGAGCGATTGCTAAGCCCGGTGCAATCACAAAGTACGGCCCAAGTTCGTCGAGCACGGCGAGCATTTCGCCCGTGTATCCGGCCGAAGTTCTACCGCTGGCCGCCAAGAGCTCGCCCACCCGAACAATCGCTGCCTCGCGAGAGTCGACGACCACACCAACCTCAATCGAGTTTGGTGCGAAGGCTGAACTAAGTGCGGCTAGCGACAATTACTCGCCTCGCGCCTTGGCGAAAGCCTCTTCGATGCGAGCCTCCATGAGTTCGCGCGAAACGATGTCGGCAAACGAAGCGCGAGCCGCATTCACCTGAAACACCTCGAGGTCGTCGAGCGTGTAGCCGAAGGTTTCGGTGAGCAACTCGAGTTCGCGGGTGAGGCTGGTTTCACTCATCAAGCGGTTGTCGGTGTTCACGGTCACGTTGAAACCTAGGTCATAAAGCAACCCAAACGGATGCTGCGCCATGGTCTTTCCCCACGCCTCGATGGCCCCGGTCTGAAGGTTTGACGACGGCGAAAGTTCGAGCGGAATCTGACGTTCGTGCACCCAGTTCGCAACCTCGCCCAGCTCGACGGCGATTAGTTCACCGTTTTCTTCGGTGGCAATGATGTCTTCGGCGATGCGCACGCCGTGACCCAGGCGCAGCGCGCGGCCGTTGACCAGTGCATCCTTGATGCTTTCAATGCCGTCGCCCTCACCGGCGTGAACGGTAACCGGAAAGAGCTGGTCGGCGAGGTAGTCGAAGGCAATCTTGTGGCGAACCGGTAAGAAACCCTTTTCGGCACCGGCGATGTCGAACCCGACCACGCCGTTGTTGCGGTGCCGCACGGCAAGTTCGGCGATTTCGAGACCGCGGTCGGCGTGACGCATGGCGGTAACCAGCTGACCAATCATTATGTCGCCGCCGTCTTGAGCAACCAGGTCGATGCCCTCTTCGATGCCCTGCTGAACCGCTTCAACGGTTTCGTCGAGGGTGAGGCCTGCGCGCAGATGCTGCTCTGGAGCCCAGCGCAGTTCGCCATAGATAACGCCGTCGGCGTGCAGGTCGAGCACGAATTCACGGGCAACGCGAGCCAACCCCTCGCGAGTCTGCATCACTGCGATGGTGTGGTCGAAGGTTTCGAGGTAGCGCTCCAGAGAGCCGGAGTCGGCCGCGTCTCTGAACCACTTGCCGAGTTCGGCAGCGTCGGTGGTCGGCAACGTGTGGCCAACTTCGGCCGAAAGCTCGACGATGGTTTGCGGGCGAAGTCCGCCGTCTAGGTGATCGTGCAGCGAAACCTTAGGCAGGCTGCGAAAGTCGATGGTCATGGATGCTCTTTCTGGTGTTTCGCGAAACTAGGCGGTTACTCGGTCTAGCACGATGGTTTTTTGTGATTCGCTGGCGGCCGCGTCGATCGTGATGCCGCCTTCGAGCGACGCTAGGGCGCGTTCGAAACGAGCCGGCTCATCGGTGAACAGAGTCATGAGCGGCTGGCCTGCGGTCACGCGCTGGCCCTGCTGGGCGTGAAGCGTGATTCCTGCGCCGAGTTGAACGGCATCTTCTTTGCGTTCGCGACCGGCACCCAAGCGCCACGACGCAACACCAACAGCGAGAGCATCGAGTTGGGTGAGCACGCCGCTGGCAGTTGCCGTTACAACGTGTGATTCGCGAGCAACCGGCATCGGTGCATCCGGGTTGCCACCCTGGGCGGCAACCATCTGACGCCACTTGTCCATGGCGCGTCCGTCGCTAAGTGCAGCCGCAACATCCACGTCGCCAACACCGGCCAAGCGAAGCATTTCGCGAGCGAGTTCGATTGTGATATCGATGACATCTTGTGGGCCACCACCGGCGAGAACCTCGATGGCTTCTTGAACCTCAAGTGCGTTGCCAACCTGAAGCCCGAGCGGGGTAGACATGTCGGTGAGCATGGCCGAGGTCTTGACGCCGGCGTCGTTACCGAGCTGAACCAAAACGGTGGCCAGTTCGCGAGCGCTGTCGATGTTCTTCATGAACGCACCCGAGCCAACCTTTACGTCTAGCACCAGCGAGCCGGTGCCCTCGGCAATCTTCTTGCTCATGATCGACGATGCAATCAGTGGAATCGCCTCAACGGTTCCGGTCACGTCGCGAAGTGCATAGAGCTTTTTGTCGGCTGGGGCGAGGCCCGAACCTGCGGCACAAATGACCGCACCGACCGACTCGAGCTGCGCGTGCATTTCGGCGTTGGTGAGGTTGGCCCGCCAGCCAGGAATGGCCTCCATCTTGTCGAGGGTTCCGCCGGTGTGACCCAGGCCACGACCAGAAAGCTGAGGCATGGCAACGCCGAAGCTTGCCACTAGAGGCGCGAGGGTGAGGGTGATCTTGTCGCCGACGCCGCCGGTCGAGTGCTTGTCGCTGGTCGGCTGCTTTAGTGTGCTGAAGTCGAGGCGCTCACCCGAGGCAATCATGGCCAGGGTCATGTCGCGAATCTCGCGGCGGTTCATCCCGTTTAGCAAAATGGCCATCGCCATGGCAGACATCTGTTCGTCGGCTACCGCACCCGAGGTGTAGTTGGCGATCAGCCAGTTAATGGCTTCGGTGCTCAGTTCGCCGTTCTCACGCTTGGCGATGATTAGTTCAACTGCCGAGAAAGCGTTCATTAGCGATCCAAATCTTTAGGGCCGAATGCATCAGGCAAAACTTCGGCGATGGTTTTGATGCCCGACGCGGTTTCGAGAACCATGTCGTCGGCTGAGTGTTCGAACAAAAGCTGACGACAGCGACCACAAGGCATCAGCAGATTGCCGTTTTTGTCGACGCAGGTGAAGGCAACCAACTTGCCGGCCTGCTTCATGG
>CAIZQQ010000116.1 GCA_903935175.1 uncultured Micrococcales bacterium
CGCCGAAGCCGTGAAATGGGAGTGCGTCAACCTGAGCCCTGCCAAGTGGCCAGCGCGCTTCTACACCGGCGCGGGTGTGGTGGATGCTGTTGCTGCGGTAACCCTCGCTCGCGAGCTCGAGGCACAGATTCAAGACGCGATGGTTGGTGCGGTAGAGATTACCGAAACCGATTCGACCCTCGCTATCGATTGGTCTGCTTCAGGCCTCGGTGCCGGCCCATACAAGGTGACTCTCGACGGTGAAGAAGTAGCTGAGACCAGCGGCACAGCAATCGCCCTAAACGACTTGATCAACGAGGCCACCTACTCGGTGCGTGTGAGTGACGCGTCCGGCAAGCTCACCCTGCCGGTGCTCGCTAGACCGAGCGACGCCGTGCAGGCTGCCGCCGTTGAAATTCTCAACGTGCGGGCATACATCGACGGAATGTACCCGGCCTTTGCCCAAGGGGAGCAGGGCAACAGCTACGGTGCGCTGCTGCTCTCTGACGGCATCCGCGTCTCTTGTAACCATGGTTCTTGCGACTACAGCATGCCCCCCGGAACTGTGACGGCACGTTATGTTGCGATCGACAGCCTTGGCCGACTAAGCACGCCTTCGCAAGAGGTTACCGCCACCTCAACCGCCGAATTTTTAGCCCCTGAAAACATTGTGTTCAGCGACATCACTGCGACGAGCGTGAATGTGCGCTGGGATGCAGTGCCTGGGGCAACCCACTATTACTATTACGACGCAGGCGCTGGGGAGTGGAAGGCTACCTCAGAGACCTCGGCGAGTATCACCGGGCTTCGCACAGCGCTGACCAATTCTTTTCGAGTCGCGGTCGCCAACTCAAATGGAAACGCTATTGGGGTCTGGAGTCCGGTCCATTGGTACTACGCCTTTCCCCCTGAGTTACCAGCTGTAACCGGAGTGTCGGTCAATTACCTCACTTCAAAAGAAGTTGCCATCGGCTACACCTTGAATGCCGATGCAGAGCGCCTGGTGTTCTTCAGGTCAGACGGCAAGGTGCAATACATGCCGGCAACATCACCTGAGATTATGGACCGTTTCAACGCTTACGACGCAGGCAAGACCTACAGCTACTACATTGTGCTGCTTGATGACCTACAGTACGGAACGCAGTACGGGCAGGTTTCGCCGGCGTTCACCATCACGGTTCCAATGCCAAAGAAAGAGAATGTTCTAACCACAGACCTAACTAACGAACCCCTTCAGTTTGAGACTGAACGCGAGTTCACCGGCTCTAGTGCAAGTGGAAGCCCACTTGGATGGTGGACCGAAGGACCTTGTCAGCTCACTAAACAGGACGGGCCAAAATTCTGGCTCCGCGCCAACGCCGTTGAAGCGGATTGTGTGGTTAAGGCCAATACCGAAGAAGACGCAACCTGGGAGCGCGGATACCTTGAGATTCGCATCCGGATGATCAAGAAAGTTGAGACTGTTTCGCTCACTGGCACGGTGTCCCAAGGCCTCGAATACAAAAAAGAAATGGTTCTAACTGCCGAAGGCAACTCGAACCGCCCGGTGAGTTGGTTTACCGACGGTAACTGCGTTCTTGTCGAATCTAGGGATCGCTGGGCTCGAGTTCGCGCGAATGACGGTCAGGGCAGCTGCAAAGTTGAGGCGCGGCTATACGAAAACGAATGGTTCAGTGGAGCAACCGGCATGGTGGACCAAGGGATGGTCATACAAAAAGACAAGGTGACCATCGTCGCCAAGTCACAAATTTGGCATGGCCGCACAATCTCACTGCGCTACGAAACCGTGAGCGGTCGCACCCCGGTTTTCAAAACCACGGGGATGTGCCGAGTGGTGAAGGTGACTGGAACGCATCTGCATGTTGCCTCCAGGTTCACGTTCGGTTCGTGTCAGCTAACTTCGACGCTGCCGGCAACCCGGGCCGAAAGCGGTGCCTCGATCACCACGCGCGTCAATATGCTGACTCTGAGACAACAGCGCCAAGCTGAGATGTTCGAGGATTAGAAACCCGGAAACAGAAAAACCCACCGCTTGATGTGGTGGGTTTGTTTGTTTTCTGCGGAGACGAGAGGATTTGAACCTCCGAGGGACTTTAAGATCCCTACCTCATTAGCAGTGAGGCGCACTCGACCGGGCTATGCGACGTCTCCAATAACCCGTTTAGTTTAGCCGATGGGCAAGCGCGAGTGAAACCCGAGTTTGAGCATCCGTGCATTGATGGGTTAGCACTCGACCACGTTCACGGCGAGGCCGCCCATAGAGGTTTCTTTGTATTTGCTCGACATGTCGAGACCGGTTTGGCGCATGGTTTCGATGACAGTGTCGAGGGAGATTTTGTGACTGCCGTCGCCGATGAGGGCGAGGCGGGATGCTGCCACCGCGGTTCCGGCAGCGATTGCGTTGCGCTCGATGCAGGGCATTTGCACAAAGCCGCCGACCGGGTCACAGGTGAGGCCGAGGTTGTGTTCCATCGCGATTTCGGCTGCGTTTTCGACCTGGGCAGGCGTTCCGCCGAGCACTGCGGTGAGTGCGCCGGCTGCCATCGAGCAGGCCGAACCAACTTCGCCCTGGCAGCCAGCCTCGGCTCCGGAGATTGATGCGTTTCGCTTGTAGAGCGAGCCGATTGCGGCTGCGGTTAGCAGATAGTCGCGGGCTAGAGCTTCGTCGCTGACCCCTTTGAACTCACGCGCGTAGTAACCGACCGCAGGGATGATGCCTGCGGCACCGTTGGTTGGCGCGGTGACAACACGATTACCTGCGGCGTTTTCTTCGTTTACGGCGATGGCATAGGCCTGCAGCCATTCCATAGATTGGTCACCGGCGGCCGATTCCGAAGCCGCGGCAATGTCCCAAAGCCCGCGTGCGATTTTCGAAGCGCGGCGATCGACCTTGAGGTAGCCGGGCAGAATGCCCTCGGTGTTCAAACCCGCTTGGATGCTCGAGCACATGGCGCTCCAAACAGCAGTCAGCCGGCCATCGACTTCGGCCTCGCTTCGGGCGGTGATTTCATTTCGCCAGGACAGCTCGGCGATGGTTATCCCCAGATTTTCGGCGGTCGCGATGAGTTCGACCGCATTCATGTAGTTATGGGGAATGTCCACATCAGCGCGCTCACCGCCGAGTGGCCCCTGCTCGTCTTCGACGAAGCCTCCGCCCACCGAGTAATAGACGCGTTCGCAAATGGTGTTACCCGCGCCATCTTGAGCGATGAATCTCATGGCATTGGAGTGTTTCGGCAAGCGAGCTCTCGATTGAAGC
>CAIZQQ010000117.1 GCA_903935175.1 uncultured Micrococcales bacterium
AATCAGTTGAGCCTGGGTCTGAATGTCGCTAGCGGTTCCGCCAAAGCCACCGTGCGGCTGGTGCAGCAGAACGCGGGTGTTTGGAGTCGCGTAGCGCTTTCCCTTGGTGCCTGACGATAGCAAGAACTGACCCATCGAGGCGCACATGCCGATACCAACGGTGACGATGTCGTTTGGCACGTACTGCATGGTGTCGTAAATCGCCATACCGGCGGTGATGGAGCCACCCGGTGAGTTGATGTAGAGGTAAATGTCTTTCTTCGAGTCTTCGGCAGCTAGCAAGAGCATCTTTGCGCAAATCTCGTTGGCGTTGTCATCGCGAACGTCTTCTCCGAGCCAAATGATGCGGTCTTTCAAAAGACGGTCAAAAGTGCTGTTTGGCCATGGGCTGTGTTCTGCCATTGTGACGAACTCCTTGATAGATAGTTACTGCAACTCAAACGATACTTTGGTGCGTTGGCATTTCTCGGCGCTGTTCGCCCATGGCAAAAGACGTGTCTTGCGGGCTTTGCCCAGGCATCCGCCCATTTCTAGTGCTGGTTGCCCAACCGCTCTAGCACTGCCTCGAGTTCGGCCGGGTAAGGGCTCTCGAACTCGACCTTCATTGCACTGATCGGATGTTCGAAGCTAAGTCTCGTCGCATGCAACCATTGGTGCTCGATGCCCATTTTCGCCGCGAGTTTTGGGTCGGCTCCGTACATGGTGTCGCCCAGCAGCGGATGCTTGAACACCGAGAAGTGAACGCGAATTTGGTGAGTGCGTCCGGTTTCGAGCACGATTTCGAGCAGTGATGCCGACGGAAACGCCTCGAGCGTCTCGTAGTGGGTCACCGAAGGCTTGCCGTCATTGGCAACCGTGAACTTGAACTCGGCTTTCGGGTGCCTAGCGATAGGCGCATCGATGGTGCCGCTCGATGGGTCGGGGTGTCCCTGCACGATGGCGTGGTACACCTTGTGCACGGTGCGGTCACGGAAGGCTTGCTTGAGTCTCGAATAGGCAAGTTCAGACTTGGCGATAGTCATCAGCCCCGTGGTGCCAACGTCGAGCCGCTGAACGATGCCCTGGCGCTCGCTTGCACCCGATGTCGTGATCTTCACTCCCGCTGCAACGAGCGCGCCCACGACAGTCGGCCCAGACCAACCAACCGAAGGGTGGGCGGCCATGCCAGCTGGTTTATCGATGACCACAATGTCGTCATCCTCGTAAACAATGCGAAAGTCATCGACCACAACGGGAACGATTTCGAGCGGGTTCTTAGGTTCTGGCAGAACGATTTCAAGCATTTCTCCGCCAACCAGACGGTCGCTCTTTGAAAGCGCCTTGCCTGAGAGAGTTACTCCCCCGGCTTCGATGATGTCTGCACTCGCCGAGCGACTCAGCCCAAGAAGCTTCGCAACGCCAGCGTCGGCACGTTCACCGCCAAGCCCATCGGGCACGGGTAGGTAACGTGTGTCAGACATCTTTGGCGCCACCGATTTTGTCGCCCCTGATGATTCGCCAAGCAACCAAAGTCATGCCGACCGAAATGCAAATATCGGCGAAGTTGAAAATCGGAAAATTGAAGGGGATTTGAATGAAATCAACCACGTGACCGTTGGCAAAACTCGGTTCGCGAACGAGTCGGTCAACAAGATTTCCGAGGATGCCGCCGCCGATGACTCCCGCGAGAACCAGCCAAACCTTGTTGCGCACTTTGTGGGCGCGAAGAATGAGAATCAAGAAGGCAGTGGTCGAAAGCAGCGTAAAAAACCAGGTCACGCCGAAACCGATGCTGAAACCGGCGGAGTCATTGAACGTCAAACGCCAAGCCAGCAGGTCGCCAAGAACAGGCACTATGCGACCCGGTTCAAGATTTTCGAGCGCTAGCCACTTGGTGAATTGGTCAACGAGAAGCAGTGCGAGAGCAATCGCTGCTACAGAAACCGTTCGCTGTGCAGGTTTTAGACTTAGCTCGCTCAATTCCTAGTACTCGGTGATCGAAGCCGAAGGGTTAGTTGGAATGACCGTTGGTCCGGTCTGAATCGAAGGAGTCGGCGAAACTCGGTTGTTGTCGATTTCGCTGAGCTGAGCCTCGATGAACTGCTTTAGACGCAAACGGTATTCACGTTCGTAGGCGCGAAGTTCTGAAATGGTGTGCTCGATGAGCGCCTTTTCTTGCTCAAAGCGGTTTTCTTCAGACTTTTGCTTGGCCTCAGCCTCACGAACAATGCGAGCCGCGGTGGCGTGACCTTCTGCAATGAGAGCATCGCGCTTGGCAATACCTTCGCGAACGTGCTCGTCGTGTAGCTTGCGGGCCAACTGAAGCAAGTTGTTGGTGTTGTTGCCGTCTAGTGAGGAAGGGTCTGCAACGGCCTCTGGGAAAGCGCTGGTTGGGTCAACGATTTGGGTTGGAGTTGGTGCGGGAAGGGAGCTGACTAGCTGGTTCGCCATGCCGGCTGCTCCACGCTGAAGTTCGGCTAGGCGTGCCTCAGAGGCGAGCAAACGCTGACGAAGGTCTTCGTTTTCTTGGTTTAGTCGACGAAGCTCAACAACGAGTTCGTCGAGAAAGTCATCGACCTCGTCTTGGTCGTAACCTTCACGAAATTTCGTTGGTTGAAATCTCTTATTGACCACATCTTCTGGAGTCAAAGGCATTTCAGTCCTCTATTCGTTGGCAGCATTTATCAGAGGTAAGGTTACCTCACTCTGAGCGGCTAGAGAATGGTCGCTAACACCCTGAGCACATTTTGGGCCACAAAGATCAGCACCATGCCGATGGTCCAGCCAAAGTCGAGACCGAGCATCCCCACTCGAACTGTGGGTATGAAGCGGCGGATGCTGTTTACCAACCAGTCGGTCGCGGTATAGCAAATTTCTGCAACTGCAATGAGCAGACCCTTAGGCCTCCAGGCTGGATTCGCGCTTCTGATCAACTCGAAAATCAAGCGACCGATCATTGCATAGGTGAGAATCCGCAAAGCCCAATCGAGGGCTAGAAACAGAATGCCCATTACGGCTTGACGAGGTCGTCGCTACCGTCTAGTTCACTCTCGTCTTCATCGTTTACTTCAACGCTGTTTGGAGTGAGGAGGTAAACCTTGGCAGTCACACGTTTGATGTGACCGTCTAGACCTTCTTTTAGACCGCACATGAAGTCGACGAGCTTGCGAGCATCCGCTTCTGACATCTGCGCCATGTTCACGATCACCGGAACGCCAACTCTGTAAACCTCAGCGATTGAGCGGGCTTCTGAGTAACTGACTGGATCAAAGGTCTGAATCTCCGAGATGTCGCCCGAAGAACGACGGCGAGTCACTGCAGGACGAGCCGCACGAGGCGCGCTGGTTGCGGTGGTAGTTGTTGGCTGCTCGTCATCGCCGATGCCAAGGTAACCAGTAACTTTTGAAAACAGGCCCATCAGAGTCCTCCTAGTGAACTTTTCGTTCTAAGAATATGGCTAGTAGTTTCGTTTGCCCGTTATTGCTGTGCCAATGCGCAAGTGTGTCGCACCATAGGCAAGCGCGGTCTCGAAGTCTTGCGACATGCCGGCCGAAATGAACTTCGCCTGGGGTGCAACCGAAATGAGCTTTTGGCTTAGCTTGGCGATTTTCTCAAACTCGCTTTCGAGTGGCTCATCGAGGGCGGCAACAGCCATGATTCCCAAGAGATTTAGCCCGGATGCACCGGCAACCCGCTCGGCGAACGGTTCGAGTTCTGCGGGGTTTACGCCGCCGCGGCCGAGGTCGGTGGTCAGGTTTACCTGAAGAAATACATCAAGAGGCTTGGTTCGCTCGACCGTTGCCTTTTCTAGTGCGATCAGCAGCGACTCACGGTCTACCGAGTGAACGACGCCTGCGTAAGAAGCCACACTTTTGGCTTTGTTGCTCTGCAGTTGACCGACAAAGTGCCAGGTTGCGCTTGACCCCTCAACCAGCTGGGCAAAATCGTGGGCTTTGGGCTGGGCCTCTTGATCGCGATTCTCGCCAAAGTCTCGAACACCCAATTCATAAAGTTCGAGAGCCAAATCGACCGGGTGATTTTTGGTAACGACAACGAGGGTCACCTCGTCACGCGCCCTACCTAAACTCTGCAGCGTGTTTCTTATGCACCCTTCAACGGCACCTAACCGTTGCT
>CAIZQQ010000118.1 GCA_903935175.1 uncultured Micrococcales bacterium
AAACTTTATGTCTGGAGTTTTCGACATCGCCGCAAAGCGAGAGATTTTTGAGCGAGAGGCGAACCGTTTTAGGCGTTCGGTCGAACTAGTCGACAGCGAGCCGCAGCGATCTAGGCGCAAGCCAAACCCCGAAACCGCTGCGCGACTTGCGCAGTCATCCAGTTTTGAAAACGAACCCGATGTTGACCCTTCTTACCAACCGGCTCGATCAGAAATCGTCAGCGGAATAGCTCGAGGGCTATCGATGTCCTCGCATCCGAAGGCTATGCCGACAGGTGTCGAACCAGTTCGTTCGCTCGAGCAAATCGATCAGGTGCTGCAAAGCGCTTCAGCTGCATCAGAACAGTGGCGCTCGGATGCTTCGAAACGCAAGGCAATTCTGCTCGAGGCCGCAAGGGTGCTGTCGTCTCGCCGACCAGAGTTGGTTGCGGTGATGGTAGCCGAGGCTGGCAAGACGCCAACCGAGGCCGACCCAGAGCTGAGCGAGGCCATCGACTTTGCCCGCTTCTACGCGCACCAGATCGAAAACCTAGAGCGACTCGACTCGACGGTATTCGAACCGAACAGGGTCACCCTGGTTGTTCCGCCGTGGAACTTTCCGGTGGCGATTCCGGCTGGAGGCGTTCTTGGCGCACTTGCCGCGGGATCAAGCGTGGTCATCAAACCTGCGCCACAGGTTCCGGCCTGCTCGCTAGAGATGGTCAAGGCCCTGTGGGATGCCGGCGTGCCGCGAGATGTTCTGCAATTCGTGTTGGTCGAAGACGGGCCACTCGGCCTCGCGCTCATTGGGCACGAACTGGTTGACAGCGTTGTGCTTACCGGGTCGTTCGACACCGCAAAACTTTTTGTAACTCATCGACCAGGGTTGAAACTCGCCGCCGAAACCAGTGGCAAAAACTCGATGATAATCACTCCGAGCGCCGACCTCGACCTTGCTGCAGCTGACCTAGCCAAGAGCGCCTTTGGCCACGCTGGGCAAAAGTGTTCGGCAGCGAGCGTGGCCATCTTGGTCGGTTCGGTGGCAAAGTCGAAGGCTTTCGAACGTCAGCTACTCGATGCGGTTGCATCGATGAAGGTCGGCCGCGACGCATCCTCGTTAATCGGCCCGCTGGTTCAGCCGCCCACAGACAAACTTCTGCGCGCACTCACCCAACTCGATCCAGGTGAGCGCTGGATGCTCGAACCGAAGCAACTCGACACAGCTGGACACCTCTGGAGCCCTGGCATTCGTGCCGGCGTAAAACCCGGCTCGTTCTTGCAACAAACCGAAGTGTTTGGACCAGTGCTCGCCATCGTGCATGCCAAGAATCTGCGCGAGGCACTAAAGATTGCAAACTCGGTTGAGTATGGGCTAACGGCGGGCATCCACTCGCTTGATTTTGCCGAGGTCGGTTATTGGCGCAAGCGCATTCAGGCGGGCAATCTCTATGTGAACCGCACCACCACCGGGGCGATTGTTGAGCGTCAACCGTTCGGTGGCATGAAACGTTCATCGGTCGGTTGGGGTTTGAAAGCGGGCGGCAAGAACTACCTTCTCGGCTTCGGCAGTTTCAAAGACGAGGGTGCTCACCTGAGCGAAACCGACTGGCTCGAAATGGCAAGGCTCAGCGACGTGCGCTGGATCACCGAGCGGTTCGCCAAACTTGACCCCGCCGCCGACCCTGGCAAACTGCGAAGCGAGGCGAACTACAAGAGTTATCACCCAACGCCAGTTGTTATTCGCCTGGGCGCAGGAGTCGACAGAGAAGATCGTCGAGTAAAACGCTTGATGGGTTTTGTTGAGCGAGTGAAAGAGATTTCGGGAGTGCAGCTAGACGTTCAGGTGTCGAGCGGCAACGATCGTGCATCCACAAAGCTTGAAAACCCAACCGCGGGCTTGCGCGTAATCATGCTTGGCGAGCCCGACGAACAGGTGACCCAACTGCGCTCTAACCCAGACGTGACGATTTTCGACAACTCGGTTGTTATCGATGGTTTGGTAACCGGCTTGATGCTGCTTCGAGAGCGATCAACCTCAATCACCACGCACCGCTACGGCAACACTTTTGACGTACCGCTGAGGTAGGTTTAGCCCATGACAGAGCTAC
>CAIZQQ010000119.1 GCA_903935175.1 uncultured Micrococcales bacterium
CGAGATCTACACGGCTCTGAACACTCTTTCCCTACACGACGCTCTTCCGATCTCCGCAACACCAAACAAGTGCTAGACCGAGTCGATGAATTTCACTCTCGTCTAGAAGAAGGCTGCGCAGTTATCGAGACCAAGCGGCACATTGCGTCACCAGGCCGACCAAGAAGCACCATCGTTCAAACATTGCGGCTGGAGCCAGGTTCAAACGCGCTAGACATCGGTGTAGAAGTCGACTGGCACGAATCAGAAAAATTCTTGAAGTTAGCTTTTCCAATCGACATTCATGCCGAAGAAGTGGCGGCCGAAACACAATTCGGTTTTGTAAAACGTCCAACCCACGTAAACACCAGTTGGGACTTTGCTCGATTTGAAACATCCCAGCACAAGTACCTCTTTCTTGAAGAGAGAGACTGGGGCGTCGCCTTCGCGAACGATTCAACCTATGGTTTCGACGTGCAAAGAACCACCGAATCAAACGGTGCGACGGTAACCAGTGTGAGATTCTCGCTGCTCAGGGCGCCAAAGTTTCCAGACCCAGAAGCCGACCAGGGATCACACTCGATGCGGTTCAAGATTCGACCGACCGCCACGATACAAGACGCCGTTCATCTCGGGTATGAACTAAACACACCTGCGATTGAAGTGCTCGGCAACCGACCGGTAGAACCGCTCGTCACTTCTGCCGCATCCCAGGTGATTGTTGAAACGGTAAAACTTGCCGAAGATGCCAGCGGCGATCTGATCGTGCGACTCTACGAATCAACCGGTGGCAGATGCAGCAGCCTCATTTCGTTCGCCGGCTCTGCCAGCAGCATTTCTCTAACTGACTTCTTAGAAGCCCCCGTCTCGGTCGAAACGACGAGCGGTGACTCGATAAATCTTGAGTTCAGGCCATTTCAGGTGGTCACACTGAGAGTTGCCGGGCTAAAAATTGGCTGATTCGCAGATTAGAAACCAAGTTCAACCCCTAGAGAGCATTGAGCCTGGGTGGAACACCCTAGCGCCACGCGCCGCACTAAAGACCAGCGCTGAGACGGTCAATCTAAACGGGCTTTGGAAATTTCGCTGGCTGCCTCGAGTAGATGACGCGAATGTCGCCCCTCGATTCAGCGAGGAGCATGAAGAGCTGATTCCGGTACCCGCCAGCTTCGTCATGCCGCATCTCGATAACTTTCTCAAACAGCCACACGGATTACCCAGCTACACGAACGTCAAGTACCCATTCGCCATCGACCCTCCCTACCCACCAGATGAAAACGGTGTCGGCGAGTACCAGCGCGAAGTGAGTTGGAACAATGTTCCCGACCGAGCAGTACTCAGGTTTGACGGAATCGAAGGTGCGGCCGATGTTTGGTGGAACGAACGCTACATCGGTTCGACGCGCGGCAGCCGTTTACCCAGCGAGTTTGATCTGTCGGGATTGGTGCGCGAAAAGAACGTAGTGACCCTGCGTGTGTTCACCTTCAGCGCCGCATCCTATTTAGAAGACCAAGACGAGTGGTGGTTGCCTGGAATCATCAGGGATGTCTCGGTACTAACTCGACCGCTGTATGCAATCGAGGATGTCGCTATCAAGGCCAACTGGATTGATGGGGTAGCCAGTTTGCAGGTTGAGATTTCAACAACTGAACCACAGGGCTCGAGCAAGTTGCGCGTCGAGGTGCTCGAGACCGAGACAGTCGTGGAGGTAGGCCACCTCACGGTAGTCGCAGGGGCACTGCCCTGGAGCGCGGAGTCGCCAACGCTCTATACGCTTCGAGTTAGCTCAGCGGCCGATTCGGTCGAAGGCGAAACCGTCGAGGTGAGGTTCGGCTTCAGAACCGTTGAAATCGTGGATTCGGTGTTTTGCGTCAACGGAGTGCCCACACAGCTGAGGGGCGTAAACCGGCACGAGCATCACCCGCTTTTCGGGCGGGCGGTGCCTGAGCAAACGGTTCGCGATGAGTTGGCGCTCATGAAGCGCAGCAACATAAACGCCATTCGAACCTCGCACTACCCACCGAGCACCTTGCTCTTAGACCTCGCAGACGAACTTGGTTTTTGGGTCATCGACGAATGTGACCTCGAGACTCACGGGTTCGGAGACGTGGCTTGGGTGGGCAACCCCACCGACGACACAGATTGGGAGCCGGCCATAGTCGATCGAGCTCGGCGAATGGTTGAGCGTGACAAGAACCATCCGTGCATCGTCATGTGGTCGCTGGGCAACGAGGCAGGAGTCGGGCGAAATCTGGGAGCTATGGCGAAGGCCATCAAATCGATTGACCCGTCGAGGCCCATTCACTACGAAGGTGACCAAACCTGCGAATACGTAGACCTGTGGAGCATGATGTATCCCCCGGTCGACTTTGTTGAGCAAGTGGGGCTTGGAACAGAAGAAGCGCTGAGCGACCCGGTTCTAGAGGCGCGCCGCCGAACCATGCCTCTCGTGCTCTGTGAATACGCCCACGCGATGGGCACCGGACCGGGCGGCTTGAGCGAATATCAGGAGCTTTTCGACAAGTATCCGAGGCTTGTTGGTGGGTTCATTTGGGAGTGGCTAGAACACGGAATCACAACCGTTGAAAACGGTGTGGCACATACCAACTACGGCGGAGACTTTGGCGAACTAGTTCACGACGGCAACTTTGTGATCGATGGTTTGGTGAGTTCAGATAGACAACCGCGTGCGGGGTTGCTAGATCTCGCAGCGGTCTACGCGCCGGTAGCCATGAGGTTCACCGATGGTGGCGCCAGACTCGAACTGACCAGCAAACTCGATCACACAGACACGGCCAGCCTCAGTTTGCACTGGGAGCTGAGGCACGAGGCATCCGTGATTGAATCTGGTGCCATTGCCTACGAGCCACTTTCTGCCAGAGAGTCACGGGTGATTGACCTGCCCGAGGATGCTCTCAGTGCGCTTCGAGACAACTCGGGTGTGCTCACGGTGTGGTTGCAAAACGAGGCCGAGACCTGGGCGGTGCCATCTGGGTGGCGGGTTTCAAGCGCTCAACAGGGGTCGCCGAAGGGTCATCTCAGAGCGAAGGCTTGGGCAACCGAATCGGCGGATGCCTCACGAACTCTTTCTGAGCAAATCGAGCTTTGCCAGATAACCGGCAACCCGCTTCGGATCGGAAGCACCGAGATCAAGGATTGGTCTCTGAGCTTATGGCGAGCGCCAACCGACAACGACCTCAGGGCCGCCTGGCGTGAGGGAGAGTTTCCTCCTGTCGCTGAGCGTTGGAAGCGGATGGGCCTAGATAGGCTCACCCCTCGGCTGATCTCGATCGAGAATGTTTCGGCTCAGACCGTGCGCGTGAAAACTCGCGTCGGTGCGGCTGCTACCAACGCCGCTGTCGACTGCACCTGGACTTGGTCGCTGGCCCCAGGCGGGGTTGAGTTGCACCTCGATGTCACCCCCAACTCACACTGGCCGAGCGAGTGGACTTCGCACTGGGCCAGGGTGGGTATCGCTTTTTCGATCGATGAATCACCGGATGCGCTGGTCGACTGGTTTGGACAAGGGCCCGGGCCCGCGTACCCTGACACTTGCCAAGCCGCGCGACTCGGTTGGTATTCAGCGACCGTAGCTCAACTGCAGGAGCGCACGGTTAGGCCGCAGGAGTCGAGCCGAAGAGCGGGCGTAGCCTCGGCAAAAATCGGCGGCTCCATAAGTGCAAGTTTCGTTTCACCCGTGGGCCTCACGGTGAGGCCGTGGTCGACCCACCTGGTTGAGCAAGCAACTCACGACCACTTGCTGCCAGCAAGCGATTCGTCGCACGTCGTGATTGATTTCGCCTGCTCTGGCGTTGGCACGGCCGCCTGTGGCCCAGGTGTGCTTCCAAAGTATCGCCTGCCAGCACAACAGATTTCTGGTCAAGTTTTGTTCGAAACATCCGAGCCTAAAGGAGAGAACAAATGAGTGATTTTGTAGAGATCGAAACAGGGGTTGACGACATCGTCGTTCGCCTGCACTCCACTGAGCGTGAGGTGTTTGGCAGTTTCATCGACTGCAACATGTCAACCGCTTGGGTTGGCGACCGGTTCAGAATTTTTCCGGGTAAGTATGGCGAAGACCCGGTGTGGGGTGATGGCCACGAACTGAAAATCGGTGAAGGTGCGACGGTAAGCGAGGCGTTCTCGCTGCCGCCAGAGGCGTTCGTGCGAACCAGCCTTCCGCCGGTGGTCAAACCCGAAGAAGACGGGCTTCACGGTGCTGTTTGGTTTGAGAGCATTTACCAGCTGCCTAGCGACCCCTCTGGCAAGACGCTCTACTCGCTGTATCACAACGAAAATTATCCGAGCACGCTCATTTACAAACCAGAAACTGGTGAAGGCATGAGCGATGACAACTGGCCGCCGGGGCTGCTGGGAGACTCTTCGATTCAAGCCGCTCCGCGCATTGGAATCATGAAGTCGGTGGATGGGGGCGATAGCTGGGAAAACCTCGGAATCATTCTCGAAGACACCAACGATCGCATGATTCGGCTTCCGATCAACAAGAACTACTGCTTTCCGGGCGGCGTTGGCGACCCTAGCGCGATTGCAAACGGAGACTTCTTGTATGTCTTTTATGGCGAATACGCCTACCCTGGACCATTCTCGGCAACCACCTGGACATCCGAAGAAGAAGCATCGGGCCAGTGCGTCAGCGTTGCCAGAATTCCACTCGCCGATCTTGATAACCCCGCCAAAGGTGCCAAGCGTTGGAACGGTCAAAGTTTTAGCACACCGTGGAACGGCGCGGGTCGGCCGATTGAGTCACTGCAGATTCCTCGCAGCGAGGGTGGCGGTGGGGTGTCTCAGGGCGACGAGTTTTATTACTGGGGGCCGTCGGTTAGCTGGAACGATGAGCTGCAGTGCTGGGTGATGCTCATGGGCCGGGTCGATGGGCCATTTTGGGTTGGTGGCAAGCTCTTTCTCAGCATCAACACCAACAAGGATCTAGGCGAGGGCGACAATTCTCAGCAGTGGTCGACTCCGGTTGAGATTGTCGATCGTCCGGGTCACACACTCTGGTATCCCTCTCTTCAACCGGATGATTCACCGGAGTCAATCGCACTAAAACGCACCTGCCTGAAGCTTGGAAAGTTCTCGAGGCTTTGGTTCAAAGATATGGCCGGAGACGAGCATGTCTACATAAGCGATTTCATCGTGGAGTTTGGAAGGAAAAGCTAAATGTCAGCTCACGAAAACCGCACGGCGCTAGTCACCGGAGGTCTCAGCGGCCTCGGTGCTGCCACTGTCACACGTTTGCGTGAAGACGGAGTCAAGGTTTTCACCATAGACCTAGCTGATGGTGCCGATTTTCAGATGGACGTGACCGATTTCGAAGCGGTTGCCAAACTTCCTGCCCAGCTTCCGAGAATCGACATTCTGGTGACTTCCGCCGGGGTGGTTGGGCCAAACATCCCGCTGGTACAAACCACCGAACAGCAGTGGAAGTCTGTTTTCGACATCAACGTTCTCGGAACGGCGGCGTTCATCAAGGCGTTTGCACCGGGAATGGTTGAGAACCACTGGGGAAGAATCGTTACCTTCGCAAGCATGGCTGCCAAAGATGGAAATCCGAACCTTTCGATTTATTCAGCCACGAAGGCCGCTGTCGTGGCCCTAACCAAGTCGGTTGGAAAAGAGTTGGCAACCTCGGGTGTTTTGGTCAACGCGATTGCGCCGGCGGTAATCGAAACGCCGATGAACAAAAACACATCGGCAGAAGTGCTTGCTCATCTAACGTCGCTCATTCCTATGAAGAGGATAGGAAAGGCCGAAGAGGTCGCTGAGTTGGTGGCCTGGCTCTGCTCTGACAAAGTCAGCTTCTCGACCGGTGCTGTCTATGACATCAGCGGTGGCAGGGCAACCTATTAGTCAACGAGGCTAGGGCTTGCAACATCCACCCAGGCACCCTGTGAAGCCGACTGCAGAACGGCTTCGGTAAGAACTGCCGCCCTTGCTCCATCAGAGAAAGTCGGCATTCCGCTCGGCTCGGCATTGAGTACCGCTTCTGCGACATCGCGCATGAACGAAACGAAGGCATCGAAGTAACCCTCTGGGTGTCCAGCCGGAAGATTGGTCAACCTTCTAGCCTCAGGTGACAGCAATGTTGGGTCTCGCATGAGTGTTTTACTGCCGTCCTTTAGGCCAACCCAAAGTTGCTCGGGGTTCTCCTGCTCGAAACGAAGTGACTCGGCGCTTCCGTGAAGTTCTACCTTGAGGGCGTTCTTGTGGCCGGCCGCAACTTGTGAAACCATCAAGCTCACCATTGCGCCGCTCTCCAGCTTGGCAATGACCATGGCTACATCTTCGGTGGTTACCGAACGGCCAGCGCGCTCGGGATAGGCGGTCTGCACGCTCGAAACCAACCTGACGATGCGTTGACCCGAAATGAACTCGACCAGATCGCAAAGATGAATTCCGATGTCGGCGAATGCTCGCGATGCCCCACCCTGATCTTGGCTAACCCGCCAGTTGGTGTCGTGTTGGTTGAGCAGCCAGTCCTGCAGATACTCGCCCTTGATGCTCAAGATCGTGCCTAAGTTGCCCGAATCGACTCGGCTCTTAGCCTCTCTTACCATCGGGTGGTAGCGGTAGACAAAAGGAACAGCACCGATCAAACCAAGTTGCCCAGCGTGTTCGGCTAGGCCTGTGGCCAGAGCGGCGGAGGTGGCGAGCGGTTTTTCACAAACTACATGTTTGCCAGCATCCAGCGCTTGCTGCACTAGCTCTGCATGGCTGCTGTTTGGGGTGAGCACGTGCACCACCGAGACAGCTGCGTCTGAGAGAAGTTCGTCTAAGGTCTCATACGAACGCGCGATTCCAAGCTCTTGTGCCGCCTGCCTGCTGCGTTCTGGGCTAGACGAGAGGATGCCGGCGATTTCGATGCCGGCGGCTCTAAGGGCGCGCGCGTGAACCCCGCCCATGAATCCAGAGCCAATCAGGGCTGCGACTACTCGAGGATTGTTCACGTTGGACATTAGATAACGGTAGCCCAAGGATTGAATGCCACTGGCAGAAGAGCTGGTGCGTCTGCGCGCGAGTCGACTTTAACTTCTTCACCCGAAGTAGCAGCTTCTTCGAGCGCCTGCAGAACCTCTACAACGTGCGCTGCAAGATCAATGCCGGCGCGAGGTGATCTACCTTCGCGAATTGCCTGCGCCATTTCTACTACACCAACACCTCGCTGCATCACTTCGCCAACACAAGGGATAATCTCTGGCTCTGAGTCGTTCGAGTCGATACCGAAGAGTTGCAGGGTGCCCTCGTGAGAGTTCGGGTCAGGCAAAACCAGCGTGCCCTCGGTGCCGTGTATTTCGACAACACCGGCACGGGGTCTAGCGCAGTCAAAACTAAAACTACTTTGAGCAATCTGGCCACCAGCAAAGTCAATCAACGCGATTACATTGGTTGGCACTTCCACAGGAAATTTCTCACCAGCGCGCGGTCCGGAACCAATCACTCTGAAGTCTCGAGCCTGCGAAGAGCGTGCCACCACTCTTGAAATCGGCCCCAGTGCGCAAACCAACGCGGTTAGGTAGTAGGGGCCCATGTCAAAGATTGGCCCTCCACCCTTGGCATAGAGAAAATCAGGGTTGGGATGCCAGCTTTCTGGTCCCGAAACTTCGAAGGCGGTAGTCGCACCAGTAACTTTGCCGATTCTGCCCTCTTTGACCAGCCGAAGTCCGGTTTGAATGCCAGGCCCCAAGAAGGTGTCGGGAGCGCAGCAAACCTCGCGGCCACTTTCAAGGGCCTGGTGCCTGATGCGAGCAGCAGATGCCTTGTCAAGCGCTAACGGCTTCTCACTCCAAACATGCTTGCCCGCTTTAAGTGCCGCAATCGTGACCTCTTCGTGCGCCTTAGGGATAGTCAAGTTGACGACCAACTCGATGTCTTCGTGCGCAAGAAGTTCTTCGGGTGTTCCGAAGGTGGGCACGCCATACTGGCGAGCTCTTTGCTCACTTCTGGTCGGGTCTAAATCGGCAATCATTTCAATCGAAACCGAAGGAGCTTTCGTCAGGCTCTCGAGGTACTGCTCGCTGATTACACCAGCCCCGATTACCCCTACTTTCATCGCAGCCACTAGCCCACCCCGTTTTGCTTCAGATAATCAAGCGAAAGCGAGATGCCTTCAAAGATGTCTCCGGCATAGTCGTCAAACTCGACCACCACTTGAGCATCCGGTAGGTGTCGAATGCACTCGAGCAACTTCACAGAGCCTGCGCCGAGAGGCACCTGATCTTGCACATGCCCTCCGAGTGGTGCGTCTTTCGCGTGCAGCGCGACTACTCGGCCATCGAGAGCTTTAAGAAGTTCGATCGAGTCGACCTCGGCCACCTGGCACCAGAAGAGATCGATTTCGAACACGACATCATCAGAAACCATCTCAGCGAGCGCTACTAAGGCGGGAACACCTCGAATCTCGTTTCGAATGTCGTGATCGTGATTGTGGTAGCCGATTTTCAAGCCGTGCTCTCTACCCAGCTCGGCCGCGGCTGAAAGCTGATCGGCTAACTGCTCCAGTTTTGATTCGCTCTGAAAGATTTCTTCGGGTTGGTATGGGTCGATTAGCACGGATGACCCCAACTCAACAGCTGCCTCGATTGCCCCTCGCGGGTTGATCACCACGTCGCCATGGGCAGTGGGTGCCTTGAGCCCCGCATTCGAAAGCGCGGCCTTGAGTTTGTCTATGTTGGCCGGCAGGCTGAAAGGTTCAACCGACTGAAAACCCATATCTGAGAGCTTTTGGAGAGTGAGGTCAAAATCACGCTCTAGCTGATTTCTAACCGAGTAGAGCTGCACAGAGTTCACGGGTCTAGTCATCTGATTTTTCTCTCCAATTATCGCGTTTTGCTAATTGTATGATGAAAGAAAACAGACCTCGTCACGGGTGGGGCGAAAAAGCCCAGATGTCGGCCCATGAGGTGTGATTAAATAAAAGAAGAAAACCCGGCCCTCGTGAGAAGGAACCGGGTTTCGTGCGCTTGGAGGGACTCGAACCCCCAACCTTCTGATCCGTAGTCAGATGCTCTATCCGTTGAGCTACAAACGCTGGGTGCCTAAAAGCTAAGGCAACCTGAACATTCTAGCGAACATCCGCGTGCCTTGCCAAGTGGGGCTGCCACAGAGCAAGCCTGTGCGGTTACGCTTTAGATATAGGGGCGAGGAGGTGCACCGTGGGTAGAGTCTCGCGCGCGCTTCGAACGGGGATGCTCTCACTCGCCGTAATCGCATCGTCGCTGGCCATTGTGCCGTTTGCCGCCG
>CAIZQQ010000120.1 GCA_903935175.1 uncultured Micrococcales bacterium
AAGACCGAGTGCCTTAAAGACGTGCTCGTTCGCATGTTGCCACTTTGGAACGATGAAATTTCTCAAGATCTAGTAGCTGGCAAGACCGTACTGGTCACCGCACACGGCAACTCGCTGCGCGCTTTGGTGAAGCACCTTGACGGGCTTTCAGATGATGGCATCGCCGAGCTGAATATTCCAACCGGCATTCCGTTGGTCTACCGACTAGATGCGAACTTTAAGCCGATTGTGGCTGGCGGAGAATACCTAGACCCAGCGGCTGCTGCCGCGGGTGCCGCAGCTGTTGCTGCTCAGGGCAAAAAGTAACTTAGTCGTTCCACTCACCGGTGGTGAGGTACGAAAGCTTGGCTGAAATGTCGACCACGTGGTCGGCAAAGCGCTCGTGGTAACGGCTGGCCAGCGTGACATCCACGGTGAAAACCGCGTTCTCTTTCCAGTCGTCGCCCAACACGGTGTCGAAAACATGACGGTGCAGTTCATCTACGCGCTCGTCTTCGGCCTGAATCGAACGGGCAACATCGACATCTGGGTCGGCGAGAAGTTTCACAATCTTGTTGGCAAGGGCCAGGTCTAGAACTCCCATTTCAACGAATGTCGAACGAAGCGATTCTGGAATGGCCGAGCCAGGGTATCTGAATCTGGCAATCTGGGCGATGTGACCGGCAAGTGCACCCATTCGCTCTAGCGATGCGCTGATGCGAAGGGCCGAAACCAAGATGCGAAGGTCACGAGCTACTGGTGACTGGCGAGCGAGGATGCGAATCACAAGTTCGTCGAGTGCCAGTGCCTTATCGCCAGTCAATTCCGCGAGCGAAATCGCCTGATCGGCTAGAGCTACATCAGATTTTGTGAACGCGTGTGATGCGCTCTGCATGATGCGTGTCACATCGGTGGCAATCTCGACAAGACGCTCTTGTACTTCTTTTAGCTCCTGTTGAAATACTTCGCGTGCCATTCTCGCTCCTTAGGGTTACTACCAAATCTTGTCTTCACAAGGTTAACGGCTACCAAACGCAGGCTAAACCGGTCGAAAAATCATAAACCTTGCCCAACTTAGCGAATCTTGCCGAAGCCGTCATCACCTAATCTTAACCTTGTGAACATCTCAGAGATTGTTTTGGCAGCGTGTCTCGTCGCGGCACTGGGCCTAATCATTTCTCTGCTAGTCACCATGAAACGCCGGGCTACCGCCAACGAGGCAGCCATCGAGCAAAATTCATCAGACAGCGCATTGGAATTGCTAGAGGTTCTCTCGCTCACCGCGCTGGTGGTTAGCCCCAACAACCAAGTTATTCGTGCAACCACCGGAGCTATCGCCCTGGGTCTGGTGAAAAATCGTGAGCTGGCTCAAGAGGAGCTACGCGCTTTGGTGCTTAGCGCATGTCAAACTTCGGGTGTTGAGACTCTCGAAACCGATGTTGCTATTGGGCTCGGCCCTGAGAAAGCCCTGCTTCATGCCCGGGCGGTACAACTTTCTGATTCCAACGTCTTGATGGTGGTTGAGGACAACACCGAGTCAAAGCGCTTGGATGACACCCGACGCGACTTCATAGCGAACATTTCGCATGAACTCAAAACTCCAATTGGTGCCATCAGCCTTCTTTCTGAAGCGCTAGTAGATGCATCAGATGACCCGGTCGCGGTGCAAAAATTCTCAAAGAGTCTGCGAAAAGAGTCAAAGCGCCTAACCAACCTCATCAAAGATGTCGTTCAACTTTCCCGCATTCAATCTGCCGAGGTTGTGGCAAACGCAGAGGTTGTCGATCTTTCGACCGTTGTCATGGAGGCACTCGATCGAAACTCGTATCGCGCCGAAGCCCGAAATGTGAAAATCACTTACGATGCACCCGAAGGATTAGAAGTCATTGGCGACCCCGAAATGCTCACCGTGGCCGTCAAGAACCTAATCGAAAATGCCATTCTCTACTCTGAAGAAGGGGCTCCGGTAGGTGTGGGGTTGCGACAGGTAGACGACGTTGCCGAAATAGCTGTCACCGATTCGGGGCTCGGCATTCCTCAAGAAGACCAGTCGAGAATTTTCGAACGGTTCTATCGAGTCGACCCATCGAGATCTAGATCGACCGGTGGCACCGGTTTAGGGCTGGCGATTGTGAAGCATGTGGCCTCAACACACAACGGTGAAGTGAAGCTTTTCTCTAAGCCTGGCGTTGGCTCTACGTTCACCTTGCGTATACCTTTGGCGGATAAAAATGTGATTGAACAAGATTCTGATAGGAGTCAGCCTTGACGCGAGTTCTAG
>CAIZQQ010000121.1 GCA_903935175.1 uncultured Micrococcales bacterium
CGGCTCAGGTTTTGGCGGCTCGATTGCGGCTCTGCGCTTGGTCGAAAAGGGCTACCGCGTTTTGGTAATCGAGGCGGGCCGTCGCTACGCCGATCACGAGTTCGCCAAATCGTCTTTCGAGCTTAAGAAGTTTTTGTTCTTTCCGCGCTTGGGTTTGCGGGGCATCCAGCGCATTGATTTTCTAAAAAACGTGATGGTGATGTCGGGCGCTGGTGTGGGCGGCGGTTCGCTGGTTTATGCCAACACCCTCTATCGCCCGCCGGCCGAGTTTTTCACTACCGGCAGCTGGGCAGGCATCACCGACTGGCAGAAGACGCTTTCGCCATACTTTGACCAAGCTGAGCGCATGCTCGGCGTTGAGGTGAACCCGTTCTTCAGCCCCTCAGACGCGGCGGTCAAGAAGGTTGCCGAGCGCATGGGTCGCGGCGACACTTTTCGCATGACTCCGCTCGGTGTTCACTTCGGCGCGGCCGGCAAGACGGTCGAAGACCCATATTTCGGCGGTGTCGGGCCGGCTCGAACCGGATGCACCAACTGCGGTGAATGCATGACGGGTTGTCGCCACGGGGCAAAGAACACTCTGGTGAAGAACTACCTCTACCTGGCCGAGCAAGCGGGCGCGCAGGTGGTTGCCGAGACTACGGTTGCCGACATCCGTGAGCTTGCGCAAGGTGGGTTCGAACTTTCGGTACGCGGGTCTTCTGCTTGGCGCGGTTCGGGTCAGCGCAGCATCCGCGCTGGTCAAGTTATTGTTGCGGCAGGCGCTCTGGGCACCGCGAAGCTGCTGCAGAAGGTGCGCGCGGCGGGTCATTTGCAGGGTTTGAGTGATCGCCTCGGTCATCTGAGTCGCACCAACAGTGAAAGTTTGCTTGGCGTGGTGGCGCGCGGATATGACATCGACTATTCGCAGGGTGCAGCGATTACTTCATCGATTTTTCCGAGCCCAGACACCCACATCGAGCCGGTTCGTTATGGTAAGGGTTCTAACTTCATGGCCCTGTTGCAGAGTGTGATAGCGAGCGGTAAGGCTGGGCAAAACCCGAACCCGCTGCGGTTGATTTGGGCGACAATCACCAACCTGCATCGCCTGCCGAGTTTCTATAACCTGCGCGACTGGTCTGAGCGCGCCATCATTTTGCTAGTGATGCAGGCACGTGACAACTCGTTGGTAACCAAGTTGAAGGGTGGGCTGTTTGGGCGCCGCTTGACCTCGGTTCAGGGGCACGGCGAGAAGAACCCGGCTTGGGTGCCGGCTGGTCACGAGGTTGCTCGCGAATTGGCCAAAGAGATAAACGGAACCCCGGGGGCCGTGGTCACCGAGCCGTTTGGCATTCCGATGACCGCGCACTTCTTGGGTGGTTGCGTTATCGGGGCGGATGCTTCGACCGGAGTCGTCGACCCATACCTGCGTGCGTTCGGCGTTGACGGCCTGCACATTCTCGATGGTTCCACCCTGTCGGCCAATCCCGGAGTGAACCCTTCTCTTGCGATTGCAGCTCAGGCCGAATGGGCGATGGCTCATTGGCCGAACAAGGGCGGGTCTGACCCGCGCCCCCGTCTGGGAGAGAAGTTTGCGGCGGTGCAACCCGTGCCTCCACTGAAGCCGGTCGTTCCGAAAACCGCCAGCGGTGCTTTGAGACTGCCGCTAACGGTCAAGCGCAGCGCTTAACCGCAGCCGTCGCGGCTAAAGCTTCGCGGCAGCCTTACCTTCGCGGTACCGTCGCTCGATTCCCTGACCTACCTAGCTCGCGCCGATGATCACGGCTGCACCCACATAACCAACCCACCCCAGCAACTCGCCGCCGATTGCCGAACCGATGATCACAGCCCAGATTGGCTCGGTGCTCAGCAGCAGGCTGGCGCGGCTAGCCGAGGTTTTCTTGATTGCCCAGAGTTGCGCGGCGAAGGCAAACACGCTGCAGAACAACACCAAAAACGCCATGATCGCCCACTCGCGGGCGTTGAAGGTTGTGGCGGCGGTGACCGTCCCGGCCGGGTCGGCGATTAGGTAGCACAAGCCGCAGACCAAACACTGCATCATGATGGCGTTGAGCGAGCTGACCTTGCGGCCTTCGGTTAGTCGACCCTGAGCGGTTACGTGAAAGGTGCGAACGAGCGCAGCGAGGAGCATCAGAGCATCCCCGTAATTTGGTGCTGTGATGCCGTTGCCGCTCACCAGCAGAATCAGCCCGAGCAGCGAAACCACGGTGGCTATGAAGAACGAGCGGGGGAGCCAACTGCGCTTCCAGGCGCTTTCGAGCACGGGGGTGAACAAAATGGTCAGGCTGATGATCACTCCGGCGTTGGTCGCGGTGGTGACCGAGAGACCCCAGGTTTCGACCCACATAATCGAGGCTTGGGTGAGGCCGAACACGGTGCCGAGCAGCACATCGGTTTTGCTGAATCGTTCGCGCTTGTAGAACCAGATGAGCCCGAGCACTAGACCAGCGAGCAAAAAACGCACCGCCAGCAGGCCGCCAATTGAGGCAACCTTGGTGAGTTCGCGGGCGGCGAGATAGCTCGCGCCCCACACCAGTGCTACGGCCAAGATGACGATGTCGACCCGGCCGGCACTCAGTCGCGCACGAGTGTTGGTGAAACGGGAGTTGGTCATGAGAGCACCTTGGGTTTTAGCCCAAATAGCCCGAGTAGGCGGCCTTGCGAAATCAGCGCTCCGAGAATAACCACGAGCGCGCCGACCGGCTCATACCAATGCAGTTCTTCGCCGAG
>CAIZQQ010000122.1 GCA_903935175.1 uncultured Micrococcales bacterium
CTGCCGTAAGCGCTATTTGAGCGCCCAGATTTCGGGGCCGAGGGCGATGTAGTTGCCTCGTTCGTTGTCGCAACGGGCGTTCGTGCCATCAACCCAGCAGGTGATTCCGTTCGACGAAATCTTTTCGCCAGAGTTGAGGGTTAGCGCTCCCTTGGGGTCGGCATAGGTGCCGCCCGAGCAAGGCATGTCGACGACTGGTAGGCCAGATGGTGCGGTAGCCCAGAGGCGAACCTGGTATCCGTAAGTTAGTTCACAGGTGTCTGGCACGTTTAGCGGTGTGTAGAGGGCGTTTGCCTCGTTTTGCTCACAAACCGCGTAGTTGTTTTCGAAGTTGATGGTGCACCAAACCGAACCATTGCCAGCTCTGAAGGTGTACTCGCCGAATCCCATGTCGAACTGCGTCGCATCGACCAAGGTTGCGTCGGCTGGCGCGGCATCGGGAATCAGCGCAGGGTCGATGGTTGGCTGCGCGGAAGTGCTCGCTGTCGGATCAGCAACTGACGTTCCCCCGCAGCCGCTGAGTAAAGTGATGAGCGCTAGTGAGACTAGGGCTATTTTCGCGCGGCGCATATGTTCAACATACCTTTTTGCAATGGCAGTTAGATGTAAGCCCGAGTACAAACTTGCGGGCGTGTTGCCCAGCGTTGACGCAGGTTTTGTGGGGTCGAGATTAGAACTCGGCGGCAACCAATTCGGCAATTTCGTAGGTGTTCAGAGCGGCACCTTTGCGAAGGTTGTCTCCGACCACGAAAAAGTCGATGGTGTTGTCGAAATCGAGAGCCTGGCGAATGCGACCAACGAAGGTTGGGTCTTGGCCAGCCACGTGAGCCGGCGTCGGGTATACGCCGTTGGCCGGGTCATCCATGACTCGGATGGTCGGCTGAGCCTCGAGCACTTCGCGAACCTGCTCGGGGGTGAGGTTGTTTTCGAAGGTTGCGTGAACGGTTAGCGAGTGGCTCACCTGAACCGGAACGCGCACGCAGGTTGCCGCAACTTTAAGGGTTGGAATGCCGAGAATCTTGCGCGATTCGTTGCGCACCTTCATCTCTTCGCTGGTGTGACCACCGTCTTTGAGCGAGCCTGCAAATGGAATCACGTTCAGGGCGATTGGCACTGGCCACGGCGACTGCGACAAATCGGCACCTCCGTCGGCTAGGGCACTTGTTACGTTGTCGCTGGCTAGACCGAGCTCACGCTGACCACCAACCACTGCCATCTCATCGGCAAGGCGTTCGATTCCGACAGCGCCTGCACCTGACACAGCCTGGTACGAAGAAACGACTAGCTCTTTAAGTGTCCACTTGCGGTGCAGCGCACCCATCGCGGCCATCATGGTTAGAGTTGTGCAGTTCGGGTTCGAGATGATGCCGAGCGGGCGGTTCTTCGCCTGCTCCGGGTTCACCTCAGGCACCACCAGTGGCACCTGCGGGTTCATGCGAAACGCGCCAGAGTTGTCAACGGCAACCGCGCCGCGCTCGGCAGCAATCGGTGCCCACACTTCTGAAACTTCGTCTGGTACGTCGAACATGGCGATGTCGATGCCGTCAAACGCCTCGGCCGACAGCGCAACCACGGTTAGTTCTTCGCCGTGAACCGCGATCTTCTTGCCAGCTGATCGTGGCGATGCAATCAGTCGAATCTCGCCCCAAATGTTTGGGCGGTTGTTGATGATGTCGATCATCACGGTGCCAACGGCGCCGGTTGCGCCCACTAGTGCGAGGTTTGGTTTGCGGCTCATCGGTTCTCCTATGCCTGGTGTTTTAAATTCTCGGATGCTCGCGCTGGACTTATCGGCCGGTGCCGGCGTAAACCGTGGCTTCGATGTCGGTGTCTAGTTCGAATGCGGTGTGCACGGCACGAGCGGCATCGTCTAGCTGAGCGATGTCGGTAACCACCGAGATTCGAATCTCCGAGGTCGAAATCATTTCGATGTTGATGCCAGCCTTAGCAAGCGCTCCGAACAAAGTAGCCGAGACGCCCGAGTGGGTGCGCATGCCAGCGCCAACCACCGAAAGCTTGCCGATTTCGTCGTCAAATTCGAGACGCTTGAAACCGATCGAACCCTGCGCGGCTTCGAGGGCGGCAACAACCTTGGCCCGGTCTGCCTTTGGAAGTGTGAACGAAATGTCGCTGATCTTGGCCTCGGCGTCGATTCCGGTTGCGGTGTTCTGAACGATCATGTCGATGTTCGCGCCGGCTTCGGCCACCAGGGTGAACACCTCGGCTGCCTTGCCCGGCTGGTCTGGAATACCCTCGACCAAAATTTTGGACTGGCCCTTGTCGGTGGCTACACCTGAAACGACTGACTCTTCCATGTTTTCTCCGTTTTTCGTTGCATAAACGATGGTGCCTGGGTCTTCGCTAAACGTCGAACGAACGCGAAGGTCTACATTGTGACGTCGAGCAAATTCAACGGCACGGATGTGCAGAATTTTGGCTCCCGCAGCTGCGAGTTCGAGCATCGACTCAACGTCGATTGCATCAAGCTTGCGGGCGGTGGGAATTACTCGAGGGTCGGCAGTGTAAACGCCGTCGACATCCGAGTAAATTTCACAAAGGTCGGCCTCGAGAGCAGCGGCAAGAGCTACGGCAGTGGTGTCAGAGCCACCTCGACCCAGTGTGGTGATGTCTTTTGACTCGCGGTTGAAGCCCTGAAAACCGGCCACGATGGCAATGTCGCCAGCATCGAGTGCTTCACGGATGCGGCCCGGAGTTACCTCGGCGATACGAGCGTTGCCGTGCACTTCGTCGGTGATGATTCCGGCCTGAGAGCCAGTGAATGAGCGAGATTTTGCGCCGAGCGAGTTGATGGCGAGAGAAAGAAGGGCCATCGAAATGCGCTCACCTGAAGTTAGTAGCATGTCGAGCTCGCGAGGGCTTGGGCTGTCGGTTACCTGGTGGGCTAGGTCTAGCAGCTCATCGGTGGTGTCACCCATTGCCGAGACGACGACTACAACCTGGTTTCCGGCATTTTGGGCAGCAATAACGCGCTTTGCGACGTGCTTGATTTTGTTGGCGTCGCCTACAGACGATCCGCCATACTTTTGCACGATTAGGGCCAAAGCGCTGCTCCTGAAAATGGTCGAACTACTTGAGATTTAGGGGTGGGATTCGACGGTGAATCAGTGATTTTCGAGATTCGAAGACTGCTGTCTAGTCTAGTTGACTTGTCGGCGACCCTCAAAGGCGCGACCAAGGGTGACTTCGTCGGCATATTCGAGGTCTCCACCAACCGGTAGACCCGATGCGAGGCGCGAAATTGTGATTCCGAGCGGGCTCAACATGCGGGTTAGGTA
>CAIZQQ010000123.1 GCA_903935175.1 uncultured Micrococcales bacterium
AGCGCTCGGATAGTTGCCGGTTAGCTGAAGTCCGGTCGCCTTTTGTAAAGACACCATTGCGCGAAGCACTGGAATCAGAGCTGACTGCAATGGAATGATCATCAAACCAATCAGAATCGCAAAGTAGATTTCGCGCCCCTTGAACTCGATGAAAGTAAAAGCAAAGGCTGCGTTGGCTGCGATTATCAGCGGCAGGATGACCGATGGAATGGTGACCACAAGTGTGTTCACTAACGAGTCGAGCATGCCGGTTTCGAGTGAGTTCGAGTAGGCGTCGATCGACCAAGCTTGGTTGACTGGGTCAATAAAGACATCCCACCAAGGTGAAGTTTCGGCCTGATCGCGTCGACGAAGCGAGGTGATCAACAAGCCCACGGTTGGAATCGACCAAATAGCAGTCAGTAGCAGAAGGGCAATCGTGCTGCCGAGCTTGAATCTGCGGAGTTTGTTCAGAAAAGTTTTCATCGCATGGTCTCCTGGTGGCGCACGGTTCTAATCTGCAAAATCATCAGCGGAATGATGAGCAGCAACAAGATGGTAACTACTGCAGAAGCCGGGCCGACGTTGGAGTTCTCAAAAAACTGTTTGTAATACTCGAAGGCCAACACGTTGGTGTTGAAGTTTCCTCGAGTCATTGCCAAAACGATGTCAAACACCTTCATCACCAGAATCAGCACGGTGACGAAAACCGACATGAGGGTCGACCGAATCTGGGGAACGATAATTCTGAAGAAAACCTGAGCTCCGTTTGCGCCATCGATGCGAGCGGCTTCAACAGTCTCTTCTGGAACCGACTTAATGCCAGCAGAGATGATCACCATCGAGTAACCCACCTGCAGCCAGACAATCACCGCCATGAGCAAAAAGGTGTTAAGTCGACCGGCATCGATTTGAAGCCATGGTTGCGATTCGAAACCAAGTGCATTGGCGATGTTGTTGAGCAGTCCAATCTCTGGTCGACCTGGCGGCACGTAGACGTACATGTAAGCCCAAATGGTCGATGCAGATACGAAGCTAATGGTCATCGGCATGAAGATGAGCGACTTCAGAACCTTCTCGCGGGTTGGCCCAACTTGGTTACCGAGAGAGGCAAAGAGAACACCGAGCGCGACTGTTACCGCGGGCACAACGGCTATCCAGAGAAAGTTATTGATGAGGATGCTGATGAATTCGGCAGAGCCGAACAACTCAACATAGTTTTCGATACCGACAAATTTTTTGCCGTCATCGTTCATGAATGACCAAATAATGGTCTGGAACATTGGCAAAACGAGAATGAGAATCACCAAAACGGCTGCGGGTAACAAAAAGGATGCCGATTTGAACTTGTTGGCAAACTTTGCTGGCAGAAGATTTATGAGCTTGTTAAGAACCCAGTAAAGGCCGTAGGTTGCTGCGGCACCTAGGACTACTGCGAGAAGTCCGAAGAGAATGTCGCCCATGTGAACTCCGATTGGTGTGGGCTTTACAGCCGGTTGATGCGGGTGAGTCGAATGTTGCTGGGTGGTTCTAGTTTAGGAAGACTGCTGCCGGGGAGAAAACCTCCCCGGCAGCAGCATCCACTTTGATTCTCAGCTATGACAGCTGGGAGTCGTTTTGGTTAGTACTTGCTGTCGATTCGAGCAGCAGCTTCTTCCCAAGTGATACGACCTGCAACGTAGTCGGTGCCGGCAGCCCAGAACTCAGCGTTAACTTCAGCTGGCATCTGGTCTGAACCGTCGAAGCCGAATACTGCAGCAGCAGCCATGGCTTCACCGATCTTGCGGTTTAGGGCGTTAGGGTATAGCGCTGGGTCGAAGGTCTTGTGCGGCGAGATTGCGCCGTTAGAGACCATCTTGGTTAGCACCTGGTCGCTGAAGATGAACTCAGCAACCTTGGCTACGTCAGCGTCAACGTGTCCTGCGAACACAGCACCTAGGTCTCCACCACCGATAACACCGGCGTTGGCACCTTCAGGAGCAGGTAGTGGGAATACGTCTGCGTTGGTGTAGTCCTCAGCAGCAAGCTGTTCCTTGATGTTGTCAGGGAAGAAGCCGCTGATGAATGAGCCCTGGCGCAGCATGAAGCACTGGCCCTTCTCTTTTCCACCGGTCTCGAATAGAGGAGCAGTGTTACCGAATGAGTCAGATGCCATTGCGACACCGCCACCGTTAACCTGGCCCTCGGCGAGTAGACGCTTCGAAACCTCTTCAGCAGCCTGGGCTACCTCTGGGCTTGCGAAGTCAAGGTCGCCTGCGATCCACTGTGCATAAACATCTGCGCCGTGGAAGTCAAGAACGTACTGTTCCATCCAGTCGGTGAAGGCCCATCCGGTGGCTCCACCAGACTCGATACCTGCACACCATGGGTAACCGCTGCCATCAGCCTTGATCTTTTCTTCAAGAGCAACAAGTTCAGCATCGGTGGTAGGAACTGCATAACCATTTGCAGCGAATGCAGATGGGTTGTAGAAGACTAGGGTCTTCATGTTGGCTGACACTGGAAGACCGTAGATCTTTCCGTCAACTTCTGCTAGTGAGTCCCAACCAGGAACCAAGGTCGAGGTCGACTTCGTGACGTCGTAAACCTCTTCTAGTGGAACTAGGTTGTCAACTAGACCCTTGAGTCCACCTGGCTGTGGCCAAAGTGCGATGTCTGGCTCTTGTCCAGCTTCGATCTTCACCTTGATGTCCGTGTCGAACGATGCAAGTGAAGTGAAGGTGATTTCGATGTTGTTAGCGTCACCGAACTCGGTTAGAGTCTCCTGAAATGCCTTTGCGTCAGCTTCACCATAGCCACCAAAAATGGAGACTTTGCCGTCGCCGGCAGGGGTCGATGGAGCACAGGCAGCCAGTCCGACGGTTGCGAGCGAAGCTGCAGCAGCAGCTGCGACTAGGCGCATACCCTTCTTCATGTGGTTTCCTTTCCTAAGAAAACGGCAGAGCTCTTGCAAAGCCGTCTGCCTCAAAATCTAGAGCACTTTGTAAGCGTTTTTAGTCATGAAACGGGAACGTTACCGAAAAGTTGTAAACGCTTACAATTTTTACAAAACGGCTCCAAGTTGACAATTTTTTACAACGGCGATTGGCGAGCATTGTGCTCGCGGCAACCTTCTGCTAGCGCCGCACCAAACCAACTTCAACCGTGGCGGAAACCGGCACTGGGTCACAAAGTTCGCCAACAAACTGGCCGTCAACTTCGTTTACAAAGCCAATCAAATACCAGCCGTCCTTGCCTTGGATGATTCTCGCCGCATAAACCAGTGGGTCCTCGAAGGCTTTGGCTCGGTTGAAATCGACCTCGGTCAGATCAGCGCTGACCGCAACCGAATAGGTGGCATCTCGCTCACCGAACTCGGCCCTCCGTTCGAAACTAAGTTCACGCCAACCGCAGCAGAAGACCAACACAGGAACACCATCGACCACCTCGAACTGAAAAACCTCGAGTTGGCCGAAACCTTGGCCGGGCGAAGACAGTGGCGGGCGAACATCCCAGTTCAATAAATCGGTGGATGTCGCGTGGCCGAGTACACCTCGTGTGGCCGGGTCGCCGTGGTTCGCGCGAGCGGTGACCAACATGTGCCAGGTGCTCGGGTCGTTGTCAAAGCGGAACACCCATGGGTCACGCCAAGCTTCATCGTGCCAAATCGTCTTGTCGAGCTTTTCGTACCAACGCGCATCGGCCGACACCATCGGCTCGCTCGAAAGCTTGGTCCACTCCATCAAGTCGGTCGAGGTGGCCGCACCAATGGTTTGCACGTCTCCCCCATCTTCGCGACTGGTGCCCGTGTAGAACATCCACCAGAGTCCGTTGTCGTCGCGAATCACCGAACCGGTCCAGGTGGTCCACGAGTCGAAGGCTGGTGAGTCCGAAACGATCAGCGCGTCGCGCACGACGGTCCAGTTGGTTAGGTCGTCTGAAACCGCATGACCGATGATCGGGTGGCGGTGGCGGCGCACCGGGTCGCCCAGCGCCCTGCTCGCGTGCAGATAGAAGGCGTGATAGCGCTCGCCGTCAAAGGCATACCAAGAATCCCAAATCCATTTGTCTTCGAGTCGAAGTGCCA
>CAIZQQ010000124.1 GCA_903935175.1 uncultured Micrococcales bacterium
CACTTCAGGGCAGATTCTGCTCGACGGCAAGCCGGTGACCACGGGCTCGCGCAAGATTGGCTACATTCCGCAGTCGAGAAGCGTGGATGCTCACACTCCACTTTTGGCACGTGACCTGCTGACCATGGGGCTCAACGGGCACCGATTCGGTCTGCCGTTCACCTCGCGCAAAGATCGCGCCCGCGTTGAACACATTCTCGGATGCTCGACGGGCACGCCCTCGCCAAACTGCCGGTTGGCCAGCTTAGTGGTGGGCAACTTCAGCGCTTTCGCGTAGGTCAGGCCGTGGTTGATGAGCCAGACCTGATTCTTGCCGACGAGCCGCTGAGTGCACTCGACCTGGCTCAGCAGCGCACGCTCGCTGACTTGATTGACCAAGAGCGCAAAGACCACTCGGCCGCGGTGCTATTCGTGACCCACGATGTGAACCCGGTGCTCGAGATGGTTGACCGCGTGCTTTACCTTGCCAACGGCTCGTTCAAGATCGGCACGCCAGACGAGGTTTTGCGCAGCGAGGTGTTGAGCGAACTTTATGGAACCCCCGTAGATGTGGTTCGCAACCAGGGCCGCGTTGTGGTGCTTGGCGCTCACGGCGCAGACCACGAACACCACGCGCATGAGGAGTGGCACTAATGCTGTTTGATTTCAGTGACTACGCTCAACTGCTGCCGCTGGTGACCAACTCGCTCATCGCCGCCGCGCTGCTCGGCCTCATGGGTGGCCTCGTCGGCATCTTCGTGATGAACCGCGACTCGTCGTTTGCCGTTCACGGCATCAGCGAACTGTCTTTCGCGGGTGCTGCGATTGCGCTTTTGATTGGCATGGATGTTGTACTCGGCTCAGTCATCGGCTCGGTTGTCGCGGCTGCACTTATCGGCGTCTTGGGTGCCAGAGCCAAAGACCGAAACTCGATCATTGCCGTGCTCATGCCGTTCGGGCTTGGAATCGGTATTCTCGCGCTCTCTCTATATGAGGGCCGAGCATCGAACAAGTTTGGTCTACTCACCGGGCAAATCATTGCGGTCGATCAGCCGGCGCTGGCCTGGCTTGCCGGCATCTCGCTTTTTGTGATTCTCGCCCTGGTGTTCATCTGGCGGCCGCTGCAGTTTGCGAGCCTCGACCCCGATGTCGCCCGCGCTCGCGGTGTGGCCACCGGCAAGCTGGGCTTCGCGTTTCTGATTCTGCTCGGCCTCGCGGTTGCCGCCAGCGTGCAGGTCGTTGGCGCACTGCTGGTGCTTAGCTTGCTAGTTACCCCGGCCGCCGCCGCTTTACGCGTAACCTCTTCGCCGAAACTCGCCCCCGTGCTCAGCGTTGTGTTCGCCCTAACGTCTGCGGTAGGCGGAATCCTTCTCGCCATCGGTGGTGGCCTGCCGGTCAGCCCATACATCACCACGGTTTCGTTCGTGATTTACCTCGTGTGCCGCGGCGTTGCGATGGCGAAGACGCGTGCGGCGCGAGCATCCGTGTCGAAGGCGGTGGCAGCATGACCGTGGCCAAGCG
>CAIZQQ010000125.1 GCA_903935175.1 uncultured Micrococcales bacterium
CGCTACTTGCCTCCGGTAAGGCCGATGCGGTCAACGCCTATGACGATTGGGTGCTGGTGCAAAAGCAACCTCGGCCGCCGATTGCCGCCGGTGTCGAGGCTGCCTTGGCCGGCGCATCCTCGATGCTTGATGTTTCTGACGGGCTAGCCAAAGATGCCGCGCGAATTGCTCGCGCAAGCGGTATTGCTATGCGCATAACCCGCCGCGACCTCGACGGCTTTATCGCAACGGTTGAAGAACCGGCGATGGCTTTGGGCGCGGATGCTTCGACTTGGGTTCTTTTCGGGGGAGAAGATCACGGCCTGCTGGCCACCTTCTCGCCTTCGGCCAAGTTGCCGCGCGCCTTCAAACCAATTGGCGTTGTAGCCGAAGGTGAAGGGGTTTGGTTAGACGACAAGCCACTGCCCGAAAACGGCTGGGATTCCATCACTGGCGCCTAAGCGCCTCAAAACCTATTTGTGCAGAACAGAGTTCAGCGTCACGCCAACGCCGCTGCGAGGGGTTGCCTCGACTCGACCGGTCACCGAATTGCGTCGGAACAACAGGTTCGGCAGTCCAGATAGCTCTAGCGCTTTGACCGCACGCTCACCCGAGTCATCGATCACGGTCACCTTGGTTCCGGCGGTCACATAAAGACCTGCCTCGACCACGGTGTCGTCGCCAATCGAGATGCCGATGCCTGCGTTAGCGCCAAGCAGCGCACGCTCACCGATGCGAACCTTTTCACGACCGCCACCCGACAGAGTGCCCATGATCGAAGCACCGCCACCGATGTCAGACCCGTCGCCCACCACAACACCCTGCGAGATGCGACCCTCGACCATGGCCACGCCGAGCGTGCCGGCGTTGAAATTCACGAAACCCTCGTGCATGACGGTGGTGCCGGGAGCTAGGTGTGCGCCAAGACGAACTCGCGAAGCATCCGCTATTCGAACCTTCTTTGGGGTCACGTAGTCGAGCAGGCGAGGGAACTTGTCGATCGCGTGCACGGTGATTCCAGCGCGCTGAAGTGTCGGGCGAAGTTTGTCGAGTTCTTCGGCGGCAACCGGTCCGGCCGAGGTGAACGCCACAATCGGCAGCGATGGCAGCAGGTTGTCGAGGTTGATGGTGTTTGGCTGAACCAGCAGGTGCGAAAGCAGGTGGAGTCGCAGGTAGGCATCGGCTGTGCTCGAAACCGGCAGGCTCAAGTCGATCTCGGTGCGCACCACGACCAGGCTCACATTGCGTCTGGCGTCATCACCAACCAGGGCGTCGAGTTCTTTTGGCACCACCCAGAGGGCGTCGCTCTTCGGCGCTTCACCAAGCTGCGGGTTCGGATACCAAACATCGAGCACGCTGCCGTCGCTCGCGAGGGTAGCCAAACCGTGGCCCCAGGCCTTTGAAGTAATCATTTCTTGCATGCTCACCCCTCAATGTTACGGGTAGGCTCGTACTCGTGACCTCGCTAAACCTCAATAAAGACGCGGATGTAGTCGAACTGACTCGAACCATCTGCGACATCGAGTCTGTTTCGGGCAATGAAACCGAGCTGGCCGATGCGATTGAGACAGCCTTGCGTGGCTTCGATCACCTCGAAGTTATTCGCGACGGTGACGCAATCATCGCCCGCACCAACCTTGGTCGGGCCAAGCGAGTTGTCATCGCCGGGCACATCGACACCGTTCCGGTAGCCGACAATCTGCCGGTCAAATTCTTACAATTCGAGCGTGAGCAGGTGCTTTGGGGTCGCGGCACCGTCGACATGAAGGCCGGCGTCGCCGTGCAGCTCAAACTCGCCGCAACCATCAGCGAGCCAAACGTCGATGTCACCTGGGTTTTCTATGACCATGAAGAAGTGGATGCTGCGCTCAACGGCCTCGGTCGCATCAGCCGCAACCGTCCCGAACTTTTGAACGCCCAGTTCGCCGTGCTCTGTGAACCTAGCTCGGCTCAGGTCGAAGGTGGATGCAACGGCACCATGCGCGCAACCGTGACCACTCGCGGGGTAAAGGCGCACAGCGCCAGACCGTGGATGGGTGAAAACGCGGTTCACAAGATGGGTGAGGTGTTGGTCAAACTCGCCGCACACACTCCAGACGAGGTCGCAGTAGACGGCTTGGTCTATCGCGAAAGCCTGAACGCTGTGATGGCCAGCGGCGGCATCGCCACCAACGTAATTCCTGACGAGTGCCAGATCACCGTCAACTATCGCTTTGCACCTTCGAAGTCGGCTGCCGACGCCGAGGCTCACCTGCGTGATTTCTTCGCTGGCCACGAGCTCGAAGTGGTCGATGTTGCCGAAGGCGCTCGCCCAGGGCTTGACCTGCCAGAGGCTGCCGCCTTCGTGGCTGCGGTTGGCTCGACTCCAAAGCCCAAATACGGCTGGACAGACGTTGCCCGATTCTCGGCCCTAGGCATTCCGGCCGTGAACTTCGGCCCCGGCGACCCAAACAAGGCTCACGCCGACGACGAGAACGTGCCAGTTTCACAGATCTATGCCTGCGAAACAGCGCTGGCGAAGTGGCTGACCGCCTAAAACCTGCCAGAACAAGCGACAAGCGCCCGCGCATCCGCTAATTCGGGATGCTTTGCCGAAGTGTTAGCGAGTCGTAACCGTTTTTGGGCATCTCCCCGTTTTTTTCGCCTCTCGAGTGTGAGAAACTAGAAGTTCTGGCATAGACGCCAAGCATCAAGGAGTATCAAATGGCAGCAATGAAGCCACGCACCGGCGACGGACCAATGGAAGCCGAGCGCGAGCCAAGAGGCCTAATCATTCTTCGAGTTCCTCTCGAAGGTGGCGGCCGCCTAGTAGTTTCGGTCAACGACGAAGAAGCCAAGAGCCTGCACAAGGTTCTCGAGGGAATCGTCAAGAAATAAGTTTTCCAATTGAGAAAGCCGGCCCCCCAATGTGGCCGGCTTTCTCTATTTCCAGGTGGTTCTGTAATCTTCATTGTGTTCGTATCGATAAACAATAGTATTGTTTATCAATAGAAGTCAATCTTTCGGAAGGATCAGAGCCTTGTCAACAAAAACCAAAACCGCAGCACTTTTTGCGGCTATTGCTATCTGGGCATTAGTCGTTATCGGGGTCGCTTTTCTTGGCCTGTTCATCCCGATTTTGAGTAGTGAGTTGTCTGAAACCTACGCTGAGTACGCTGGGGATAGCTTGACGATACAAGTTCTACTTTCAAGCGTGGTCGCCACTGGCATGGTTACCCTGACATCCATCGCGTGGCTGGTTCTGCGACTCAAGAATTCAAAGTTGCTTCTGGAACCATCATTGCAAGTGGTCAGCGTTCTGATGTTTTCATTGTTTGGCGTAGCGGCAAGTTTTGCAGCGTTGCTCACGTGGCTAAGTGTCAAAAACACTCTGCCTCCATCGATTCTTTTGTTTCTGCTAGTGGCTATCCTTCTGGCTATTGCGGCAGCCTTCGTTGTTGCTTCTCTAAAGAGCGTGCTGCAAGAGGCAACCGCGGCACGTCAAGAACTTGAGGGAGTCATCTAATGCCGATAGTCGTTGATTTTGAAAAGCAGCGAGCCGCTAAAGGGCTAACCGTAGCTGAACTCGCCGACAAGATCGGCATCACGCAAGCGAATTTGTTCGTTTTGAAAAGCAATCGAGGCAAGGCAATTCGGTTCACAACTCTTGAGGCTCTTTGTCGAGCCTTAGATTGTCAGCCGGGCGACATTCTGCAGTTCAAGGAGTAAGCAGTCGATCAGCGCAGACGCCGCGCCCTCGAAGAAGGGGAGCTAGAGCGTGTGCTTGCTTGCCAGCAGCAGCCCATCGCCAACCGGCGAAAGTGTCGTGATGAAATCGTCGTTGTTGACGAAAAAGCGCAGAGCGTCGCGGTAGACGCCGGTGGTTTCGTCGCGAATGGCAGGGTCTGGCACACGGTCACGCCAAAGTGCGTGCGCAATCGCGATCACGCCACCCGGGCGAAGCAG
>CAIZQQ010000126.1 GCA_903935175.1 uncultured Micrococcales bacterium
AAGTTAGGCTAGAGACATGGCCAAAAACAAACTCGGTGTTCGCGTATTTCTAACCCTCTCGGCAATCGCCGGTGCGCTGGTTGGAGTCATCTGGTACTTCGGCGTTCGTCGAGTAGAAGATGCATTGATTGCCGGCGGCCTAACCTTCATCATCGTGCTCGTGATCATCGCCACTTTGTCGCTAATGACCAAAGAAGACGAGCACCCGGCCGATAAGCCAAGACTGAGCTAGGCGCATCCGCGTTTAATTACTCACCAAAGCGCTCGGCCAAAGCCTGAGCCAAGCCGGTGTAAGTGTTCGGCTTCAATGCAATCAATCGTGCCTTCACTTCGTCACTCAAATCGAGACTCTCGATGAACGCAATCAATTCTTCGTGACCAATTCGCTTGCCGCGAGTCAGTTCTTTGAGCAGGGCGTAAGGGTCGCTGATGGCCGAGCGACCGGCGGCCACCTCGGCGCGAATCGCGGTTTGAATCGCTTCGCCGAGCACCTCCCAGTTGTCGAGCAAATCTGCCTCGAGCATTCCAACCGAAAGTTCAATCTCGCCAAGGCCGCGGGTGGCATTGTCGAGCGCGAGCATCGAGTGGCCCAGGCCAACGCCGATGTTGCGCTGCGACGAAGAGTCGGTGAGGTCGCGCTGTAGGCGAGAGGTAACCAGGGTAGCGGCGAGTGAGTCGAGAATCGCGTTAGAAAGTTCTAGGTTCGACTCGGCGTTTTCGAAGCGAATCGGGTTGACCTTGTGCGGCATCGTCGACGAGCCGGTGGCACCAGGTGCCGGAATCTGCTTGAAGTAGCCGAGCGAAATGTAGGTCCAGACATCTGTGCAAAGGTTGTGCAAAATTCGGTTGAAGTGCGCAACCGCCGAATAAAGCTCGGCCTGCCAGTCGTGCGATTCAATCTGAGTGGTCAGCGGGTTCCAGGTGAGGCCAAGCGCGGTGACGAAATCTTTCGACTCCTTGATCCAGTCGACATCCGGGGCTGCAACAACGTGAGCCGAGAACGTGCCGGTTGCGCCAGAGAACTTGCCCAAATAGGTGGTCGCCTGAACGCGCTCAATCTGGCGGCGCAAACGGTGAACGAATACCTGAAGTTCTTTACCCATGGTGGTCGGGGTGGCTGGCTGGCCGTGAGTGCGCGAGAGCATCGGCACCGCGACGTACTTGTGAGCCAACTCGGTGAGCTTGGCCATCAGCTCGTGAGCCTTCGGCAGCCAAACCTCGCTCATCGCGTCGCGCACGGTTAGCGCATAAGAAAGGTTGTTGATGTCTTCGCTGGTGCAGGCAAAGTGGGTGAGCTCTTGAAGATCTTCGCGACCCAGTTGAACCAACTTTTCACGAATGAAGTATTCGACGGCCTTTACGTCGTGGCGGGTAACGGCTTCGGTGGCGGCAAGGGTTTCTACGTCAGCATCCGAGAAATTTTCAACAATCGCACGAAGCGCGGCAACCTCTGGCGCAAGCAATGGGCGGCCGGTCGCGAGCAGGTCGCGGTTGGCGAGGTGAATCAGCCACTCGATCTCAACCTTGATGCGGGCGCGGTTCAGTCCGGCTTCGCTCAGGTGCTCGCCGAGTTCGACAACTGAGCCGCGGTAACGGCCGTCGAGGGGCGATAGGGGCTGTGCTGAAAGTTTGCTCACAACTCCATATTGGCAGACGGTGCGGCGGCTGGTCGGTGGCGACTAAGTTATCCACTTAATTTTCTGAAGCCGGATGCTGCGCCCCATCTTGCCCGATGCTGGCTCGCATGCAATACATGGTCGAAAGTCTTGACGAATTAAACGCACTGCTCGGTGGTGCAAAACCAGATGTGGGTCGATGGAGTGGGCCTGCGGCCCTTAGCTTTCAGCGCGAGGTTGAGCAGCTGTCGCATGACTTGCTCGGGCTTCGAAACCAGCTCGCCACGCTGCCGCACTTTGCTGTGGTGGTCGGGTGAGCGGGCTTGTGAGTTACGGGGGCGACCCGGCAATCATCGCCAGCATCGACGAAATCGAGCGCTCGCGGTCAACGCTCGAGTTGGTGCAGCAGCGTCTGCTCAAAGAGTTCGAATTGCTCGATTTCTTGGTCGACCCCATCGCTCGAGCGGCGCTGGCTTTGCACGCACCTGTCTTGCTGGCTCGCCTCGAAAAACTCAAGTGGGCGGCCGGGGTCGCGAGCGACTCTTACCTGTCAACCGAAGCTCGCATCACCAAACAACTCGACTGGGTTACTTCGGCGGTAGCGAAGCATCCGTGGTTGTTAGATGCATTGCCCAAGCAGGTTCGGGCCGCGCTGCCCGCGCTGCTGGTGGCAGGCTCGGCGGCCGCAACTTTGGTCGATGGCAGGGCCGCGCGAGTGATCGTTCGAGAAACTTTGAATATGTGGCCGGCAGTGTCGACCAGGCGAAAATCTTCGGGTCAAGATTCGGTGGCCGCGGCGGGCATGGCTGCTGTGCTGCTGGGTGCCGTCAGCCGAGCCGGGCGCAGTGGCGCAGAGGTCGAAACGGTCGGTGCCTTAGGAATGCGCGCGGCCCCGACCAGCATCGGCGCGATTGCCGAACGTGTGGCCACTACCCATGTTGCCGAAAAGCCAACCGTCGTGATCGAGCGCTACACCGACGGCAAGCGTTCGGTGTTTGTCGCTTATCTGCCCGGCATGCGAAGCCTCGAAGTCGGCGCGGGCGGCGAGCCATTCGATCTAGGGGCCAGCGTGCAGCAGTTGGCCGACCCAGAGACGGCCGGTAGTCAGGCGGCGGTCGAAGAAGCTCTCAGGGCAGCTGGAGTGAAACCAACCGACGAATTGGTTGTGGCCGGCTACTCGCAGGGTGGCATGGTTGCTGGGGCGCTTGCCTCTGGCACAGGCGGGTTCAACGTTTCGGCAATCGTCACGCTCGGTGCGCCTATCGCTCAACTCGAGTTGCCTCCCGACACAGCGGTTATGGCAATCGAACACAGCAACGACGTGATCCCAGCACTCTCGGGAGCCATCAACCCGCTCACCGAAAACTGGGTGACGGTCGGGCGTGAGATTGATTTACATCCCGGCCAGAGCGCGCTGACCGCGCACGAGCTCGAGAGTTATGTCGAAACATCCAAGTTGATTGACGAAGACGACGCGGTTGGT
>CAIZQQ010000127.1 GCA_903935175.1 uncultured Micrococcales bacterium
AAGTCGGAGGCCTCGAACGTCGTTGTGATTTCAGCCCCAGGTTACACAGTGAACCCAGCGGTTAGTGGCGGAGACAACGGCGGAGAAGTTTCGGTCGTTTCCAACTCAATCAGCGCAATCTCGGGAGCAAGCAGCGTGCGTCTAACCGCAGACCCGACTAGTGCGCTAAGACTGAGCATTGTCTCAGAGACGCCGCCTTGCCCACCTTGTGGCCCGAGCTCATTCACCGCAACCCTAGAGAAAACCACCACTACCGGTCTATCGAGCACCTTTGCCGGAACCGGCTCTGCAACGCTAAGTACCGCTGGTTCCGGTTTCCCAACCGCTACCTGGTATGGAGCTGGTGATAAGTGGACCATAGCTGGTCTAAACGCGGACTTCAGCGCTCAAACACCGAGTGTCAGCTACAAGGTTCGTCAAGGAACCTATGGGGCAGCGGCAGCGACCTCGCTCGAGATTGCTTCTTCGGTTTTCGAGGCGACCTGTTCGACACTCGGTGCTGGTTACACGGCCAAGCCCACGTCACAGAGCACCAGCCTTGTAATCACCCCTGTTTCGGCGCCAACGGCAAAACAGCTCTACTTGTTGCAGTGCTACAAGCCGACCACGTTGATCAGCACCAGCTCGAACCTAGCCAACCCTGTGCTAGTGACAATCGATAACGCGACTACCGTAACGGTCGTCAAGGCCCTGGGCGAGAACAGCAACGTTGCCAATGATTCTAGAGTCGCGGTTTCGGCCAGCACAGCTGCTACCGGCAGCGCAACGGCGCTGACGATCTTCGTTACCAAGCGTCTACTAACTGACATCACAATGGTCAACAACATGACAACCGAGAGTGGCAGCATTGCCGGCCGAGAAATCGTTCGCCTAGCCGCAGACCTAACCTCGACCACCACTACTAGCGGTTGGGTTACATCGGGAACCACTCTCGCAAACGAACCGGCTGTGATTGTTCCACAGGTGAACGACGGCAGTTTCTATGCGATGCAGCGAGTCGCCACGGCTGACTTCAAGTTGATGAAAGTGAGCGCAACCGGCGCTGCTTCGACGGCCGTTTCGATCACCAACGATAAGACCGCAGACATGGCGAACTACAGCCTCACCTGGCCAGCCGGTTTGCAGAGCGGTTCACTTGCAAATGTGAGCCTTCTCGCATCGACGGCCACCAAGTCGACCGTGCTTTCGGTGAACACCACTACAGGTGCCGGTAAGGCGAGCGAGATCATCAGCTACGTTGTTTCGGCAGGTTTCGGCCTCGTCAACGCCACTGTTGTTGACCCTGCCACCAAAGATGTTTACTGGTGGTTCAGCAACACAGCGGCCGACGCCGGCAAGCTTTCGATCTACAAGTGGCGTGACCCTATGTATGTGAAGCCAGTTGGACCAGTTCCAGCGGTGACTTCGAAGAACCTCGAGTACGCCACGAACACCCCGGCTGCCGGCACCAAGGTGACCTTCACAGGAACCAATCTTGACCTAGCCACTGCGGTTAAGTTCGGCGAAGTTGCGGCCACGCTGGGCACCAAGACCGCTACCTCGCTTGAGGTCACGGTTCCTGCAGGTACCGGCACCGTCGCGATCACCATCGAGTCGGCAAACGGTAACGGCGCTGGTGGAAACTTCACCTACGTTGGTGCCAACAAGGTTGCTCAGACTGTGACCTTGGATGCTGGCGCAAACACCGCAACCGTTGGTGACGCTGATCGCACCCTGTCGGCCACCGTCGCGATGACCGGATACACCGCTGTCGCAAGTCTTACCTACAGCTCGAACACCGCCTCGGTTTGTACCGTGACCGGTAACAAGTTGAAGTTTGTGAAGAAGGGTACCTGTACCGTCAAGGCAACTCAGGCCGGATCTTCGTGGACCGCTGAGGGTGTCGCAACCAAGGACATCACTGTCGCTGGCCCAGACCCTCAGACGATCACCATCAAGGCACCAAGTGCTGGTGAGAAGTTGGTTGGCCCAGATGGTTTCTTCGTCTACCCAAGCACCAACTCAGGTCTGCCGTTGAGCATCCGCTTTGATACCCCGAGCGTATGTAAGAAGGGAACCTTCGCAGCGAACCACGTGATCAACCTAAAGACCGGAACCTGTAAGGTAACCGTCTCTGCTGGTGGAAACGCTCAGTGGGCTGCCGGTTCAAGCACTCTTACCTACACCGTGGGTAAGGCTGGAACCACCGCAATCACCGACGCCGGTAACGTGAATGCTCCGGTTGTTCTAAACGGCAACGGCGCCAAGACCAACGTCTTGAGCGAAGTTGTTTCGTGGAAGAAGTCGACGGCTACTCTTGCTGTTTCGTCTCGTGGAGTTTGGGTTGGCCCAATCACCGCAACTGCGACCTTCAAGATCGGTTCTAAGAGCTACACCTGTTCGCTCAAGTACGGAACGCAAAAGGCTGCTGCGGCAACCAGCGTGAAGGGCTTCCCGGCGGGTACCGCGCTTTGTGGCGGCAGTTCATCGAGCGACAAGGCTGCACGTGCTGCTTTGAAGTCAATCAAAGAGCCGGTAACAGTAAAAATTGTTGTGGTTCGCGAACTGCGTGACCCAGCGAAGTACGCCACCAAGGGTCAAAAGGTAACTCGTTCGATCTACCTAACAATCGGTTAGTAACGAGCGTTAGCAAAGGGGATGGTCCTGTGCGGGACCATCCCCTTTCTCTCTGCCCGAGAGACTTCAAATTTGACCGAGCGCCAGCCACACCATCCAAGATTTAGGATTGAGTCATGACCTTTTCTTCACCTTCAAAACCACGCCTTGTTGAGCTTGTCAAAGAACTTGCCGTGGTGCACGGGCGCGTGACCCTGTCGAGTGGGCTTGAGGCTGATTACTACGTCGACCTTCGTCGAGCCACGCTGCACCACGAGGCCGCGCCACTAATCGGCCAGGTCATTCTCGATCTGCTCGACGCCAACGGTGTAACCGACTTTGACGCAATC
>CAIZQQ010000128.1 GCA_903935175.1 uncultured Micrococcales bacterium
CAGGTTTGCAATGATGTCCTCTCCCTTTTCGGTCAGACGACGATCTAGAGCACCCGCTGCCAATTCTTCAGCGGCACTAGCGGCGATGCGAATTGGGTTCACGACTCGAGTAGATACGTAATAGGCCACGGCCCCGATGAGCAGAATGAGAATGGCTCCACCGAAAACGAGTGTGCTCTGCACAAAATCTAGGGTTTGCTGCGCGCTCACCAGGTCGTAAACCAGGTAGAGCTCGTATTTGCCTGCCGAGGGGATGTCAATTTGAGAGCCAACCACAACTGCCGGGTGCTCGCCGTTGACCACCGGTAGTGAAACCGACTGGTAGACAACTTTGCCCGGGGTATTGCGCACGGTAGCTCGCAGCCCTTCGGGAATGACTGCGGTATCAAGGTCTAGCGAAATTGGGCTCTGTAACACCACGGATGCTTGTTGCCCAGGTGCTCGCAACAAAGCGACTCTTCGCGGCTCTGAGGTGGTGCTCGACTCGAGGTTGGGAACAATCGAGTTCATGATCGACTGCAAACCGATTTCGTCGGTCGTGCTGGCCGAAGAGAAAATGTTTTGAACTTCGCTAGCCGAGCGGGCAGAGTCTTTGACTACCTGGTCGAGCCTGGTTGCGAATAATCCGCTACCGATTGAGTAAGAGAGAAAGCCACCTACGGCTACCAGCGCCACACCACTGAGAATTACGGTGGTGGCGGTGTAACGAGCCTGCAGCGATTTCTTGAAATACGAGATCACCGCTTTTGCGATGCCTCGAAGGTTCAAGAAGTTGTGCCCGCCTTGTAGCCAACTCCACGCTCGGTGACCACAATCTTTGGATCTTCGGGGTCGTCTTCAATCTTCGAGCGCAAGCGCTGAACGTGCACGTTGACCAGGCGGGTGTCTGCCTTGTACTGGTAACCCCAAACCTTTTCGAGCAACATTTCGCGCGAGAAAACCTGCTTTGGCATTTCGGCCAACGTCTGCAGCAAGCTGAACTCGAGCGGGGTAAGCGAGATGCGCTCACCGTCGCGACGAACTTCGTGACCGGCAACGTCGATAACCAGTGGGCCGATGCGAAGTTCGGTGACACCCTCGGGAACCGCAACGGTGCGAAAGCGCGCCTTGATTCGGGCGAGAATCTTGTCGGTGTCATAAGGCTTGGTGATGTAGTCGTCTGCACCCGCGTAGAGGCCGCGTAGTTCATCCTCTTTTTCGGTTAGAGCGGTGAGCATGAAAATCGGAACACCCGAGGTTTCACGAATCGTTTCACAAACTTCGATGCCGTTTGGCTCTGGAATCATCACGTCGAGCATGATCAGGTCTGGCTTGTAGTTTTCGAACTCGCGAAGGGCCGACGTGCCATCAAATACACCTAGGGTGTCGTATCCTGCGTTGCCAAGAAAAATGCACAGCGATTCGTTCATAAAGTGGTCGTCTTCGACAACCAGAATCTTTTTTCTATCGGTCATGGGTTCTCTTTGCCTAGTACCTGTAGTGATCTACCTTGAATGGGCCATTGACCGAGACTCCGATGTAGCGGGCCTGATCGTTAGTCAATTCGGTAAGTTCAACACCTAGAGCTGCTAGGTGAAGCTTGGCTACCTTTTCATCGAGCGACTTAGGCAGCACGTAAACGCCCACCGGGTAGCTCTCGGTTTTGGTAAACAATTCGATTTGCGCAAGCACCTGGTTGCTGAACGAGTTGCTCATCACAAAGCTTGGGTGCCCGGTTGCGTTGCCGAGGTTCATCAAGCGACCTTCGCTCAAGATGAGCACCGAGCGGCCGTTTGGCATGCGCCACTCGTGAACCTGAGGCTTGATCTCAACCTTTTGAACACCTTGGATGCGCGCAATGCCGGCCATGTCGATCTCATCGTCGAAGTGACCGATGTTGGCGATGATCGCAAGGTGCTTCATGCGCTCTAGGTGCTCAGGCTTGATGATGCCCATGTTGCCGGTTGCGGTGATGAAAATGTCAACGGTTTCGATAACCGATTCGAGCTTGGCAACCTGATAGCCGTCCATCGCAGCCTGAAGGGCGCAGATTGGGTCTACCTCGCTAATGATTACGCGTGCACCCTGACCAGCCATGGCCTCGGCCGCGCCCTTGCCCACGTCGCCGTAGCCAGCAACGAAGACCGTCTTGCCACCGATGAGAACGTCGGTAGCTCGGTTGATGCCGTCTGGAAGTGAGTGGCGGATGCCGTACTTGTTGTCGAACTTAGATTTGGTGACCGAGTCGTTCACGTTGATGCCCGGGAACAGTAGTTCGCCACGCTTGAAGAACTCGTATAGTCGGTGAACACCGGTGGTGGTTTCTTCGGTTACGCCGATGACTTCAGAGGCGATTCGTGTGAAGCGGTCGTGGCTTAGAGCTAGTGAACCGCGCAGCAATTCGAGAATGACACCGTATTCTTCGCTGTCGTCTACACCGGTCGGAGGAACCGATCCGGCTAGTTCAAACTCGCGGCCTTTGTGAACCAAGAGAGTAGCGTCGCCACCGTCGTCAAGAATCATATTTGGGCCAACGTAGTCGGCACCTTCAGAAGCAGCTTCTGCAGACCAGTCGAAGATGCGGTCGGTGCACCACCAGTACTCTGGCAGGCTCTCGCCCTTCCAAGCAAACACCGGTGAGCCGGCAGGTGAGGTGACCGAACCGTGACGCCCAACGACCACCGCGGCAGCGGCTTCGTCTTGGGTGCTGAAAATGTTGCACGATGCCCAACGAACCTGGGCACCTAAGTCAACGAGGGTTTCGATCAAAACGGCGGTCTGCACGGTCATGTGTAGCGAACCTGCAATGCGGGCACCCTTTAGTGGTGCAGTGGCTGCGAACTCTTCGCGAAGCGACATGAGTCCGGGCATCTCGTTTTCGGCGAGGCGAATCTGATGGCGACCTGCCTCGGCGAGAGCGAGGTCTTTAACTTTGAATTCGAAAGCAGTCGCTGAGCGAACCGGTGCGTTAGTCATGCCTTCTATGTTACGACCGAATAACGATTAATGCTTCTTCGAGAATTGCGTTTAATGTGCCCTGAGCCGATGCCTCAGCCGACAGCCGAACCACCGGTTCGGTATTCGATATGCGCACGTTGAACCACCACCAGTCATCCGTGCCGGGCAAGCTTGAAACGGTAAGCCCATCGAATCGATCAAACACGGCTCGAGATTCAAAACGCTGCTCGATGCGGGCAATAGCCGCCTGGGCATCTTCGACCTTCGAGTTGATTTCACCGGATCCAAAGTATGGGTTGAAGCGCCGAGCCAAAACGCTCATCTTGCTGCCAGAGTCGGAAACAGCCTTGAGCACGTGCAGTGCCGCCAACGTGCCGCTATCGGCAAACCAGAAGTCCCTGAAATAATAGTGAGCCGAGTGCTCTCCCCCGAAAACCGCGTTGGTTCGAGCCATTTCACTTTTTATCAACGAGTGCCCAACCTTGGTGCGAATGGGTTTAGCGCCGGCAGCCCTAATGGTCTGCTCAACAATGCGCGAGGTGAGCAGATTGTGAATCACCGAAATGCCGGTTTCGCCAGCAGCCTTGGCGCGAGCGATTTCTCTCTCGGCAACGATGGCGCAAATGATCGACGGGCTCACTACCGCCCCGGTTTCATCAACCACAAAGCAGCGATCGGCATCACCATCGAAGGCAAGACCGAGGTCGGCACCCTGCGCCACAACGGCAGCCTGAAGGTCGCGTAGGTTTTTTGGGTCGAGCGGATTGGCATCATGGTTCGGAAACGTTCCGTCGAGTTCAAAGTAAAGAGGTATGACTTCAATCGGCAGTGCCGGCAAGCCCGCAGCCACGCCCAGCACGGCAGGCACGGTGTGTCCGCCCATGCCATTGCCAGCATCCACGACGATTTTCAGCGGCTTGATGCCATCGAGGTTGACCAAACTGCGAAGGTGAGCGGCATAGGCCGACAGCGCTTCCCACTCGCTGATCGAGCCCTGATGTTCAACCACTGGGATGCCCGACTCGAGCAGCTCGGCCGCGCAATCGCGAATGGCGCTTAGGCCGGTGTCGATGCTGATGCCCCGGGCGCTCGATCGAGAAAGTTTGATTCCGTTGTAACTGGCCGGGTTGTGGCTGGCGGTAAACATGGCGGATGCGACATCGAGGTGCCCCGCTGCGTAATAGCTTTCGTCGGTTGAGCACAACCCGATGAAAATGATGTTTGCGCCCCGTTTGCGAGCACCGGTCGAGAAGGCTTTGGCAAAACCGGGCGAAGATGCGCGCATGTCGTGACCTACGACGACCGATTGACCGGCGAGTTCGAGAACATCGACATAGGCGGCACCGATGGCCTCAACCACGGGCTCGGTGAGTTCGGTGCCGACTAGCCCACGCACGTCATAAGCCTTGACGATTGCTTGCCAGTTGATGGTCATCTGCACTCCCTTGCAAGCACTCACACTACCCGAAACAAGGCCTTCGGCTTGATCTCGCTCTAACATGAAGTTGTGAACAGCGACCGAAACAGCCCGAAGGCGAGAGACCGCCACGGTCGCGACCGCTACCGTGCACCTCTGGTTGGCGAGAGGGTCGCTCGCAACAGCGGATTCACCGAGTTCGAGCAAGTGGTAGCCGTCACCTGCGATTGGCTTCGTGCGCAGCATCCGGTTGAATTGGCGAAATTGAACTGGGCAGTGGCCGATGCCCCGATGCTCGAAGATTCAGACATCGAAGTACCTCGATTCAGCGCGGATGAAACGACCCAGACCATCACCATTTATCGGGTGCCCGTGATTCGGCTAACCCACAACCGCCGAACCGATTATCTCGACGAGCGACACCACATCGAGCAATTTGTGTTCATGGCTGCTGCCAAGCTTTTGGGGCGAGAGCCCTGGGACAACGACCACGACCACTAGGCGATAACGCCTTAGTAGCCTGTGGGCTCTAGCGAATAACCACCGAAATCAATCCGCCGAGGTTGCGGTACTCCACCATTGGTATTGCGGCGATGGTCGCATCTACATCGACAATCAAGGTTGCTGCCAGCCCCGCATCAGAAGCCGTGATGCTCACCGCCCCGCCGGTTACCAGCAGGCTGACCAGCGCTCCCGGAGCGAGCTTTAGATTGGCCGCCAGCCCACCACCGTTGATCGAGTATTCAACCGTCTTATCGGTTGGGTTGGCGATGGCCAGCTTCGATATACCAGCAGCGGGAACATTGATCACCCGAGAGCCGGCTTCGGCTGAAACCGAAGGCAGCCAGACAAAGTCGGTGACCACGCTGGCGGTCTTGTTGGTGCGATTTAGCTTTGCGGAGGCGAAAATCTTGACCGATGATTCGATGAAGATGGCGTAGTCGCCGTCGGCTAGACCCTTGATGTCGAGATCGATGGTTGACCGAGGCTCGATCGTGGCTTGAAGAACAGTGCCAAAGGTTTTTGAGTCAGAACCGGTCACCTGGGCGGTGATCTCGGCAGGTTCGTCTCCAGGGTTGGTGACCCTAAGCACGTTGGTCAGGTCGGCAAAGTCGGGGTTGGCCTTCTTGAGGGCTGCAGCG
>CAIZQQ010000129.1 GCA_903935175.1 uncultured Micrococcales bacterium
CCAGCGGGATGCCAGTTGGAATGTTCAACTCGGCGATGTCATCATCTGAAACCCCATCAAGGTGCTTCACGAGCGCGCGCAACGAGTTGCCGTGTGCGGTGACCAGTACGGTCTTGCCAGCTACTAGATCTTGAGAAATTTCATCGTTCCAAAGTGGCAACATGCGAACGAGCACGTCTTTGAGGCACTCGGTCTTTGGAATATTGTCGCCAAGATCGGCATAGCGCTCGTCGTGAGCCTGCGAAAACTCGCTGGCGTCATCAATCGGCGGTGGTGGCACGTCGAATGATCGACGCCAAATCTGAAACTGCTCCGGGCCGTATTCGGCCAAGGTCTGAGCCTTGTCTTTGCCCTGAAGAGCGCCATAGTGACGCTCGTTTAGGCGCCAGTCACGCTTGACGTCAATCCAGGAGCGCTCGGCTGCGTTTAGAGCGATATGCGCGGTGTTGATGGCGCGCTTTAGGCGCGAAGTGTAGAGAAGGTCTGGCTTGATGCCCGACTCGGCCAGCAATTCGCCGGCTCGTTTTGCCTCGGCGCGACCCTGATCGCTTAGGTCAACATCCACCCACCCGGTGAAGAGGTTTTGCTGGTTCCAAACGCTGTTACCGTGGCGCAGAAGAATGAGTGTGTATTCAGACATGGTGCCAAGTTTACCTGCTCGCACAAACTACCCTTGAGTGCGTGGCATCCAAGAAACCAATCGGCACCGTGACGCGCGGCACCACCAACCCGAATCGGTTGCGTCGCGTCGATCGTTTCATCGCGAGTTTGCCGATTGTGAAAACGCACGGATGCACGGTGGTCGATCTCGGCTACGGAGCCTCCCCGATCACTGCGGTCGAGTTGCACGAGCGTTTGTCGAAGCTGAATGCGAGCATCCGCGTGGTTGGCGTCGAGATCGATCGTGAACGGGTGGAGCGCGGACTCGCGGTTGCCAAGCCAGGGTTAGATTTTCTGCTCGGCGGTTTCGAAACGCCACTGCCGAGCGGGGTGATGTGTGCCGACGTTATTCGAGCCTTCAATGTGCTGCGTCAGTATGACGAAAGCGAAGTCGCGGCGGCCTGGGTGCAAATGCAAGGTCGGCTCAGTGAAAACGGTCTGCTGGTTGAAGGTACCTGCGATGAGATTGGCCGACTGTCGAGTTGGGTGACTCTCGATCGCACTCGCCCACTCACTTTCACAATCTCGCTTCACCTGCCGAGCCTCGAAACTCCGTCTCAGGTGGCCGAGCGCTTGCCCAAAGTTTTGATTCATCGCAACATCGCCGGCGAGGCCGTGCACGAATACCTAACCGCGCTCGACCGCGCATGGGCAAACCATGCACCGCTGTCTACTTTTGGCGCGGTTCAGCGCTGGGTCGCAACGTGTGAATCCATCGCGGCCGCGGGTTGGCCGGTTCGGCGTAACCTCAAACGTTGGAAGCTGGGTGAACTGACGGTCGACTGGTCGGCCGTCGCCCCGAAAAACGTCTAGACCGCGGGGAGCTCTGCGCGAGCATCCTCTTCGCTCATGCCACTGGCGCAAAGCAGGTCGACCAAAAGCGGGCGCAGCAGCAGCAACACCGAAGCCTCGCGAATCTGATCGGCGATGCCATGCTTCTTGGGGTCGAGTTGGTGGATGATCTCGACAAGCATTTCTTGCGCATCGTCGAGCACCTCTGGCTCTTGCACCGAACGGGCGAGCACACGAGTGGCATCACCGATTTGCTCAAAGAGGTCGGCTAGATAGGGGCGCGGCTGGCGGTCGCGCAGCAAAAAGTCGATGCGGCGAACCACCACGCGAAGATTGCGAGTGGCAAGGTCCATGCCTCGCATCAGGCGAACCTGACCGCGCAGCTCGTCGCGGTATTTGCGCAAAAACGGTGAAATGCGGGCAATCGAAATGGCACTGTCGAGTGACATGCGCCAGTTGTCAACCAGAGGCTGGGTTCGGCGCACCTTGCGAAGCGTTTCGTCAGCTACGTGGATGTCGACATCGCGGGTTGCCAATTTGAGTGAGTCGACCGCCTCAAGAAAAATGTCAAAGAGTTTGTTGGCGTCGAGTCTCGCAAGACCACGTGGGTCTCTGGGAATGACTGCCGTAATCACCAGAGCCGTTAGGCCGCCGACGATTCCGTCGATGCTTCTAACAAAAACACCGCCGTCTGGCTCAGGAAGAATCTGCACCAGCATGGCCTGCAGGCCAACGGTTAGAGCAAAGGTCGCACTGCCCGAAATAAAACGAGCACTCAACAGACAAACGAGAAGAGTGAGGGCCATTTGCCAAACGCCGTGATCGAAAACCTGCAGCATGACCTCGCTGAGGGCAATGCCAGTGATCATGCCAACGGCGGTTTCG
>CAIZQQ010000130.1 GCA_903935175.1 uncultured Micrococcales bacterium
CACCGTTCTGACCAGCAGCGACATCGATCGCGCTGTTACTCGCATTTCACATGAAATTCTCGAGTCAAATCAAGGCAGTCAAGATTTAGTGATTCTTGGCATACCCACTCGCGGAGCCATTTTGGCAAAGCGTATCGTCGACACAATCGCAAAATTCGAGTCCATAGACACCGATGCCGTCCTAGGCACGCTAGACATCACTATGCACCGAGACGATCTTGCATCAAAACCAACCAGAAACCCTGCAAAAACGGTCATTCCTGCTGGAGGTCTCGACGGAAAAGTCGTGGTGTTGGTCGACGATGTTCTCTTTAGTGGCCGCACCATCCGAGCGGCTCTAGACGCACTGGGTGACTACGGCAGACCGAGTGCCGTCAGACTCGCGGTTTTGATTGACCGGGGGCATCGCGAGCTTCCCATCCGTGCAGATTTTGTTGGCAAGAATTTGCCAACATCGCGTGACGAGCGCATCAGAGTGCTACTTACCGAGTCAGATACCGAGAACGAAGTGGTGATCGAAGCGTGAAGCATTTAGTAAGTGTTGCCGACCTAAGTCGCGAAACGGCGATCGCCATTCTGGACACCTCACTAGAAATGTCTGAGGTGAACGACCGAGACATCAAAAAATTACCCACCCTCCGCGGAAAAACTGTCGTGAATCTTTTCTTCGAAGATTCGACCAGAACGAGAATCAGCTTCGAGGTTGCCGCCAAACGCCTTTCTGCCGACGTGATCAACTTTGCTGCAAAAGGGTCGAGCGTAAGCAAGGGTGAAAGCCTCAAAGACACCGCTCAGACTCTTGAGGCAATCGGTGCTGATGCCGTCGTGATTAGGCACCACGCATCCGGTGCAGCCCACATGCTCGCAAACAGCGGCTGGGTTAGGGGTTCGGTAATCAACGCGGGTGACGGCACCCACGAGCACCCCACCCAAGCGCTACTAGATGCATTCACACTGCGCAGCGCAATTCACGCGGATGCGCGTGGCAAAGGTCTAGACGGAGTGGCTGTCGCCATCGTGGGCGACATTGCCCATAGTCGAGTGGCTAGAAGCAATCTCGTTCTGCTCAAGAAGTTGGGCGCGAAGGTTTATCTAGTTGGACCACCCACGCTTCTACCGAACGCGCTAGTCAATCAGGCTGATGGTTTCTCTTACTCGCTAGACGAGGCGATTGCCACATTCAAGCTGGATGCTGTCATGATGTTGCGCGTTCAACTTGAGCGAATGACTGCTGGATTCTTTCCTAGCGAACGAGAGTACGCGCGTATTTGGGGCTTGAACGCCGACCGCTTAGCACTGCTTGGCCTAGAAACGTTTGTCATGCACCCGGGACCAATGAACCGAGGCCTCGAAATCGACGCTGCCGCTGCAGATTCGAAAAACTCGCTTGTGCTAAAGCAGGTTGCCAACGGGGTAAGTGTGCGAATGGCCGTGCTTTACCACCTACTTTCAGGAGGCGAAAATGAGTGAGTTCACTCTTGTAAACGCAACAATGGCCGATGGATCGGTAACCAATGTCGGAGTAAAAGCCGGTGTTATCGAGTCCATCGGCAACAAAGTCATTGGCGAGAGCATCGATGCTAAGGGTTTGGTCGCGCTACCAGGTTTTGTCGACCTGCACACCCACCTTCGTGAGCCTGGTTTCGAACAGTCAGAGACGGTTCTCAGTGGGTCCAGGGCTGCGGCACTGGGTGGTTTCACCGCCGTGCACTCCATGGCAAACACGATGCCTGTCGCAGACACAGCGGGCGTTGTCGAGCAAATCAAATCTCTTGGTGATGAAGCCGGATTAGTTCAGGTTCAGCCAATTGGCGCTGTAACTGTGGGCCTCGGTGGCGAACGCCTCGCCGAGCTTGGAGCGATGGCCAATTCGCGTGCAAAAGTTACCATCTTTAGCGATGACGGCAAATGCGTCTCAGACCCGCTGTTGATGCGCCGAGCGTTGGCATATGTGAAATCATTCGACGGCGTCATTGCCCAACACGCTCAAGAGCCTCGCCTGACCGAGAATTCGCAAATGCACGAGGGAAACGTTTCTGCAGAACTCGGATTGGCGGGTTGGCCTGCTGTAGCTGAGGAGTCAATCATTGCCCGAGATGTTCTCCTCGCAGAAGCGACCGGCAGCCGTCTGCACATCTGCCACTTATCAACTGCTGGATCTGTTGAGATCATTCGCTGGGCGAAGCAGCGCGGAATCAAAGTTACTGCCGAGGTTACCCCTCACCACCTGCTACTGACCGACGAACTAGCTCGAACCTATAACCCCGTTTATAAGGTCAACCCGCCACTCAGAACGGATGCTGATGTCAAGGCTCTTCGTGAGGCGCTGGTCGACGGAACCATCGACATTGTCGCGACTGATCACGCACCGCATCCGGTTGAAGCGAAAGAATGCGAGTGGTCTGCAGCAGCATTCGGAATGCTGGGCCTAGAAACTGCGGCATCTATCGCTCAGTTGGTTCTGATTGATAGCGGCGAGAGCACGTGGCAAAGATTTGCCGAAGTTATGTCTCTGAACCCGGCGGCTATCTCAAAGCTGGCCGATCAGGGGCAGTCCCTCGCAGTTGGGAATGTAGCCAACATCACTCTGATCAACCCGGCCGCAACCCGAGTGATCTCTGGCGGGGGAGCAAGCAAGAGCAGCAACCAGCCCTTCGAAGGCATCGAACTGCCAGGTACGGTCATCCACACGATTTATCGCGGTGCTTTCAGCGTTCGCGATTCGAAACTAGCGAAATAGGGAGCGTTTTGAACAAGGCAATTCTTCTACTCGAAGACGGCAGGTCTTTCACAGGATTCGGCTACGGAGCATCGGGTTCAACAACCGGTGAAATCGTGTTCGCAACCGGCATGACTGGGTACCAAGAAACACTCACCGACCCTTCATACGCTGGTCAGATTGTGGTGCAAACAGCTCCGCACATAGGAAACACCGGTGTCAATACTCGAGACGAAGAATCTGAGCGAATTTGGGTTGCTGGTTACGTAGTTCGCGATGCCAGCCGAATGGTTTCAAACTTCCGCTCCGAGAAACCTCTAACGGACGAGTTAGAGAAATATGCGGTGGTTGGCATTCAGGGAATTGATACCAGAGCACTGACCAGGCACCTGAGATCTGTTGGCGTCATGAGGGCTGGCATCTTCTCGGGTGAGCATGCTGACAAACCAACCTCTGAACTGCTTGAAGAGGTAAAGGCCACGGCACCAATGGCCGGCCGATCTCTGAGCGACGTGGTTTCGACTTCAGAGGTCGTGCACCACAAGCACAAGGGCACTCGCGTGGGCAGTGTGGCCATCCTAGACCTAGGCTGCAAGGCATCGACCATCGAGAACATGGTTGAGCGAGGCCTAGACGTCACGATTTATCCAGCGAAGGCTACGTCAGAAGAGCTTCTCTCAGATTCGCCAGACGCGGTGTTTTACTCAAACGGTCCAGGTGACCCAGCAACTGCTGCCGGGCAGGTTGAGGCACTACGAGACATTCTGCGCTCAGGCACCCCGTTCTTCGGCATCTGCTTCGGTAATCAGCTCCTCGGTCGAGCACTTGGATTCGAAACCTACAAACTTGCGTTCGGGCACCGCGGAATTAATCACCCTGTGCTAGATAGAACCACGGGCAAGGTGGAG
>CAIZQQ010000131.1 GCA_903935175.1 uncultured Micrococcales bacterium
ATCGCCCCCCTGCTGCAGCGTTTACCGGCGAATCCAATCACTTTCTTGCGCCACGGTGAAGGCATCGTCGGTATCGGCGAGCACACTCGCATCACCGCCACCGGGCCGAATCGTTTTGCCGAACTCTCGGCAGCCTGGAAGGCGCTGGTAGACCAGGCCGAGGTTGTCGATGAGGTCAACCTGCCGGGCAGTGGGCTGCTGGCTTTTGGTGCTATCGCCTTTGCCGACGCGTCAACGAGCGAGAGCACGCTGATTGTGCCCCGTGTGGTGCTGGGCCACCGCGATGGCCGTAACTGGATGACCGCGATCGACGACGCATCGCTCGAAGATTTGAACGCGGATGCTGCGCCACTGCTTGCCGATTCCCCCAGCCTTGCCGAGCCGCTCGCCCCAGGCCGTCTCACCCGAAGTGGATTCAAACAGGCCGTAGCCAGCGCGCTCGAGGCCATCGCGGCTGAACGTGTTGAGAAGGTTGTGCTTGCGCGCGACCTGGTTGCACCGCTCGCCGCCGACTTCGACATTCGTAACCCTCTGATCGCACTGGCCGAAACCTACCCGAGCTGCTGGGTTTATTCGGTTGATGGGCTGTTCGGCGCATCGCCAGAGCTGCTGGTTCGCGTTTCACACAAGCAGGTTTCGGCTCGAGTCTTGGCCGGCACCGCGGCTCGAGGAACCGACAAGGGCGTTGACCACGCGATCGGTCAGGCTCTGGCAACCTCGCACAAAAACTTGGCCGAGCACCGATTTGCAGTCGACTCGATGGTTCGCTCGCTCGAGCCGTTCTGTGAGCACGTCGACGCAGACGAGTCGCCGTTTTCGCTCGCGCTTCCGAACGTGTGGCATCTAGCCAGCGATGTGCACGGGGTGCTGTCGAGCAACTCTACGGTTCTCGACCTGGCCGCCGCGATACATCCGACTGCGGCGGTGGCAGGCACCCCGCGTGCGAACGCCATCGAGCTCATCGCCGAGTTGGAACCTTTCGACCGCGGTCGCTACGCCGGCCCGGTTGGTTGGATCGGCGCCGATGGCGATGGCGAATGGGCGATTGCACTTCGCGGGGCGCAGCTCGAGGGGGCGAACATCCGCGCGTTTGCCGGCTGCGGAATCGTTTCAGAATCTGAGCCAGATGGCGAAGCCGCTGAGACCGATTTGAAGTTCAAACCAATCACGGATGCTCTGGGCTAAAGCTCAACCTCAATAAGAACTCTGCCCTCAAGTTCTAGGGCCTCGCGCAATTCGTCTTCGTTTTGCACAAATTCGTGACGCCATCCGTAAGCCAGGGCTAGCGCCGCTAGGTTCACCTGTTGTGGAGTACGGAAAAGACGGTCAAAGGCGGTCGCGGGTAGCGCCTTCGCCATTTCTAGCGCTTCAAAAATGCTGCCACCGTGGTCGTTCACCACCACGAGTTGAATGTCTAGCGGTGAATCCACCGGATCAATTACGAGTGAGCCAACATCGTGCAAGAAGGTCAGGTCGCCAAGTAGCACGCGGGTTTTTTGACCGGATGCTAGGGCGATGCCCGTTGCGGTCGCGATGGTTCCGTCGATGCCGGCCAGGCCACGGTTCGAAAAGACGTTGATTGCCTTTGCCGGAGCCCAGGTTTCGGCTTCGCGAATCATTCGGCTCGCGCCAAGCACCAGGTTTTGCGCATTTTCGGTTGCCTCCCAGAGCGTTTCGACGATTTCGCGTCGTGATAGCTCGGCGGCCACGGGAGCAGCAAGACGCAGAGTTTGGTCGGCGAGCTGCCACTGGCGCAGCCAATCGAAGTCAACTTCGCTGTCGAGCGTGATTTCGTCGACGAAGGCCGATGCGCGGTGCGAGACGTCGAAGTGGCCCATGCGGCGAGATTTGACGACAACCACGTCGACGCCTTCGTTGAACATTAGGCGAATCACCGCGCGCGACAGGGTCGGCTTGCCGAACACGATGACGCGGCCGATTTGGGCGGTCAGTGCTGGCTGCTGGTCAAAAATCAGGCGGTAGCCCAAGATGGCGTTCGCGCCCCAGCGCGCTCCTGACGAAGGCTCGGCTAGCAGTGGCCAGCCGAATGCTTCGGCTAGCTCGACTGCGTCTGGTCCAGACTCTGCGCCGGCGATGACCACGGTTGGGGTTGCGCCATCAAGCACGGCGAACTCAAGTTCGATGTGCTCTGGCTCAAGGTCCAGCGAGGTTGGCTCAACGGTGGCCGCGTTCGGTAGCGAACTAGAAAGAGGCTCTCTAAAGGCAAGGTTCAGTTGCACCGGGCCGGCGCTTTGGCCACCCAGGCCACGCGCGGCCATTAGCGAAATGCGCGCTAATTCTTCGATCGACTCGAGGCTGCCGTCTTCATCGGGCGCTTCGACGTCGAAACAGACTCGAACCGCGTCGGCGAAAATGCCGACCTGATCGGTAGTTTGGTTTGCACCGACGCCCCGAAGTTCGTGTGGGCGGTCAGCGGTGAGCAGAATGAGCGGCACACCTGAGTGATGAGCTTCAAGCACGGCCGGGTGCAGGTTGGCAACGGCGGTTCCGCTGGTGGTAATCACAATTGCAGGGTCGTCGGTGGCCAGGGCCGAGCCGAGTGCGGTGAAACCAAGGCTGCGTTCATCCAAGCGAATAAAGAGTTCGGCCTTGCCGGCCTCGGCCAACTGTCCGGCCGCAATTGCCAAGGCTTGCGACCTCGCTCCCGGGGCTAGAAAGATGCGCTTGGCACCGCCAGCCACCAGAGTTGCCAGCAAGTGAGCGGCAAACTGCTGAGCTGGGCTAGCACCCGGCACGAGGTTAGACATTCGGTAGGTCGCCGCCCTTTGGTTTCGCGTCGCCATCTTCGTCGTCATCTTTAGACAAGCGATCGCGCAGGTTGCGCAAGAAATCAGGGTCATCGTCTGGCGCAATCACTCGAGAACCGCTAGCAGTGAAGCCAGGCTTCGCTACAGGGCGGCCGATGGTGATGTAAAGCAGCCCGCCGATGATTGGCACGATGAGGCAGAGTACGACCCAGAGCCACTTTGGCAGCAGGCGAACTTCGTTTGGCTTGGCGCTGATCGCAAACACGGTGGTGAAAATGGTGAAAATTGCCGTGATGCCGATGGCGAACAGTAGATACCTCATGGTTTAACTCTAACCAGATGGCTACTTAGACTTATTTCGTGAAGAAACATTGGTTGGTTTACATCGTTGCCCGTTTGGGTGTTTTCGCAGCCGTGCTCACCGTGTTCATGCTCTTCGGCTTCGGCTGGCTCTACTCAACCTTGATCGCAGCTGCCCTAAGTCTGGCTTTCTCACTAATCTTTCTCAGCAACCAGCGCGAGGCGCTTTCTAGCGACATCTATAACCGAGTCAAGAAAAACAAAGAAGTGGGACTCGACGACGCCGACAGCGACCTCGAAAACGACCTGCTAGACAAAAAGTAGGAAGCGGCTGAAGCCCCAGCCCACCAGTACACCCCAAGTCAGCGCACCGACCGAGGTGAGCTTGAGCGCCAGAATCAATTCGCGTGGTTCTCGGTAGGTCCAAACAATCAACAGTGCGGGTAGCAGAAGCAAGAACGCCACGAACGCAAAAATCGTCAGCGGGTAGAGGAACGGGTAGGCGGCCCAAATCGCCAAAGCCGAAACTATGAACACGGTGAAAAGAATCTTCGAAAACAGAACACCGAAACGAACCGAGAGAGTCTTTTTGCCCGCTGGGGCGTCTGTGTCGACATCCCGCAGGTTATTAACCAGAAGCACCGCCGCAGCCAAGAACCCGAGGGCGAGTGCGCCACCTCCTGTGACCAGAATGGTCAAGGAATCGTCGAACACGGCTGCGATTTGCACGTAGGTGGTGCCGAAAACGGCAACTGGGCCGAAGAACAAGAATGCGACTACTTCACCGAAGCCGGCGTAGCCATAAGGCTTCTTGCCACCGGTGTAGCCCCAGGCGGCGAGCAGTGCAACGGCTCCTACAGCGAGCATCCAGAGTTGATTAGAAAGAACCGAAAGCGCAACGCCCGCGGCGGCGCCAAGGGCTAGAAAAACAAAGGCGACAGCTCGAACGGACTTCGGGTTCACCTTGCGCGAAGCGGTTAGGCGAAACGGGCCAACGCGGTCGTCGTCGGTGCCACGCACACCATCGGAATAGTCATTGGCGTAGTTGACGCCGATCTGCAAGAACACGGCAACAGCCAGAGCGAGACCGGCATAGGTCCAAACGATGCCCTGGTTGATCGAAGCGACACCGGTACCGAACGCCACCGGGGCCACGGCGAGGGTCAGGGTGCGAATGCGAGCGGCAGAAATCCAATCGCGAAGAGTCGGCTTCTTTTTGCTGCGTTCTGAAACTGGTTTGTTCTTAGGTTTAGCCATGACGAAATTCTAAATCTCTCCTCGGGCGCGAGCTTCGCGCAACTGGTTTTGGTAGGCGGCAAAATTTTCGGCCAAACCTTGGTAGTCGGGTTTGCCGTTGCCTAGCAGCGGAATCTCTTCGGTGGTCGCCCACACCGCAAACTTCGCCGGTAGCCCAAGTTCGGCCACCGCTTTGTCGGCATCCAAGTGGTGGCGCTCTGGGTCGAAGACGACCATCCAGCAAATAAAGGTTTCGCCATACTGCGGGTTAGAAATCGGCAGCGACACTGCGTCGCGAACGCCGGGCTGCGACCTGGTCCACTGCTCAACGAGGTCGAGCGACAACTTGATTCCGCCAGAGTTGATCACGCGGTCGGCACGACCAAGCACCGACAAGCGGCCATCGGCATCTAGCTCTCCGAGGTCGTTGGTTGTAACGCTGCCGCCAACCACCATCGGGCCGGTGAGAGTGATGAGCCCACGTTCGCCGAGCGAAACTTCGACACCGTCGAGCGGCACCCCGTCATAAACACAGCCGCCGGCGGTTTCGGTCATGCCGTAGGTGACCACGACCTTCACGCCAAGATCGCGCAGGCGCTCGACGGTCGCGGGGTTCGCCGCCTGTCCCCCGACCAAAATGGCGTCGAACGAGCGCAGTTGCCCAAGCAAGAAATCATCTTGGTCAACGGCTTCGGCAAGGCGCTCGAGTTGGGCCGGCACCAGGCTTGTGAAGCGTCGCTCGCCGGTCATCAACGAGGATGCTCGGCCAAAGCCCTCGGCCGAAAACGGTACCGACGAATTCATCAAAATCGGCTGGGTGTCGGCGAGGTGTGAGCGCACGAGAACCTGAAGGCCAGCGATGTAGTTGATCGGAAGGGCCAACAGCCATTGCCCCGGCCCACCTAGCCGAGCCTGAGTGGCCCTGGCACTGGTGAGAAGATTTTGCACGGTCAAGCCGATTCGCTTCGGCATACCGGTTGAACCAGAAGATTCGACGATTGCCGCGTAGTTGTCGTCAACTTCGGGTGGAAGGCCGTGAACCTCTGGCATCAGGCCATTCACCTCGGGCGGGGTTACGAACAGTGCCTGCTTGCCATCGAGCACATCGGCGAGCGCCACCAAAGCCGCAAACGGGTCGTTGGCTGCAATCAGCTTGAGTGGAATCGGCATCTTGAGGTTCGAGTTCTTGAGTTTGCCAGTGGGTTTAGAAGTGCCAGGGGTACGGCGACCAGTCTGGGTCGCGTTTCTCTAGAAAAGAGTCGCGGCCCTCGGCTGCCTCTTCGGTTGCATAAGCCAAGCGGGTTGCCTCGCCGGCAAACATCTGCTGACCGACCAGCCCGTCATCCACCGCGTTGAATGCAAACTTGAGCATGCGAACCGACTGCGGCGACTTGGCCAAAATCTCTTTACCCCAGGCAATGCCGGTGGCTTCGAGCTCTTCGTGAGGCACAACCGCATTCACGACACCCATTTCATAGGCGCGCTGGGCACTGTATTCGGCACCCAAGAAGAAAATTTCGCGAGCGAACTTTTGGCCAACCTGACGAGCCAAATAGGCCGAGCCATAACCGGCGTCGAAAGATGCGACATCGGCGTCGGTCTGCTTGAACTTGGCGTGTTCGGCACTGGCGATCGAGAGGTCGCAAACCACGTTTAGTGAGTGGCCACCTCCGGCCGCCCATCCGGGCACCAAAGCAATGACAACCTTTGGCATGAAACGAATGAGGCGTTGAACCTCGAGAATGTGAAGTCGGCCTGCGCGACCGGGCTCAATGCTTGCCGCGTCATCGCCATCGGCGTATTTGTAACCATCTTTGCCACGAACTCGCTGGTCGCCGCCGCTTGAGAACGCCCATCCGCCATCTTTTGGTGACGGGCCATTGCCGGTGAGCAGCACGACGCCAACGCGCGAATCCATGCGGGCGTGATCGAGGGCTCGGTGCAATTCGTCGACGGTCTTAGGTCTGAAGGCGTTGCGCACCTCTGGGCGGTTGAACGCCACGCGCACCATGCCGGCAGTGGCGTGCTTGTGATAGGTGATGTCGGTTAGGTCTTCGAAGCCAGGCACCTCGTGCCATACCTGGGCGTCGAACAACTGCGAAACCTGTTTTGCCATGCTTCTAGACTAACTAACGTGGATGCTTCGCAAAACGGTTCGGCCAATGGGCGCAGGTTTGCGCTGCCGAGCCTTGACGAGCTCGTGGCATCGGCCCGCGTGGTGAGTTTGCCCATGCGCACCAAGTTTCGCGGAGTCACCGAGCGTGAGGCTCTGCTGATCGAAGGCCCGCAGGGTTACACCGAGTGGTCGCCGTTCGTTGAATACGAAGACGAAGAGGCCGCCGTTTGGCTCGCCGCCGCACTTGAATTCGGCTGGGATGCTCTGCCACAACTTCACCGCACCCGCATCGGCATCAACGCAACGTTGGCGGCCGTGGCACCCGAAGGCATCGAGCGTGCGCTGGCTCCGTTTGGCGAGTTTCGCACGGTAAAGGTGAAGGTTGCCGAGCCCGGGCAAGACCTGAACCAAGACCTCGCGCGCGTGATTCGAGTGAGTCAGCTTTACCCAGAGGCGCGCATCCGCTTAGATGCCAACGGCGGCTACAGCATTGACCAGGCCATCGCAATTGCCGGCACGATGCTCGAAAACGGCATCACACTCGACTACTTCGAGCAGCCCTGTGCCACCATCGGCGAGCTCGCCGAGCTGCGCGTGAAAATTCGTCGCCACTCAGACTCGATCAAAATTGCGGCCGATGAATCGGTGCGCAAGGTGAGCGACCCGTTGGCTGTTGCGCAGGCTGGTGCAGCCGACCTTCTTGTGATCAAGGCTGCACCGCTTGGCGGTTTGCGACGCGCGCTTGAGGTTGCCGCCGAGGCCGGGTTGCCGGTGGTTATCTCGAGCGCACTCGACACCTCGGTTGGCATCAGCATGGGGTTGCACCTGGCAGCGGCACTGCCCGAACTTGAGTTCGATTGCGGGCTCGGCACTGCGGCTATGTTCATCGGGGATGTCACGCGCGAGCCACTGATCGCACAGGGTGGCTACTTGGATGTTCGTCGCGTCGAAGTCGACTCAACCAAACTTGAGGTTTTTGCCGCCGAAGATCACCGCGGTGACTGGTGGATCGAGCGCTTAGAGCGCTGCTACCGCCTGCTCTGAAACCGCCGGTCTACAGACCGCTGTAAACGTGCAGGCCCTTGAAGAACAAGTTCACGATGGTGAAGTTGAACAGCACCGAGGCGAAGCCAACCAAAGATAGCCAGGCGGCGCGACGACCTGTCCAGCCGCGGGTTGCCGTGGCGTGGAAGTAACCGGCATAAAGCACCCAGATGATGAAGGTCCAAACCTCTTTGGTGTCCCAGCCCCAATAGCGATGCCAGGCGCGCTCGGCCCAGATGGCTCCGGCGGCGAGGGTGAAGGTCCAGAGAATCAGGCCAACCGCGTTGAAGCGAACCTGCAGGCGCTCGAGGGTTTTTTCAGCCGGGAAGAACTCTAGAACGCGACGCGCACCGACAACGAATTTTTTGGTCGAGCCGGCGATGCGCGGCGAGGTGCGCAGTAGGTAGGCGACCGATAGCGCGGCGGCGATGTTGAAAAACGCGGTGGCCAGCACGGCAACGGTCACGTGAATGACCAGCCAATAAGACTGAAGCGCCGGCATCAAAGTCTTGACCTGAACATAGAAGTAAGTAGTTGCCGCACCGAGAATCAGCAGCACGAAGCCGTTTACGAAGGCAGCAATGATGCGGATGTCGCGCAGGCGGTAAAACGCAAGGAAGATGGCAACCAGCACGAACGCACCCGAGATCGAGAACTCATACATGTTGGCCCAGGGCACGCGGGAGGCGGCGATCCCGCGCATCACAACACCTGCACCGTGAATCAGAGCACCGAAGCCGAACAGAGCAAAGCCGATGTTTTCGAGCTTGGTCGAGATGACCGCGCCAGAGCCCTTGTTGCTCGCAATGTTGGTGAGGTGCCAGGCGAAAATCAAGAACGAAACCGTGTAAACCACCATCGACGCAAAGATAAAGACCAACGATTGCTGGGCGAGCTCTAGATCGAGTTTGACGTCAGTCAATTTTTAGTTGCCTTTCTTGGGCGCAATGGCTTCGACGAGGTTGGCCACGATGTCTTCGAGTCTTGGGTCATCGTTTCTTGCAAGAGCAGCAACCTCAAAACCGCTCTCAAACTTCCGAACCCAAATGCGGCGACGCGGTACCGAGAGTGAAATGGCCAAGCCGATAAACGCCAAGATGGCAAACGCCAGAACCCAAACCTGACCCGGGTTGTAGGCGAGGTCTAGTGACGCAAACCGCTTGAGACCGTTGAAGGTAACCGAACCTAGGTCGCCGGGTAGCTGCTTGGTTTCACCAATCGTGAGCATCAGAGCCTTCGTGCCACTCTTACCGCCGGCCACCTGCTCGAGACCGTGGGTGTCGAGGCTAAACACGTTGCGTGGCACACCGCCGTCGAGCCCGAGGTCGCCAACGTACAGGTTCATGCTGAGCATCGGGTCAACCGGGTCGGGGTAGATCGAAGTAAAAGCTCCGGTTTCGAGCTGCTCTTTGGTCGGGTAGAAAAACGCCAGCACGCCGTATTGGTTCGGCTTAGCATCCGGCAATTTGATGACGCCGAGCGAGGTGTAGTTTGCATCTTGCGGCAAGAAAATCACCGGGCCGCTGAACGCGATTTGGCCGTCTGGGTCTTTGAAGGTGAGCACCGGCGCATAGCCGTTGCCGGTTAGGTAGACGTGCGCGCCAGGCACCTCGAGCGGTTCATTAACTCGGATGACCGACTCGCGCTTCTCGCCGCCAGAGAGCTTGCTCGTGACGAATGCTCTGAAGTCGAGCGGGGTGCCGATGTTTGTGGTGTTTTGCAGGTCGAAATCGACCTCGAACTTGTCGAGCGCCATCGAGAACGGCTGCAGATTGTTTTCGTCGAAGAAGACCCCGGGTGAGAACGAGTCATAAGAGGCGAGGTTATTCACAAAAACTTCACCCTCGACCAAAACGCGCTGGCCGTTGTAAGAAAATCCACCGCCCAGGCCCGCCGCAACAAGCACGCCCATGAGAGAAAAGTGAAAAATTAGGTTTCCGGTTTCGCGAATGTAACCGCGCTCGGCCGAAACCGAACCCTTGCGCCTGACCACACGGTATCGACCCTTGCGAAGGTGAGCCTCGGCTCGATCAAGCACGGCCTTTGCCGACGCATCAGAGGTCACCTTGGCATAAGCCGGAAAACGCTGCATTCGGGCGGGCGCATCAACCGGTTCGGCGAGCATCGCAAGCCAGTGCACCCGAGTTCGCGGCACGACGCAACCGATTAGCGAGGTGAAAAGCAAAATGTAAATCGCAGAGAACCAAATCGAACCATAAACGTCGAACAACTGAAACCAGTCAAGCACCTTGGCAAGCTCAGGGTTGTTTTTGTAATAACTGGCCACACCGTTCGGGTCGGCACTGCGCTGCGGATAAACCGAGCCGGGGATCGCGGCAGCCGCCAAGAGCAAAAGCAAGATGAGTGCGGTTTTCATGCTGGTGAGCGAACGCCAAATCCAGCGCATCCACCCGGCAAGGCCAAGTTCGGCCGAGTTCACGGTTTGCGAGGCAACTTCGGCATCGCTGACCATTAGGTCTTGCGGCGCCTGTGGTTTAGAGGGCTGGGATGAAGCCACTGAACACCACCTGACTGAATGTGACGACTTCGCTCCACAGACCGGTAACCATGAGCACGCCGAGAATCACGAGCATGGCACCACCGGCGAGGTTGAAAGCGCGGATGTGCTTCTTGACCCACGACACCGACTTAGTTGCCCAGCCGAAGCCGGCTGCCAGCGCGATGAAGGGCAGCCCGAGACCGAGCGAGTAAATCACGCTCAAGACCGCACCGCGCAAGGCGGTGCCCTCGTCGAGCGAAAGGGTGAGTACAGCCGAGAGGGTTGGGCCGATGCACGGGGTCCAGCCGAGGCCGAAGGCGATGCCGAGCAGAGGTGCGCCGATGAGCCCTGCGCGTGGGCTGAGGTTGAGTTTGAACTGGCGCTGACCCAAGCCGAAACCACCCGCCATGACCACACCGAGAACGATGATCACACCGCCGAGAATGCGCTGGGCGATGCCGGCCACTTCGGCATAGAGAATGCTGCCGATGCCGCCGGCCATGGTGCCTAAGGTCGCGAACACGGCGGTGAAGCCGAGCACAAAGAGCACGCTGCCCAGAATCACGCGAGCGCGAGTTGCGGCGACTCCCGAAACGTAGCCCAAGTAGCCGGGCACTAGCGGCAGCACGCAGGGTGACAAGAACGAAACCAAACCTGCCAACAGCGCGAGCGGCATGGCTAGCCACATCGAACCACTGAGAATCAGGTCGGTCATTTAGTCCACCGTCTCTTTGAGCGCGGTCTTGATCAGAGCTTTGAGAATGCCCGGTTCAAAACGAC
>CAIZQQ010000132.1 GCA_903935175.1 uncultured Micrococcales bacterium
CGGCGGTGTAGAGGCTCTCTACCTCGACACCTGCATCGAGCAGCAAAAGCTCATCGCCGCGAATTGGGCCGTCATTGACGATCCAGTGCAGAATGCAGGCGTGAGCGCCAGCAGCGGCGATTGTGTCATAGCCAAGGTCATTGCCCTCGATGCGGGCGCGTGAATAGAAAGCGGTCTCAACCACTCGCTCGCCGCGTTCGTGACCGATGGCGTCTTTCATGGTTCGGGCAACCTGTTCGAAACCGCTCACCGATGCTGCAACTGCCTTGCGCATTTCGGCGATTTCCCACTCGTCTTTGACAAAGCGAATCTCGCTGGCGAATTCGAGAAGCTTTTCGTCGCTGCCGGCCTCTTCGCTGATGCGCACGATGTCGGCGTTCGAGTTTTCAGACAGGAATTCGTCAAGCTCGGTTAGGTTCTTGGTGCCAAGGTGAAGAAGGGCTGCGACCTGGGGCAGTGTTGGTCGAGCGCCCACCCAGAATTCGCCGATGGTCGGGTTGGCGAAGAATTCGTTGCTGTTTCGACCAGCGGTCTCTCTAAAAAATAGGGTGCTGACTCCGGCACGGTCTCGTGCGTCAATTACTAGAACCGAGTCGGGCACGGTTGCCGAACCCCAGGCGGTCAGGTGTGAAAAAGCGGCGTGCGGGTGGTAGCGGTAGTCAGAGTCGTTCGAGCGGGTCTTGAGCGAACCTGCCTCGATGATTATCAACTTGCCGGCGAAGGCTTCGGCCACCTGGCGGCGACGAGCGGCCGCATAAACAGCACCCGGATGTACCTGCGGAAGGTCATCGCCGTGGTCAGCCCAGTTCGAACCAATGAATCGCATGAATTCTTCGCTGTTCGGGCGGTGTGACCGGTTGTTAACTCGATCGGCAATCTTTTGTTCTGACTTCTCGCTCATGGGTTACATACTGCCACTTTTCATCAAACTCCGTGGACGCTAGAAGCGGGTATTCTTCGAATGTAAGAGGCCTCAAGTTTTAGAGAGAAGTTGCATGAAAATCGACCTGCACGTGCACACCGATGCCTCCGACGGAACCGAACCGGTCTCGGTGGTTTTCGACCGAGCCAAAGACCTCGGACTCGACGTGCTCGCCATCACCGACCACGACACCGTTTCGCACTGGGCAGCGTCTGCCGAAGCATCCGAGCGCACCGGTCTTGGTTTAGTGCCCGGTATCGAAATCACCACGCGCGCCGTGTTCACCGGTGAAGATGGGCACACGCACAAGGTCGGCATGCACATGTTGGCGTATCTGCCAGACCCGACCAACGTCGCCTTGGTCAAAAGGCTCGACGAAACCGTCAACTCGCGCATCATTCGCCTGCAAGAAATCACCGATCGAATTGCCAAAGATTACTCACTCACCTGGCAAGACGTGCTCGACCAGGTGCAGGTCGGGGCGACACTCGGTAGACCATCGGTCGCCGATGCACTGGTGGCAAACGGCCACTTCGTCGAGCGCGGCGAGGTGTTCGAAAAGCTTTGGTTCAAGGGCAGCCCCTATTACGTGCCGAACCGCGAGGTGCCAGACCCGCGCGAAGCCATCGAGCTGATCAATGCAGCTGGGGGAGTTGCGGTGCTCGCGCACCCGCTGGCCCGCGGCTACAAACCGGCTCACGAAAACGATTACCCGCAGGCGCATTTTGAGTCGCTAATCGAGGCTGGCTTGGCGGGCTTCGAGGTTTATCACCCAGAAATCGGGGCGGATGTTCAACCCTGGCTGCTCGACATGGCAACCCGCCACGATCTGATCGTCACGGGGTCGAGCGATTACCACGGTGTCACCGGCAAGCCGAATGAGTTGGGTCAGTGCACCACAGCGCCTGAGATGCTCGAGCGAATCATCGACCAAGCAACCGGCGCGAAGCCGGTAAATCTAGAGATTTAGCTTTCTCGAGCTTGCGAGACTACTCGCCGGTGCCACCGCGGGTGCGGCGACGCTGGCGGTTGCGGTCACCCTCGGGGCGAGGGGTACGTTCGACCTTAGGCGCAGCATCCGCGCTCTTAGAACCTTCGCTACGCGGCTTGTCGCTACGACCCTGACCGCGGTTTTGACCGCCATCACGACGACCTCCGTCACGACCAGAACCAGACGAACCACCTCGGCCGCCCGAACCACCGCGGCCAGCAGGTCCACGGTCGTTTGACGGCTTGACGCGGTTAGGGTCGGTTGCTTTGATGCGACCCTTGGTGCCGGCGACAATGTTTAGGTCTTCGAACAGGTGCGGTGAAGAAGAGTAGGTTTCGACCGGCTCAGGCACACCTAGCTCGAGGGCTTCGTTGATGTGCTTCCAGCGAGTCAGGTCTTCCCAGTCAACGAAAGTAACGGCGATACCGGTGCGGCCGGCACGACCGGTGCGGCCGGTGCGGTGCAGGTAGTTCTTTTCGTCTTCGGGAACCGTGTAGTTGATCACGTGGGTCACGTCGTCAACGTCGATGCCTCGGGCGGCAACCTCGGTGGCAACCAGAATGTCTTTCTTGCCTGAGCGGAAAGCAGCCATCGACTTTTCGCGCGCCTCTTGCGACATGTCGCCGTGCAGAGCCGAAGCGTTGAAGCCGCGGTCGATTAGTTCTTCGGCAACCTTGCCAGCCTGGCGCTTGGTGCGACAGAAGATCACGGTCTTGCCGCGACCTTCGGCCTGCAAAATGCGGCCAACAACTTCGTCTTTGTCGAGCGAGTGCGCGCGGTAAATGAACTGCTTGATGTCGGCCTTGGTGTGGCCTTCGTCTGGGTCGTTCACTCGAATGTGAACCGGACGGTTCTGGTACTTACGGGCTAGCGAAACAATCGCACCCGGCATGGTTGCCGAGAACAACATGGTCTGACGGCCGTCTGGGGTTAGCGCGAACAGGCGCTCAACGTCTGGCAAAAAGCCGAGGTCGAGCATTTCGTCGGCCTCGTCGAGAACCATGAAGCGGATGTTCGAAAGGTCGAGTTTCTTCTGCTTGCTCAAGTCGATGATTCGACCAGGGGTTCCAACGATGATCTGAGCGCCGGCTTCAATGTCAGCAATCTGACCTTCGAAAGCACGGCCACCAACGATGGTGGCAACCTTGGTCGGGCGGTTAGCGGTGGCAAGCACGAGGTCTTCCGCCACCTGAATGGCTAGCTCGCGGGTCGGAACCACAACGAGCGCCTTAGCGCCTAGCTCTGGTTCGAAACCGAGCGACTGAATCAGCGGAAGGCCGAATCCGA
>CAIZQQ010000133.1 GCA_903935175.1 uncultured Micrococcales bacterium
ACCTCGCGGGCAATCTCGGTGCCGGTGAAACGTTCGGCGCGGTAACCGATCGACTTGGCGGTAGCGAGCCACTTTTTGCCGTGCCCTTCCTTCTTGCCGCTGAGCGCGTGGGCGATTTCGTGCAAGACCACCTGAAGACTCTCGTCGACCGAGTGCGCCATCACCAGGTATTTCGAGATCGAAATCTTGCTCTCGGTGTAGTTGCAAAGGCCGGCGCGACGCTTGGCGTTGTCCCAGCCGAATGCCCAGCGTGAGACATCCAAGTGCTGTTTCATCAGGGCCAGGGCACGGGCTTCAACGTAGTTTGCTTTGGTGCAGGTCATTCGCTGATACCGATGCCCCTTCGAAGTGAAGAATCGTCTCGGTTGAAAACCATTTTTCTCATAAACCCGTTTAGCTCGGGGGTTGTCTATCAACACCTCGAGGGCTACTGTCTTGACCATCAGCTCGTCGAAGGCATATTCGAGGGCTAGCGAAACCGCTTGAGTCCCAATCCCCTGGTCAAAATACTTGGGGCCTCTGAGAGCGATGCGAAAGTTTATCGAGTTGTCGGCGTCGTTGAAAAAGTTCAGTACGGCTTCGCCCAAGAACTCGCCGGTCTCGGCGTCTTTGATGGCCCAATCGCGACGGTTCGACGCATTGACTCGAGTCGACAACCAATTCTCAATCTCGGCACGCTCGAATTTCTCGGTAGTGGCTGTCAAGCGTCTACCCTCGGGGTCAGCAAGCATCTCGAGGTATGGGTCTAGAACATCTGGTCCAAGTTGCTCAAGGCGAATCTGCGTCGGCATCATCCCTCGTTTCTTGTAGTTCAACCAAGCCAAGACTAAAGCCGTCAGGGGCTTCGAGAGCTCAAGGCTTAACAGCAAATCGGGTGACCCGAGGGGATCTGGTCACCCGACTGCTACCGCTAGTACCTCGGAACTAGCGGAGTTCTTTGAGCCAAACGCTTGCCGAGCGAGCGTTCTTCTTGAATTGCTCGAGTTTGATAGCCATCCAGACCAATAGACCGGCCACGATAATCAGCACCACCCAAACGAACCAGGTTTGCTCAGAAAGCGGCTTCCAGGCATATGGCACGGCTGCGACTAGAACACCGATTGCACCGGGGCCGAAGAACCCGGCAAGGCGTCGAAGCGCACCTAGCACCAAGAACACCAGCGAGCCGCCGAGAATGATGCCGAATCGGTACCAGTCTTCGGCAGTCAAGGTGGCTTCGTTCAGTGCACCGAACGTGTTTGCTAGGGCCGGAGCCATGGCAATCAGAATCGGCAGACCCACATAGACGAACGAGTTGATCTTTAGCTTGAGCGCCGCCACCAGACCGTAGCCGATGCCGAAGAGCAAGCCACCGATAAACAGAGCCTTCATTTCGATCTCGAGTTTGCCGTCGAAGTATTCGTCGATTCTGAACCAGATGCTCGGCAGCAGAGTCAGCGCCAGCGGCGAAGCACCGGCCACGGTGAGGCCGAGGTTGCCGAATCGAAGACCGAGTGTGAGAAGTGCCGCGCCAGCAATCATCAGGGTCAGCGTTCTTGCCACGTCGCCAGGCTCTTGCTGGGCTAGAGGCTCGATCACTGCAGACCAGTTGAAAATGGTCGACGGAAGACCAACCACCAGAAGCGGCAAACCATAGATGAGCAGCGTCTTGAACCTGTCGAGCACCATGTCGATGCGAGCCGCGACCTGGGTGCTGGCAACCAGTGTGAGAGCAATCAGGGTGCTGTGGATTTCAGGCCCCTCGTAGCCGCCGATCGCCTTCACGATGGTTTCACCGAAGGCATAACCCGAGACTGCCAGAGCCGCAGCTCCAACCAGCAGGGCAGCCAGTTGCTTTTCGAGCTTTGCAAACACGAGCAAGGTGGCACCGATTGCAAAGGTAACCAGGCCGATTCGCATATCGCGGGCTGGGTTATCAAATGTTGTCTGCCAGAGAGCGAACGCCCATGACACGGCTGCCGAGATGATCAGCGCTAGTCGAGCCCTGCCCGCGCCACCAAGCACCTTGGTGCGCGAGAGCATCAGGTAAGCCGAGCCAACTGCGGTTGCAACCAGCAACTCGATCCAGCCGGTCGCCTCATTCGCCCCGCCGATCACGTCGATCTGTGCAACACCGACCGCCAAGCCAATCGCCGAAGTGATTGGCAACGCAATCGACCAGGTTTCAACCGAAGGCTTTTCGCTAGAGCGCTTGAACAGAATGGTGGTTAGAACAAATAGCAAAGTGGATGCGAA
>CAIZQQ010000134.1 GCA_903935175.1 uncultured Micrococcales bacterium
ATGCAAATGGTGCTCGATGGTTGGGGCGATTTCGAGATTATCAACGAAGGTTTGCCAAGCGCAGGCGAGACCGGCTCACTAGCCAGCCGTTTCAAGGGCGACAACGCGGATGCCACGGGCAAGGTTCGAGCAAAAACCGGTTGGATCAACAATGGCTACACCCTGGCTGGAATCATCTCGGCTAAAGACGGCACCAATCTTCTGTTTGCCGTTTATGCCCTTGGGCCAGTGAAAGACAACGCCAAGCAGGCCATCGACAATCTGGTCACCGGGTTCTACCGATGTGGCGACCAGCTCTCGAACGAATAGTTCGAATCCTTTTAGCGAGCAGAGACTAGGCAAAAAGATGGCTAATGCGCTTTTCATCGTGGATGTTCAAAACGACTTTTGCGAAGGTGGCTCGCTTGCGGTTGCCGGGGGAGCGGCCTGTGCCTCGAACATCACCGCCTTTTTGAACGAACACGCTGACGGCTTCGATTTGGTTATTGCATCACGCGACTGGCACTCGGCCGATGGTGACAACGGCGGGCACTTTGCTATTGCCCCTGCCGAACCGGATTTTGTGAACTCGTGGCCGGCGCACTGCGTGGCTGGCTCGGTCGGCGCTGAGTACCACCCAAACCTAGACACGAGCTTTATCGATGTCCACATCGAAAAGGGGCAGGGCAGGCCGTCGTACTCGATTTTCGAAGGGGTTACTCGCGACGGTCAGCCCCTAGTCGAACTTCTCGAAGAGCAGTCGATTTCTGAGGTGACCTTGGTCGGCATTGCCACCGACTACTGTGTGCTCGCCTCAGCCCTAGACGCCAAGGCGAGTGGTCGTGGAGTGACTGTAATCACGGCTCTAACCGCCGGCGTAGCCGCCGCCAGTTCAGAACAGGCCATCGACACGATGGTCGACGCTGGCTGCAACGTGGTTGCCACCATTTAGCCCGACTGTGGCAGACTGTTAGCATCCGAACGAGTGCAAGGAAAAGCAATGGCGCTAAACGAAACCGATCTTCTGGCCAAGGTTCCGACCGGTCTTTACATCGGCGGCAAGTGGGTTCAGGGTCACGGTGAGAAGCCGATCTCGGTCGAAGACCCGGCCACTGGCAAGATCTTGCTCGAAATCGCTAATGCTGACGCCTCTGACGGGTTAGCCGCACTGTCTGCAGCTCATGAAACACAGGCCACTTGGGCAAAGGTGCCTCCTCGCGAGCGCGCCGAGTTGCTTCGCCGCACCTTTGAGCTTGTTCGCGAGCGAAGCGAGGAATTTGCCACCCTGATTAGCCTCGAAATGGGAAAGCCGATCGCCGAAGCGCGCGGTGAAGTCACCTACGGCAACGAATTTTTGCGCTGGTTCAGCGAAGAAGCCGTTCGAATCACAGGTCGTTACGGAACCTCGCCCGAAGGCACCGGACGCATGCTCGTCGCACAGCGCCCAGTTGGCCCAGCATTTGCCATTACCCCGTGGAACTTTCCGCTCGCCATGGCCACTCGCAAAATTGGCCCTGCGATTGCAGCCGGATGCACGATGGTGGTCAAGCCAGCAGAGCTGACCCCGCTCACCACCCTGCTGTTTGTGAAAACACTCGAAGAAGCGGGTCTGCCTGCCGGCGTGATCAACGTGATCACCACCAGCTCTTCGGCAAAAGTGTCGGCCCCGATCATTGCCGACCCAAGGCTTCGCAAGATCACCTTCACCGGTTCAACCCAGGTTGGCCGAAAGCTACTCGAGCAGTCGGCTCAGCAGGTTTTGCGCACCTCGATGGAGCTTGGCGGAAACGCACCATTTGTAGTTTTCGAGGATGCTGACCTAGACGCCGCGGTCACTGGCGCGATGCTCGCCAAAATGCGCAACATCGGCCAGGCCTGCACCGCAGCCAACCGCTTTATTGTTCAAGAGTCGGTTGCCGAAGAGTTTGGTAACCGCCTGGCCGAGAAGATGGGCGCGCTGAAACTTGGTCGCGGTGTCGATGCCGAGACCACCTGCGGGCCGGTAATCAACGAGAGCGCTCGCGAAAATATGCAGCGTTTGGTCGACACCACCGTTCAAGAAGGTGGCTCGATTGTTGTTGGTGGAGAGTCTGGTGAGGGCGCTGGTTACTTCTTCAAGCCAACCGTGCTGGTCGGAGTAAAGCCAGACGCCGCCATTTTGCGCGAAGAAATCTTTGGCCCGATTGCACCAATCGTGAGCTTCAGGACCGAAGACGAGGCCGTAGCGCTGGCAAACGACACCGAGTACGGCTTGGTGTCTTATGCATTCACCCAAGACCTAAAGCGCGGACTCAGACTCATCGAGTCACTCGACACCGGTATGACCGGTTTGAACACCGGTTTGGTTTCTAACGCCGCGGCGCCTTTCGGTGGAGTAAAGCAGTCTGGATTGGGTCGCGAAGGTGGTTTCGAAGGTATCAACGAATACCTAGAGACCAAATACGTGATGACTCCAGACCCATTCGCCTAGGTCGTCAAGTACCTCAGATTAGGCGGCTAGCCCCGTCGGCCGCGTTCACCGTAAAAATCTCCGGCTTGGCATAACCGAGCAACTCGAACTCTGCATACACCGAATTGGTCAAGTCACTGATTTTTTCGATGGGGCAGAGAGCGATGGCTGCTCCGCCGAAGCCGCCGCCCGTCATCCGAGCGCCTAACGCACCGTGTCTCATCGAAGTTTCGACGGCGGTGTCTAGTTCGTCGATGCTGATTTCAAAATCGTCGCGCATCGATGCGTGCGACTGAACCATTAGTGCGCCGCAGCGGGAGAAGTCGCCGAGTTTCAGCGCGGCCACAAACTCCAGCACTCGATCGTTTTCGGTCACCACGTGATGCGCGCGACGGTAGGTCACGCCATCGACCAACTCACGACCATCATCGAGGTCTTTCACACTGAGATGACGCAGGCTGGGCACTTTAAATGCCGCGGATGCTGCCTCACAAGCCGCGCGCCTGGTGGCATATCCGCCATCGTTCAGTCGGTGAGCCACACGGGTGTCGATAACCACAAGCTCGAGCCCAGCAGCGGCAAAACCTAGTTCGACGTTTTCGACGGCGAGCGACTGGCAGTCGAGAAACACCGCGTGGTCTACTTTGCCAAGCAGCGAAGCCGATTGGTCCATGATGCCGGTGGGAGCGCCAACCACCTCGTTCTCGGCTCGCTGCCCGATGCTTGCCAGGGCACGACGATCGTTACCCAGGCCCAACAATTCGTCGAGGCCGAGGGCAACGGCACACTCAATTGCTGCCGATGACGATAGACCGGCGCCAACCGGCACATCCGAGTCAATAAACAGGTCGAAACCCTTGGATGCACGCAAAATGTGCGCGACGCCGAGCGGGTAGGCCGCCCAGCCCGTCGCCTCGCCAAGCTGATCGATGTTGAGTTCGATAACTTCATCGGTGAATGTCGACGCAACGCGCGCCACGTTGTCTTCGCGCAGTGCGATGGCCGCGTAGGTTGCTCGGTTGATCGCGATCGGAAGCACGAAACCTTCGTTGTAGTCGGTGTGTTCACCGATGATGTTTACGCGCCCTGGGGCCGACCATACGCCCGTCGGTGCGTAGCCAAATTTGGCCTCGAACTTTTCGGCGGTCTGCTTGGCCAAACCCAGCACTAGATAACCTCACGCAATCTGCCGGCAGTTGTCTCTGGCGGAAAGTCAGCGATGAAAGCGCCCATGGCCGACTCGGAACCTGCCAAGAATTTCAATTTGTCGGCTGCCCGTCTTGGCGAAGTTAGCTTGAACTGAAGCCTGAAATTCTCGCCACCGTCGAAGTTCGGCGCTTGGTGCCAACCAGCCACGTAGGGCGTAGGAGTGTCGTACATCGTATCGACGCCGCGCAGCACGCGCGAGTAAACCGAAGTGAGTTCGGCGAGCTCGTCTTGGCTTAGTTCGGTCAGATTTTGCACGTGGCGGTGAGGCAGAATCGTCACCTCGATCGGCCAGCGCGCAGCAAACGGCACGAACGCCGTGAAGTGCTCGCCTCGAATCAGTTCGCGTTCTGAGCCCTGTTCAAACTCGAGGATGCCTTGAAAAAGGTCTTTGCCGTGACGCGCGATCGAGGCGAAAATCTTTTCTTGGGTTGGAGTTACGTACGGATAGGCATAAATCTGTCCGTGTGGGTGGTGCAGGGTTACACCGATCTCTTGCCCACGATTCTCAAAAGGAAAAACGGTGCGTACACCCGGCATGCGCATGATCGCATCGGTGCGGTCGACAAGGGCCTCGAGAATGGTGCGAATTCGAGTATCGCTTTGGCTGGCCAGCGAGCCTTCGTGCTCCGGCGAAAAAACCACAACCTCACAGCGCCCGATTGATGGTTTGGTCAGACCCAGCGGAAGTTTTGGCTCGACCCAGTAGTTTTTGTCATCAATCGCGGCCAAGTCGGGCCCGAATGACGGGTTCTTATTTTCAAAAACGGCAACGTCGAAACGGTCTGGAACTTCACTCAAAAACGTGTCGGTGCTCGGGCACAGCGGGCACTCGGATGCTGGCGGCAGAAATGCGCGTCCGTGACGGCTTGCGGCCACCGAGATCCAGTCGCCAGAGAGTGCATCGAGGCGCATCTCGGCAACGGCTGGCCGTGCATCCAAGTTTCTGGCATCTGCTTTTCGCTCTGGAGGCAGTTGCGAGCCGGCATCATCGAAGTAGAAAAGGTCGCGGCCATCTGCCAGCTTGGCCGAAGTCTTTTTCGCGGTCATTTTCACCTATTTGTCGAACTCTGCTTATAACTTTAGCGGCGTGAGCACGGGCCACCTTAGACTTGAGCCGATGAACCCCAACTATGAGCTTTTTGAAATTGTGAGCATGTCCGTATTGGCCGTGCTAATCATTGCCGATCTACTGCTCATTTACAGCAGACCACACATTCCAAGCAACCGAGAATCGACCCTCTGGGTTAGCTTCTATGCTCTTCTGGCCGTAATCTTCGGCGGAATCATTTGGTCGCTTTTCGGGGCGACACGCGCAAACGAGTTTTATGCCGGATGGCTCACCGAATACAGCCTGAGCCTCGACAATCTTTTCGTCTTCTTGATTCTCATGAACCGCTTCGCGGTGCCTCGCAAATATCAGCAAGAAGTGCTGATGGTCGGAGTGGTGCTTTCGCTGATTCTTCGCGGCGCATTCATTTTGGTCGGTGCGGCTCTAATCGAATCGTTCAGCGCCATCTTTTACATCTTTGGTGCATTCCTCATCTACACCGCTTGGCACCAGGCCTTTAGAAGCGCTGAAGACGACGAGGAGTCGGAATCGAAGCTGATTGTTTGGCTTCGTAAGCGCATCCAAGTTTCAAAAGACTACGACGGCGCAAAACTTCGCACCGTCGAAAACGGCAAGAAAATGTTCACGCCAATTTTGGTTGTGTTTGTTGCCATTGCCGCAACCGATGTGATGTTTGCCTTCGACTCGATTCCGGCCATTTTCGGAATCACCACCGACCCGTTCATCGTGTTCACCGCAAACGTCTTCGCCCTTATGGGTCTTCGCCAGCTTTACTTCTTGCTCGGTGCTCTGGTCGACAAGCTTCAGTATCTGAAATATGGAATCGCGTTCATCCTTGGTTTCATCGGTATCAAGTTGGTGCTGCACGCAATGCACGAAAACCAGTTGCCGTTCATCAACGGAGGCGAGGGCCTGCCGGTTCCAGAGATCGACACAACCACCTCGCTGTTCGTAATCGTCGCCTCGATTGTCGTTTCGGCGGCGCTTAGCATTCGATCGATCCAAATCAGCAAACGCGGCTAGATCTCGATCTCATGTTGTTTGCTAGTTTTGCAGTGTGACCTTGAAACTGCCAAAAGAACTAAGCCGCATAGCCGCGCGCCTTCGGAGAGGCGTTTCTTGGCGACTGTTTAGGGCGCTCAGTAAGCCTTGGGCAGCCACACTTGCAGACGCAATATTGTTGTTTGCCTACAGAGCTGTAGCGGCGCTAGGGCCAAAGCGCAAGAAAGTTGCCCCAAAGGTCACAATCGTCGTGCCGGTTTACAACGTGCGAGAGTTTTTGCCGCTGTGTCTGCACAGCGTGCGCGCTCAACGGTACCCAAACCTTGAAGTTATCGTGATCGACGACGGTTCTAGCGATGGTTCGTTTGAACTGGCTGCAAGTTTTGACGAGATCATGAAGATTCGTGTATTACAAAAGACCAATGGCGGTCTGGGGGCTGCGAGAAACACGGGTTTCGACCGAATTGAAAGCACCGACTACCTACTCTTTCTAGATTCCGACGACGCCTTGCCGCTTGGCTCACTTTGGCGCTACGTGCGTGCGGCCGAGGCCAACAATGTAGATTTTGTGGTCGGGCCAGCCAAGCGCATGAAAGGACTCTCGTTTCGTTGGCGTGCCGATGCCAGGCAGTTTTATTCAAACCAAGGGTCACGTGCCACAACCTTTTTGAGCGACCCGTTGGCGATTCGAGATGTGACCGCGTGGAATCGCTTGTTTCGCTGGGATTTTTGGAAAAAACACGAACTTCGTTTTCCTGAGGGAGTCTTGTACGAAGACATGGCTCCAATGGCACGTGCATTTTGTGAAGCCGAGAGCTTCTACGTTTTGAACCGTGCGGTTTACTTCTGGCGAGTTCGAACCGGCGAGAACAAGTCGATCACGCAGCGACTAGGTGAGTTTGAAAACCTTCGAGACCGAATGCAATCGCTGCAGAAGACTCGCAAGGTAATTCTCAGTGCGATTGATTCTGGCCAAGCGAATGGCAAGAATTTGCTCGAATTCCAATTGCGTGTTGCCAGCATCGATTTGCAACTACATTTGCCATTTGTTGGCGAAGGTGAAAAGCAATACGACGACCTACTAAAAGAAACCGCCAAGCAGTTGTTGGGTGATTGTGGCCCGCAGTTTTGGAAACGAGTTCAGGGGCGTTTTGCGCCAGTGCTCAAGCAAATAGTAGAAAACTAAAAAACTAGTTCGACTTAGCTACGAAATCTTTTAACCAGCTCATCAAGTCTGGGCCGAGGTCATCGCGCTTGGTTGCCAGCAACACAGTAGCCTTCAAAAACTCGAGCTTGTCGCCCGCGTCATAACGCTCACCACGGAACACAACGCCAACCACGCCACCGGCGAGTTTCTCGCGAGCGGCCTTGGCCAGAGCATCCGTGAGTTGAATCTCGCCACCAGCGCCAGGTTCTTGCTTTGCTAGCAATTCGTGAATGCCAGGGTTCAAAATGTAGCGGCCGATGACGGCGAAGTTTGATGGGGCAAGTTCGGTCTTCGGCTTTTCGACAAAGTCGCTAACCTCGATAACTCCGTCGACTTCTGGCCCGGCCGGCTTGATGCAGCCGTACTTGTGAATCTCTTCACGAGGCACCTCGACCAGAGCCACGACATTTGCACCGGTCTTGCCGTGCACCGCGATCATGGTTTTCAACAGGTCGCTGTTTTCTTCAACAACGTCGTCGCCAAGCAAAACCGCAAACGGCTCGTCGCTGGTGAATGATGCTGCCGCGTTGACCGCGTGGCCCAGACCCTTTGCTCCACCCTGGCGAACATAGTGGATGTTACCGAGTTCGGTAGGCGCTTGAACCAGGTCGAGCTTCTCTTGGTCACCCTTGGCCTCTAGACGCGACTCGAGGTCGGCAGAGGTGTCGAAGTGGTTTTCGAGCGCGTACTTGTCGCGACCGGTTACAAAGAGGATGTCGGTCAAGCCCGAAGCTACAGCCTCTTCGACGACATACTGAATCACCGGCTTGTCGACCAGCGGCAACATCTCTTTAGGCATCGCCTTGGTGGCTGGCAAAAAGCGCGTGCCGAGACCAGCTACCGGAATTACTGCCTTGCGAGGTGTTGCGGACATTTGAACCCCTTAGTTCTAGTTACCGAAGATTACTTTGCGACGCCGAGTTCGCGTGCGATGGCCTGGAATTCGCTCTTGTAAAGCGAGTTCTGCGGCTTCCAAGGCTTGATCGGCCCGGCGAAGTGAACAATCTTCGGGTTCTTCTCGTAGTCCTGGGTAGGAACGTAGTTCCATTCGTCGCCAATCTGCAGCGCCTTGCCCTTCGAATAGAAGTTCATGACGTCTTGGTCGTTTAGGTGTAGCTTCTCGACCAGGTACAGGTGGTTTTCGATGAACTCGTCTTTTCGCATCCGGTCAAGGTTCATCAACAGAACACCGGCGTTGTAGGTGTCTGCCGTGAGCTTGCCGGTCTCGTGTGCGCGACGACGCAGTGCCCAAGCCTGCTGGGCAGGTAGACGAAGCGATACGCGGGTAATCACGTGAACCAGGTTCGACCAGCCGTCAAGGCGGCTCTTCTTGCCAGCGAACACGTGCTTCTTCACGTTTAGGTCGTATAGCTCACCAACATCGCCACGAACGAGAATGTCGACATCTAGGTAAAGCACCTTCGGAACATCTTTCAGAACCTGAGGCAGGAAGAGTCGGTCGAAGGTCGACACGGTGATGTGCGACATGAGGTTCACCGAAGCTCCGTAGTCGATTCCGCTGAAGTCATGGAAGTGGAAGTTCACGGTAGGGAACAACTTGTGCAAGCGAGCCCAGTAGTCTTCGCCCAAACCGCGGGTTAGCACGTGCGCATTGATCTCGCGCTTGGTGTTGCGCACGAGCGAAGCGAGAACAACCGCTAGCTCGTCTTTTAGGTTCTGGTCGACGGCGAATGCAAGGTGAACCTGCTTGGCACCGAACTTGTTCTTGCCAAGGTGCATGACGTGCGAGTCGAACTTCTTGTATACGGCCTTCAGATCGATCTCTGGCTTGCCGATTGGTTCGAGATTCTTGCAGTAGGCGTCTGCGAACTTGACGTCTGGAGCAACCAGGTCGCTCCAAATCTGCATAACTTCTTCGCGGCTCTTGCCCGCGATGATTGCGCTAGTAATGACTTCGAGCTTGTGCTCAAGTCCGTGGCGAATCTTGTTGAACGCAGTCTCGTCGAGGTCGAGAAGACCTTCGAAACGAACATCCGAGCGCTTGCCAGGGGTGAAGGTCACCGGTAGGCCCATCGAGCGTGCCGGTAGGTAGCAGTGCAGGCGCTTAGTAATTACGTGGCCGTAGGTGTGGTACTCGGCCAACATTTCGCGAGCGTCTTCGATGCCCTCGACGAGGCTGAAGTCACGAACGTGGTCACCAATCTGAATGAACTTCTTCTTCCACCAGAAGAAGTACTTGCGAGGAACTTTGGCCTCAACGACGGCTAGACGAGGAGTCTTGCCAGGGGCGGTTGCCTTAGGCAAAACCTGACCAACGGTGGTGGTTACACAACCCGAGAAGAACGCAGGCACACCGAAGTCGCGCAGGCGATAAACGGTGGTCCAGTCGCGACATCCGATCGGGCCAATCTTCTTCAACTCGGCAACGGTCTTTTCGGTTAGAACGTCTGGGTCTTGAATGTGGAACGAGACCATGATCGGGTTGATGTTTTTCGGGTACGGAAAGTCAACCTCGCCCTTGTAAGCGCGGTGCATGAACCAACCGTTGCTGATCAGCCAGGTGTTCTCTGGGTATTCGCGGCCAGAGGCAAAGTCGCGGTGAAGTTCAACCGGCTGAACCTTTACGGTCTTGGCCTTCTCGCCGAGGCGGCGGTCTGGGTGCACAAACTTCTGAATCTTGTCTAGATACTTGGCGAGCGCGCTACCGCCAACGAAGTCGACGTTCTGGTGGCGCAGTAGGTGCGAGATGGCGGCGAGGGTCTGAACATAGTCGCCGCGGTTGGTCGAGGTTTTCGAGTAATCGAGCATGTTGTAGTCCATGACCGCAAAGTTGATCGCACCCTTGATGTTCTTTACCGAACGTCCGTCGTCTTGAAGCATCTTGTGCCACCAGGAGAGCTCGGCTTTCAGAGAGTCGTTTAGAGTGGTGCGCGCTGCTTCGGCGAGAACAATGCCTTCGACGACCGGGCGAAGGCCTTCGTATTCGCCGTGTTTGATTAATGCGCGGATGAGCGACATCTTGTATGCGCTCGAGCGACGTGACTCTTTGTTGGTCAAGATTTCGCGAACCTCAACGATTGCCTTCTTCTTGGCAACGGTGAGTTGGGTGTCAAAGTACTCGAATGGAGCTTTCTGTTTCGAAATCTCAAGGCCGGCATCTTTGAAGTAGCCAGCGGCTGAGTCGTAAAGGCCGTCGAGGGCTAGGAAGGTACCGAAACCAAGAGAGCCAAGAGCCTTGGTGGTTGAACCTTCAACGAGTGTCTGTAACAGGGCACGGGTGCCGACTCGGTTCTTCGAGGCATAGGCTTCGCGAATGTGCGCCATCAGGCGGTCTTCGAGCGACTTGCCTCGGGTTAGTTCGTCGGTGAGAGCACGGTCGAAAGAGTTTTTGCTCCAAGGCTTGCTGCCAACAAACAGGATGCGCTCGCTGGCATGTGCCATAAAGCGTGCAACCTTACGAGTTACGCCCAACTTCATGAAGGTGCGAACTGCTTTTTTGAATGCTCTCTTGGCAAACTTCAAGATTTCTCCTTGGTTAGGGATGCGGGGGCCAAAGTATTGCGGCCATTTGTTTCTGCTCCTAGAGCAACCTCGCCCTAAACAAGAATACAGGCTAGGGCTGATTCGGGCGGGTAGCGCATACCTATAAGTGGCATAGTTGAATTAGCTCGAATAAAGAATAGGCGCGCTGAAAATGGCTGAGAAAACAACCCGAGTGGTCTTGTTTTTGGGCGCTTTCACTGCTCTGTTTGCCATCTCGGCGGCTAGTGCCATTGCTGCAATTCCGAAACCAGTATTCGTCGAAAGCTCGAGCCGAGCCGCAACCCTAAAACCCCTCGTTACGGCTGGCGACAAGGTTGGTTCATTTCTTGTTCCTGGCTTGCTCGATGGCACTGGTGCTTACAGTGACGCACAGGGTTTGCACCTACTGAGCGTTAGCGAGTTTCCCTACGCCGTCGCATCCACCGCCAAATTCAACTACGCGGGCGGCCAGGCCCAGGGCTCGCCAATCACCCATTTTGTAATCGACCCCAAGACGCGCAATGTCAAGAGTGCTTCAAGCGCCATCAAGGATGTTCTCTGGTACAACTACGTAACCAAGAAACATGGCGAAAAGCCCGTTGCTCCTGTGGGTGCTGCGTCAGTTGACCTCACCGGTGTGCCACAGCACTCGCGGTTTCTCGATCGCTTCTGCTCTGCCACACTGCGTCAGACCGGCGCTTTTACCTACCGAGCGTCTACCTCAAGTGCCTTGCTCGGGTATTCGGGTCGAGTGTTTTTGACCGGCGAAGAAACCGGTGACGAAGGTCGAGCATTTGCACTCAATTCGACTGGTCAACTGGTTCAGTTGCCGAAGTTGGGGCTTGGCTCTTGGGAAAATCTGGTGCCGTCACTCAAGCCATCACTCGCGACAGTCGTGGTGGGAACCGAAGACAACGCAGCCAACAACAGTCAGCTTCGGCTCTATGTTGGCAAAAAATTAGCCACTGGCAAATGGTTCGAGCGCGCAGGTCTGCAAAACGGTAAG
>CAIZQQ010000135.1 GCA_903935175.1 uncultured Micrococcales bacterium
AGATCGATGATGCTCAGTGAGAACATGAGGCCGCCAGATGGGCCGGTCACGTCACCGAGATCGATATTTACCGAAAGCGGAAACACGTAGCGGTAGCCCACGAAGATGCCGACACGGTATTTGCCGTCTGTGTCTAATTGGGGTGCGATAGAAAAGGTTTTTTCTTTCTTGTCGCGCAGAACTTTGATGTCAACAGATTTACCGCCAGAGTCGGCGATTACGTTGGTGATGTCTTCGTACCACTTCACTTCGACATCGTTAACCGCAAGAATTTGGTCGTCTACCTTGAGCTTGCCGAAACCTGGACCGTCTTTTTTGATCGAGTCGATGGCAATCACCGAGTCAACCTGGTAGCCCTGGTTTCGAAGCGCGACTGCAACCGCATCGCGCTGCGAATCGAGCATCATCTGGGTAGTTTCGGCCTTTTGTTCTTCTTTGGTGACACCTGCCGGATAAATCTTGCTGTATTCAACAACTTCGTTTTCAGACGAGAGCTTGGCCCAGAAAACTTCAAACCAGGTTGGCAGCGACTCGGGGCCGCCGCGAGTTTGCACGGTGAGTACGTCGAAGTTTCCTTCGCCCTCATAGGTCTTTGCACCTTCGATGCTGATGATGTCGCGACCATCCATGGTGGCCAACGCGTTGAAGGTTGGGCCAGGCATTTCGATGACGTAGGGAGCAGGAGATGCGAGAGCGGCGACTACGCCGAGAACACCAAGCAAAACGAGGGTTCTGCGAACTACGCGGCGCACACTGGTACGCCAAGCGTCACGCGCCTGCTGCGAACGCGCAGCCAAGCTCGCTTCCCATTCTTGGTCGCCGATCATGCCTGATATTCCTCCTGCTCTAAAGCCTAGGTGCATGACTCTGGGATGCTCCGCGCAAGGCTGAGGCTGAGTGACGCTTAGGGCGAACAGGGTCAAAATCCCTCCGGTTTCGCGGGCGGATTTCGAATGGCGGGTTTAACCTAAAGGCGAGGTGTGCAAGTGAACGAAAATCAAAATGGCATGAATCCTGAAGACTTCAGCGAGTTTCTGCGCGAGTTTTTGTCGAAGCAAAACGGCATTGACGCTGAGGCTTTGGCGAAAGCCGCTGGCATTCCCAACGACCCAAAAGCCCTTGAGCAAATGCTGAAAAACTTCTCGGCAGCCATGACGGCGAGTTCCGAGGCCAGCCAAGGGGGCGTGAACTGGAAACTCGCACTTGATCAGGCGAAATCGATAGCAGCATCCGGTTCAAAGTCGATTGCCGATGCCGACCGTCGCAGCATTACCGAGGCGGTGTCTATCGGCACTCTTTGGCTTGACGCCGTAACCACGGTTGGTTCGCTGACCACCGAGCCGAAGCTGCTCACTCGAGAGCTCTGGGTGGCCGATTCGATTTCACTGTTTCAAGAACTGAGCCAGCCGGTTGCCGAACGAATGGCAACCGCACTGAGTCAAACGATGCAGCAAAACCTGCCAGAAGAACTCGACGGCATGATGGCCGGTGCCGGGGCGTTCATGAAAGCCGCCGGCGGAGCGATGTTTGCAATGCAACTTGGGCAGGCACTCGGAAAACTTTCGCAAAATGTGATGAGCGGTAGCGACGTCGGGTTGCCTATTTTTCAGGAGCGAGCCGCCTTCGTGCCGCAGAACCTAACCGCATTTATCGAGGAGCTTGAACTCGCACCAGACCAGGCAACGATTTTTCTAGCCATCCGCGAAATGGCATTCGCACGACTTTTCAAAAACAGCCGATGGTTGCGTGACTCTGTTGTTGCTCAAATTTCTACCTACGCGAGTGAAATCAGCATCGACACGGATGGTCTTCGCGAGCTTGCCGAAGGCGCAGACCTGAACGACCCCGAGCAACTTCGTGCAGCGCTAGAGTCGGGCGCGCTGATTGCAAAACGAACCGAAGAACAAGAGCGCGCTCTGGCATCGATCGAAACCCTGCTGGCCCTGATTGAAGGCTGGGTGGAGGTTGTCACCGAAGAGGCCACCAAGTTGCTGCCAACTGCGGGTGCGATTTCTGAAGCGGTGAGGCGTCGACGTGCTGCCGGTGGCCCTGCCGAACTTACCTTCGGAACCCTAGTCGGGCTCGAACTTCGCCCTCGACGCATTCGCGAGGCAGCTGCCCTTTGGCGCGAGGTCACCAATGCCGTTGGCACTCAAAAACGTGACGACCTTTGGAACCACCCTGACCTCTTGCCGACCAGCGAAGAAGTTGACTCCCCCGGCCTGTTGCTTGCTCGAATCAACCTCTTCGGTTCGGGCGATGCGATGGATGAAGCGCTCAAGAAGTGGCTCGGCGAGTAGTCGCAACCGACTCGTAGGTCTTAATCGGCATTTTGCGCCTACCTGTGAATTGTTTCTGCGGGCATTTACCATCTGCCCCAAACTCTTCGCGTGGTAATCAAGATAAATCCGGCGCGGGTGCCAGTTTGGCGAAGTCCCACTAGCTTGCAGCTCGGGCTGGGGAGCACCTCGATTCGGCTCGACAACCTAACCAACCCCCAAGAACAACTGCTGCAGTTGCTCTATCGAGGGGTGGCC
>CAIZQQ010000136.1 GCA_903935175.1 uncultured Micrococcales bacterium
CATTCACATCGCGACCGACCAAGCCGGTCTCGACCTGAGTCACTTTCTGATCGATTCTCTTCGCGCCGAAGGTCACGAGGTTTTTGACCACGGGCCACAGAGCTACGACCCGCTAGATGACTACCCAAGTTTCTGCATCAACGCGGCTCTCGCGGTCATCGCCGACCAGCAGGCGGGCACCGAGGCTCTCGGCATCGTCTTAGGCGGCTCAGGTAACGGTGAACAAATCGCTGCCAACAAGGTCGAGGGCATCCGCGCGGCTTTGGCTTGGAACCTCGACACCGCCAAGTTGGCACGTTCTCACAACGACGCAAACGTAGTAGCGGTTGGGGCGAGGCAGCACGAGCAGAGCGAAGTGCTTGAGCTCATCAAGGCCTTCATCGCAGAGCCTTTCTCTAATGATGAGCGTCACGCGAGGCGTATTGGCAAGATTGCCACCTACGAACAAACCGGCGACATCGTCGAATAGCGCCAAATGCCCGAGGGTCATACCGTTCATCGAATAGCGAACGCCTTTCAGTCCGATTTCGCGGGTCGACCGGTTACCGTTACTTCACCGCAGGGGCGATTCAACTCGGATGCTGCGCTCATCTCTGGGCTAGTGCTCAAGCGTGCGCGAGCCATCGGCAAGCAAATGTTTCTCGAGTTCGACGGGGGAGCGATTGTTCGAATTCACCTCGGCATTTATGGCAAGTGGCAGTTTCACGACTCGGCAGACGCAGAAGTCACCGGCCAGGTGCGAGCTCGCTTCACGGCGGGTAAAAACTGCGCAGATTTGCGCGGACCAACCATCTGCGAAGTAATCACCAAGACCGAGGCGAAGACCGTGTTCAATCGGCTTGGGCCAGACCCACTCAACGCAAACCCTGGCAATCGAGAGGCTCAACGGTTTATCAGCCGTGTGCAGGCATCAAAGTCACCGCTCGGTCTGCTTTTGATGAATCAAGACGTCATCGCCGGCATCGGCAACGTTTACCGCGCCGAATTGCTCTTTCGAGCCCAAATCACGCCCCATCGCCCCGGAAACCAATGCACCACCGAAGAATTGCAGGCGATTTGGGATGACTCGGTCAAACTTTTGCGAATCGGCGTGAAAACCGGCTTCATGATCACCAAAGAAAAGCTTTTTCGCAAGAATCCGACTAAAGCCGAGCGAAACTGGGTGTACAAACGCGAGGGATCTCCGTGTGAGCGCTGCGGAGCATCCGTGCAAATCGAACTTATGGCAACTCGCAAGCTTTATTGGTGTCCCGGCTGTCAGAAATGAAAAAAGACCTCAAATAAATGAGGTCTTTTCTTGTTGGAGAGCGGATGACGGGAATCGAACCCGCACCATCAGTTTGGAAGACTGAGGCTCTACCATTGAGCTACATCCGCGGAGTTTTGACAATTTCGCTGAGAAATCGTCGCAACAAGAACATTCTATGGGGTAGACTCACTTAGGTTGTTCTGGTTTGAACAAAAAATTCCGGTAACAACACCGGGGTGTAGCGTAGTGGCTAGCGCGCCTGCTTTGGGAGCAGGATATCGCAGGTTCGAGTCCTGTCACCCCGACCAGTATTGGCCTTCAACCACATTTAAAGACCCACCTTCGGGTCGTCTATTGGAGATGAATCTGTGAAGTCAACTATCGAGCGCATCAAGCCGACCCGAGTCAAGATCAACATTGTTGCTTCTCCAGAAGACCTGCGTCCAAGCATCGACCACGCCTACGAGCACATCGGCGAGGATGTCTCGATTCCGGGTTTCCGCAAGGGCAAAGTTCCACCAGCCCTTCTCGAAAAGCGCGTCGGTCGCGGTGCGATTCTTGCCCACGCAATCAACGACGCACTCGACGTGCTTTACCGTCAGGCGATCGAAGAGCACAAGATTCGCCCACTAAGCCAGCCAAGCGCTGACGTTAAAGAGGCACCGAGCGACGTGGACTTCAGCGGCGACCTAGTGGTTGAAATCGAAGTTGAGGCTCGACCAGAGATCAAACTCCCGAAGTACCAGGGACTAAAGGTCACAGTTTCAGAAATCAAGGTGGCACCAATCGAAGTTGACCGCGAGGTCGACGCACTTCGCGGCCGCTTCGGTGCTCTAAAGACCGTTGACCGCCCAGCAAGAAATGGCGACTTCACCACCATCAACTTGAGCGCTGAAATCGACGGCAAGGTCATCGACACCGCCGAGAACATTTCATACGAAATCGGTTCGGGCAACCTGCTTGACGGAATCGACGAAGCTCTAGACACCCTCACCGCAGGCGAGTCGACCACTTTCGTTTCGAAGTTGGTCGGTGGCGAAATGTCTGGCGCTGACGCCCAGGTTTCGGTCACTCTCACCGCGGTAAAAGAGCGCGAGCTACCGAAGCTTGACGATGAGTTTGCCAAGCTGTACAGCGAGTTCGACACCGTAAAAGACCTAAAGGCTGGTCTTGAAGCGCAGATCGCCCGCTCGAAGGGTTACACCCAGGGCATCGAGGCACGCGACAAGGCAACCGACGCGCTGCTCGAGCTAGTCGACATCCCAGTTTCTGACGAATTGCTCGAAGCCGATGTGAACCGTCACCTAGAGGGCGAAGGCCGACTAGAAGACAAGGCTCACCGCGCCGAGGTTACCGAGCAGAGCGCTCGCTCGTTCAAGGTTCAAATGCTTCTCGATGCAATCGCCGAGGCAGAAGAGCTCAAGGTCAGCGAGCAGGAGCTCATTCAGTACCTGATGCAGGCTGCGCAGCAGTACGGCATGGACATCAACGAGTTCATCAAGGTAGTCGACCAGAACGGTCAGATTCCGATGTTCGTTGCAGAGGTTGCTCGCCGAAAGGCGCTGGCAGTGGTTCTCGAGGCCGCTACCGTGGTTGACACCAAGGGTAAGAAAGTTGATCTCGAAGAGTTCTTGAAGACCGACGATGCGGGTGTCGAAGACCACACCGGTCACGACCACGACTAGTAGTCAAAGTTTTAGGCGAGGCTCGGGCATATCTGCTCGGGCCTTGTCTTTTGTCGGGTTATTCTTAGTGCCCAACCACCGTTTGTTTAGGAACTCGCATGGCATCATCTGACTCGTTTGTGCACCTACATGTGCACACCGAGTATTCGATGCTCGATGGGGCGGCACGTGTTCAGCCGTTGGTGAAAGCCGCAGCCGCAGCGGGGATGCCCGCACTCGCCATTACCGATCACGGCAACTTATTCGGCGCTTACGACTTCTATCAGTCGGCGAAAAAGGCCGGAATCAAGCCGATCATCGGTATCGAGGCCTACCTTGCGCCGGGCGATACTTCGCGCACCGAACGCAGCCGTGTTCGCTGGGGTAACGCGGGCGACGGCGATGACGTTTCGGGCGGTGGCGCCTTTACGCACGCCACACTGCTGGCCGAGACCACCGAAGGCATGTACAACCTGTTCAGACTTTCATCGCAGTCTTACCTCGACGGCGTCTATTACAAACCACGCATGGACCGCGAGATTCTCTCGAAATATGCCAAGGGAATCATTGCAACCACCGGATGCGCATCCGGCGAAGTTCACACCCTGCTTCGCACCAAGGGTTACGAAGCTGCCCTAGCCGCAGCCGGGGTTTATCAAGACATTTTCGGCCGAGACAATTACTTCGCCGAGATCATGGATCACGGCATTGAAATCGAGCGCCGCACTCACCACGACCTTCTTCGTATTGCCAAAGATTTGAAGATGCCTTTGGTTGCAACGAACGACTTGCACTACATTCACCCGGGCGATTCCGAAGCGCACAGCGCGCTGCTGTGCATCCAGGTAAATGCTTCGCTGAACGACCCAAACCGCTTCCAATTCGATGGGTCGGGCTATTACCTAAAGTCGGCCGCCGAGATGCGCGAACTTTTCAAAGATTATCCGGAGGCTTGCGACAACACCTTGGCAATTGCGGAGCGTTGCAATGTTGAGTTTGAACAACGCGAAAAAGAACTCATGCCTCGCTTCGAAGTGCCAGCCAGTGAGACCGAAGATTCTTGGTTTGAGAAAGAAGTTTTCGCAGGGCTTGACCGACGTTTCGGTGGCAAGGTTCCTGAAGACCGTTTGAC
>CAIZQQ010000137.1 GCA_903935175.1 uncultured Micrococcales bacterium
CGCGATGCAGAAACCTACCTTGGCGAAGCAGTTACCGACGCGGTTATCACCGTTCCGGCCTATTTCAACGACGCCGAGCGTCAGGCCACTAAAGACGCCGGTGAGATCGCTGGTCTAAACGTGCTGCGCATCATCAACGAGCCAACTGCTGCTGCACTGGCCTATGGTCTCGACAAGGGTAAAGAAGACGAACTGATCTTGGTGTTCGACTTAGGTGGCGGAACCTTCGACGTTTCGCTTCTCGAAGTGGGCAAAGACGACGACTTCTCGACCATTCAGGTTCGCTCGACCTCGGGTGACAACCGCCTCGGTGGCGACGACTGGGATCAGCGCGTTGTTGACTACCTAGTGAAGAAGTTCAAAGAAACCACCGGCGTAGATGTGTCGAAAGACAAGATCGCGCTACAGCGTTTGAAAGAAGCAGCAGAGCAGGCAAAGAAGGAGCTTTCGCAGTCGACCACCGCGAACATCCAGTTGCCTTATTTGTCACTCACCGAGAACGGCCCAGCCAACCTCGACGAAACTTTGACTCGTGCTCAGTTCGAGCAGATGACCGAAGACCTACTCGAGCGCACCAAGAAGCCGTTCAACGACGTCATTAAAGAAGCAGGCGTGAAGGTCGCCGACATTGCACACGTTGTGCTCGTCGGTGGTTCAACCCGCATGCCGGCAGTGACAGAGTTGGTCAAGAGCCTCACCGGTGGCCGCGAGCCGAACAAGGGTGTAAACCCTGACGAGGTAGTAGCCGTTGGTGCATCGCTTCAGGCCGGCGTTCTAAAGGGTGAGCGCAAAGACGTTCTGCTAATCGACGTGACCCCACTTAGCCTCGGTATCGAGACCAAGGGTGGCATCATGACCAAGCTGATCGAGCGCAACACTGCGATTCCGACCAAGCGAAGCGAAACCTTCACCACCGCCGACGACAACCAGCCTTCGGTGAGCATCCAGGTTTACCAGGGTCAGCGTGAATTCACTCGCGACAACAAGCACCTCGGCAACTTCGACCTAGGCGGCATTGCCCCGGCACCTCGCGGCATTCCACAGATCGAGGTCACCTTCGACATCGACGCCAACGGCATCGTGCACGTGTCTGCTAAAGACAAGGGCACCGGCAAAGAGGCTTCGGTCACCATCACCGGTGGCGGCTCACTGCCGAAAGAAGACATCGAGCGCATGGTGCGCGAGGCCGAAGAGCACGCAGCCGAAGACAAGAAGCGCCGCGAAGAGCAAGAAACCCGCAACTCGGGCGAGCAGCTTGTCTACCAAACCGAAAAGATGATCAAAGACAACGACGAAAAGTTGCCTGAAGATGTGAAGACCGAAGTGCAAGCAGACGTGGATGCTCTAAAGAGCGCCCTCGCCGGCGAAGACTTCGACGCCATCAAGGCAGCATTCGACAAGCTGGTCACTTCGCAGCAGAAGCTGGGCGAGGCAATCTATGCCAACGCTCCGGCCGAGGGCGAAGGTGAAGCAGCCGGCGAAGGCGCATCTGAAGAAGATGTAGTCGACGCCGAGGTTGTCGAAGACGAGGACGACAAGAAGTAATGTCTGACGAGTTCAACCACGACGAGGCAGCGGCCCAGGGTGAAAACCCTGAGGCTGCGGCTTCGGCTGAAGATTCAAGCGCGGATGCTCCGGCCGACGCCAGCGCGGGCGACTCGCCCGTCGACCCGATCGACGCCGAGCTTGCCGACCTAGTCGACGCAACCGGCCCGATTAGCAAAGAGGCCGAGCTGCTTGCCGACCTTCAGCGTTTGCAGGCCGAGTTTGTGAACTACCGCGCACGCGTTGAGCGTGACCGCGATGTTTCGCGCAATGCTGCGATTGCCGAAGTTTTGCGCTCGCTGCTACCTGCACTCGACGACCTTTCGCGCGCCGAAGCACACGGAGACCTCGACGGTTCACCGTTTGCGGCAGTGGTGGCTAAGTTGCGAGCATCCGGTGAAAAATTTGGGCTCAAAACTTTTGGCGCTAAGGGCGACAAGTTCGACCCAGAGCTGCACGAGGCGTTGGTGCAAACCCCAACCGCAGACGTAACCGAAAACACCGTTGCAGACGTGATTGAATCGGGCTACATGGTTGGCGATCGCCTGCTTCGTGCCGCCAAGGTTGCGGTCTTCATTCCAGCAGAAGGTTAGTCATGGCAAGTCAGGACTGGTTCGAGAAAGACTTTTATAAAACTCTCGGTGTGGCCAAAGACGTTTCTGACGCCGAACTAAAAAAGGTTTATCGCAAACTCGCGCGCAAATATCATCCGGACTCAAACCCTGGTGACGCCAAGGCCGAAGCCAAGTTCAAAGAAATCAGCGAAGCGTTCAGCGTTATTGGCGACAAAGAACAGCGCAAAGAATATGACGCGGTTCGTGCCATGGGCGGCGGTGCTCGCTTTACCGGCGGGGCCGGCGGCCAAGGTGGTGCCGGGTTCCCGGGTGGTTTTGGCGGCGGTGCCGGTGGCGCAGGCTTCGAGGATGTCTTTGCCAACCTTTTCGGAGGTGGCGGCGGTGCTCGCGGAGGCTTTGGGGGCTTTGGTCCACAGCGCGGCGCCGACATGACCATGACCACAACGGTTGACTTCATCGATTCGATTCACGGGTCAATGCTCAAGTTGCGACTTAGCGACGACGGGGCGCCGACCAACGTGAAGGTGCCTGCGGGCATCCAAGATGGTCAAAAAATCAAACTTCGCGGCAAGGGCCAGCAGTCGCCGAACGGCGGCGAGCCGGGCGATCTGCTCATTACTGTCAAGGTCAAACCGCACCCCGTTTTCGTGCGCGACGGCAACAACCTGCGCGTGAGCGTGCCGGTGACTTTTGCCGAGGCGGTGCTCGGGGCCACGATCTCGGTGCCGACTTTGGGTGGTGAGCCGGTCAAGCTAAAGGTTGCACCTGGCACACCGAACGGTCGCGTTCTTCGCGTGAAGGGCAAGGGCGTTCAGTCGGCCAAGGGCGTTGGCGATTTACTGGCGGCGGTCGAAGTTGCCGTGCCATCGCACGTGAGCGAAAAGGCTAAAAAGCTACTCGCCGAATTCGAGGCCGAGTTGCCCGACGAAGATCCACGTGAAGATTTGCTGAACCGGGCGGGGTTGTTGTAGCCCATGGAACAGCTCGACGAAAACACACCGCTCTTCGTGATTTCGGTTGCGGCCGAACTTGCCGTGATGCACCCCCAAACCCTGCGCCAATATGACCGCATGGGTTTGGTGGTTCCGGTTCGCACCCTCGGTGGCGGCCGTCGTTACACCATGCGCAATGTCGCGCAACTGCGCGAAATCGCTCGGCTTTCGACCGAGGGCGTGAGCCTCGAGGGAATCAAACGTGTGCTCGAGCTAGAGAATCAAAACGCCGAGCTCAAGGCGCGCATCCGCGACCTTGAAGCCACACTTGCCAACGAACTCATGCAACGCCCCGGCGGTCGCGTGTTCGCTGCCGGTGACTCGGGCGTCGAAAGCATCGCTCCGGGGCAGCGCCCGACCAAACGCACCAGCCTCGTGCTCTGGCGTTCTCGCTAGCAAAAGTTCTCGATAAGGAACATCGGCTCGCCTGACCGCAAAATGATTTCGTCGCCCTTGGGTGAACCAATAAACTTTTGGGCATGCCTAACAAAGATGCAGAAACACGTTCATACGGCCAAGGCGCTCAGGGTGAGATTACTCCTCAGCAGCGCTCAAAGGTGAGCACCTGGACCAAGCTGAGATACAACTTCGACAACTCGATCGCGCGCAGCGGAGCATTTGTGCTCTACATGTTCATCGCGCTCATCATCCTGTCGATTCTTGTTGTCATCATCAAATACGCGTTTTATGCGTTGCCATTCTTACTGTTGCCAGAAACTGCACCGCTTGCCCCGTGGACCTTCGAAACCTTCTGGTCTTCGTTCGCCGGTCTCACCGGTCGCGGCACCGAAGCCAACTGGGCCGATCGCCTGGTCGGGTTGCTCAACTGGGCCATCACCATCACCGTTGCCGGTAGCGTGACAGGTTTCATCGTTGGTGCTATCAACCGCGCATTCACCCGCCTTCGCAAGGGCAAGAGCCCGGTTATCGACAACGGTCACACCCTAATTCTCGGATGGTCGAACCGCGTGTTTCCCATTCTCAAAGAGCTTGCCGTAGCCAACTCGAATGTTCGCAAGGCAACCGTCGTCATCTTCTCGACCCACGAGCGTGAGTTCATGGAAGACGAAATCGAATCACGAGCCGAGGGATTGGGCAAGCTGAAGGTGATCACCCGAACCGGTGACCCAACCAACCCACTAGACCTTAAGCGCGCCAACATTTCAAACGCCAAGTCGGTCATCATTCTCGACGCCGACTCAGCCGGCGACGCCACTGTCGTTTCGACCGTGCTCGCCGTGAAGGCCGTCAACACCAACCCGAACCTGATGATGGTCGCCGAACTCGACGACCCGCACACCGCCGAGGCGTTGCAGACCGCAACAAACGGCAAGGTCATCGCCATTCGCTCGCACGACGTGATTGCTCGCGTGACCGCTCAGGCCAGCCGCCAGCCGGGCCTCGCCGCAGTTACTCTCGACCTCATCGACTTCGATGGCGACGAAATCTATTTTCACGAGGTTCCTGCCCTAACCGGAAAGACCTACCGCGATGCGCTGTTGGCCTTCAACACCGCGTCGGTCATCGGTATCGTGCATCCAGATGGCAAGCCCGAGCTGAACCCTGCCGCCAAGACAGTTCTCAAGGCCGGCACCAAATTCATCGCCGTTGCCGAAGATGACGACAAGGTGGTTTACACCGGTGTCGCCGAGGCCATCGCAAACAAGAAGTACAAAGCTCCCGCTGCGGTCAAGCCAAAGGCAGAACACCTTTTGGTGATCGGATGGTCGTCAATGGGTCGCTCGGTGCTAAACGAGCTTTCGGGCTACCTGCCAACCGGCTCCACCGTGCACATTGTCGCTCAGTCGAAGTTCGTGGCAGCATCCGAGCTTGAATCGCTATCGTTCGGCAAGCTCAAGGTGAGCTTCTCGTCAGTGTCGGGTGACATCGACGAGTTGATCGCCGCCGCTTCGGCCAAGCACTACGACGAGGTCATCGTGCTGGGCTACCGTGAGGCAATCAGTGAGTCAGAAGCAGACTCGCAGACCATGCTCACCATGCTTCAGATGAACCAGCTGTTTGAGACCGACGGCAACGGCGTTGAACCAACCCGTCTGGTTGCCGAAATTCTTGACTCGCGCAAGGCCGAGCTGGCCCGCGTTGCCGCAGTTGACGATCTAGTGGTCAGCGACAACTTGGCCGCGTTGCTTATCGCGCAGGTTAGCGAGAACCCAGCTCTGGCTCCGGTGTTCGACGACCTATTCGATGCAGACGGCGCATTCATCAGCGTTCGCCCAGCCTCGTTCTATGCCGCAGCCGGTAAGCCTGTCGCCTGGGCCGAGCTTGTTGCAATCGCTGCCGCCGACGGTGAGTCGGCCTTCGCCTACCGCGTGGC
>CAIZQQ010000138.1 GCA_903935175.1 uncultured Micrococcales bacterium
ATCTGGCGTTGTTGAAGTCCTGCTCGTAGACCTGGTAGGCCAGGCGAGCGTTTGCTAGGGCGGCCTTCGACTTTAGTGACAGGGCATCCCCGGTGCCGACTGCGGTAAGTCTTGAATCGATCTCGAGGTCTACGCGAGAAACGAAGAAACTGGCGACCGAGTGAATCTTGCTTAGGTCGTGGCCGTTCGCCTTGGCCAGCTCGATGCCCTGGATGTAGGCCTCGATGACCTCGTGGTAGCGGGTCAACGAGAAAATCAGAGTCACATTCACGCTGATTCCAGCGCCAATGACTTGGGTGATAGCCGAAAGACCAGGCTTTGTAGCCGGAATCTTGATCATTACGTTTTCACGGTTCACCTTGGCGAAAAGCTCGAGCGCCTGAGCGACAGTGCCCTCGGTGTCATTGGCCAAACCTGGCTCAACTTCGATCGAAACACGACCATCGAAACCTTTTGAATCGCGGTAGACACCGGCGAAAATGTCGCAAGCCTCGGCGACATCCTGGGTGGTGATTTCAAAAATCGCCTCGGTTGCCGAAGCTCCGCGGGCAGCAAGTTCTGCAACCTGATCGCCGTAGCCCTCGCCCTTAGACAAAGCCCCGGCAAAAATCGTCGGGTTAGTGGTGACACCAGAAACCGACCGGCTTTCGATCAGAGCGGCAAGAGCGCCCGAACGAATTCGGCTACGTGATAGGTCATCTAACCAGATGCTCACGCCGTTGGCTGCGAGTTGTGCAAGCGGGTTGTTCATTTTCTTCTTTCCTAAACCAATCAGACTTAAATCTTTGAGAGTGAAGTTTTGGCTGCCGCAACCACGTTTTCGACGGTCATGCCGAATTCACGGAACAGCGTGGCGTAATCGGCGGATGCGCCGAAGTGCTCAATCGAGACGCTCTCGCCGAACCCTCCGACGTACTTTGACCAACCCAGGCTCAGACCGGCTTCGACCGATACGCGCGCCTTCACGGATGCTGGAAGCACCGAGTCGCGGTATTCCGCGGTTTGCTCGTCGAACCACTCCACACATGGAGCAGAAACGACACGAGTTGCGATACCGGCCGCTTCAAGTTCTAGACGCGCGGATACAGCCAATTGAACTTCTGAACCTGTTGCAATCAAAATAACCTCGGGCTTGCCGTTAGCAGCCTCGGCCAAGACATAAGCACCCTTTTCGGTGTGCTTGGCTGCGCCGTATACGACACCAGTGGCATCTGCATCCGTGCGGTTGAACACCGGAAGGTTCTGACGACTTAGAGCGATACCGGCTGGGTTGTTACGACGTTCAAGAATCGTCTTCCAGGCGTATGAAGTTTCGTTGGCATCGGCCGGGCGAACCATGTCGAGGTTTGGAATGGCTCGAAGCGAGGCAATCTGCTCGATTGGCTGGTGGGTCGGGCCATCTTCACCAAGTGCGACAGAGTCGTGTGTCCAAACAAAGATCGAAGGCACACCCATGAGGGCGGCTAGACGCACAGCTGGGCGCATGTAGTCGCTAAAGATCAAGAAGGTTCCACCAAACACGCGAGTGTTACCGTGCAGCGCGATTCCGTTGAGAATCGAACCCATGGCGTGTTCGCGGATACCAAAGTGAAGAACGCGACCGTACTTGTTGCCCGACCATTCGTGAGTAGACCACTGCTCTGGCACGAATGACTTTGAGCCGTTGATTGTGGTGAGGTTTGACTCGGCGAGGTCTGCCGATCCGCCCCAAAGTTCAGGCATTACCGCTGCAATGGCGTTGATTACCTTGCCAGATGCTGCGCGGGTGGCTAGTTCGGTGCCGGCTTCAAACACTGGTAGGGCAGCTTCTAGGCCTGCTGGGACCTCTTTGCGCTCCATGCGCTCAAGAAGCGCCTTTGCGTCTGGATTGGCCTGCGCCCACTTGTCGAAGCCAATCTGCCACTCGGCGCGAACTGAATCTGCGTGCGCCTGGTAACCGCGGGTGTGTGCCAAAACCTCAGGTGCAACTTCGAAAGTTTTCTCTGGGTCGAATCCAAGAACCTGCTTCAGGCCGGCGAGCTCTTCAGCGCCGAGCTTTGAGCCGTGAACCTTGCCAGAGCCCTGTTTGGTTGGCGACGGCCATCCGATGATGGTGCGAAGGGTGATAAGCGAAGGCTTATCGGTAACGGCCTTTGCCTTCTCGATTGCCTCGTAGAGCTCGCGCACGTCTTCGACGTAGTTGCCGGTCTTTTTCCAATCAACGGTCTGGGTGTGCCACCCGTATGAGTTATAGCGAGCGGTTAGGTCTTCGGTGAAAGCGATGTTGGTGTCGTCTTCGATAGAAATCTGGTTTGAGTCGTAGATGACCACTAGGTTTCCGAGTTGCTGGTGACCAGCAAGCGAGGCAGCTTCAGAGGTCACACCCTCTTGCATGTCACCGTCACCCGCGATCACATAAACAAAGTGATCGAACGGGCTTTCACCCTGAGCGGTCTCGGGGTCGAACAGGCCGCGCTCAAAGCGTGATGCATAAGCAAAACCGGTTGCCGATGCTAGGCCCTGACCTAGGGGACCGGTGGTGATTTCTACACCCTTGGTGTGGCCGTACTCTGGGTGACCAGGAGTTGCCGAGCCCCAGGTGCGCAGAGACTTGAGGTCTTCTAGTTCTAGGCCGTAGCCGTGTAGGAACAACTGGTTGTAAATAGTTAGTGAAGAGTGACCCACCGAGAGAATGAAGCGATCGCGACCGATCCAACGGTCATCTTTCGGGTCGTGGCGCATCACCTTGTTGAACAACAGATAAGCGACTGGCGCTAGTGAAATGGCAGTACCCGGATGCCCGTTACCAACTTTTTCGACCGCATCGGCGGCAAGCACGCGTGCTGTATCGACGGCTTTTGAATCGAGATCTGACCACTGGAATGCTGACAAGACAGCTCCTTATTTTCTAGCGCTAATACAAGCAAATGAATATTCGGTGGCTTCTTCGCCAAGTTGATAAGTCGAAACTGGGCAGAGATCTGCACTCACGTTTCTGTAGAAGTCTATACCCGCACGATTTATCACGAGGGAATAACGTTCCCTTTATTTCATTTAGACTTGAGCGTGATGCAGAGCGAAAAAACTACCCAAAAAGTGAGCCCGATGGCCGCTTTTCTTCGCAAACTCCGAGCATATTTCGCACTTACCAAGCCACGAGTAATCGAGTTGCTGCTGGTCACCACTGTTCCAACAATGGTTCTCGCTCAGGCTTCGCTTACCGACAACAAAAATGTCTTTCCGAGCCTATGGCTGGTTCTGGCAACTTTGGTTGGAGGAGCGCTTTCAGCAGGTTCAGCTAACGCCTTCAACTGCTACATCGATGCCGATATTGACAAAATCATGGGCCGCACCAAGAACCGACCTTTGGTTACCGGCGAACTCTCCAAAACTGAAGCTCTTTGGTTCGCTTGGATCATCGGTTTTCTTTCTGTGGCGTGGCTCTGGATTTTCGCGAATGCGCTAGCTGCACTCTTGTCGCTGTCAGCGATCTTGTTCTATGTGTTGGTTTACACACTTCTGCTGAAAAGACGCACACCGCAAAACATCGTTTGGGGTGGCGCTGCCGGTGCAATGCCAGTTCTGATCGGATGGGCGGCAGTAACTAACTCGCTATCTGTAGCTCCATGGCTTCTGTTCCTGGTGATCTTCCTCTGGACACCACCGCACTACTGGCCACTGTCTATGCGCTACAAAGATGACTACAGCGCAGCTGGTGTTCCGATGCTGCCAGTGGTTCGCTCACACAAAACTGTGGGCATTCAAATCGTGCTCTATTCGTGGGCGCTGGTGGTTTCATCTCTATTGTTGATTCCCGCAGCCGACATGGGTTGGATTTACACAGTTACTGCCTTCGCCACCGGCATTTGGTTTTTAGTTGAGGCCACACGCCTGTACAACGAAAGTAAAACAAGAGAGCCGAAAAGCCCTATGCGCCTTTTCCACGGCTCAATCAGCTACCTAACGGTGTTATTCATTGCCGTGGCGCTTGACCCGATTCTGTACTTCGGTCTTTAGTCGACCTTTATCTCTGCTAATCTCGCCAGCGATTCGTTGCGCTCGTCGGAATGATCGACAATTGGGGCCGGATAGCCCTTTGCCAACCCATCAACTAAAAGCCACGGTTCATGCACGGCAGCGCCGTCAATGTGGTGAAGCTCGGGCACATACTTGCGTACATAGTCACCATTCGGGTCAAACTTTAGCCCTTGAAGAATCGGATTGAAGACGCGGTAGTAGGGAGATGCGTCGGTCCCGCATCCCGCTGTCCATTGCCATCCGTGCGCATTTGATGCCGGGTCGAAGTCGGTGAGCCAGTGTTCGAACCAATCGGCTCCGCGCTGCCACTCAAGGTGCAAATCTTTCACCAAGAACGAGGCCACAATCATGCGCACGCGATTGTGAACCCAGCCGTCAGATAAAAGCTGGCGCATCCCAGCATCGACCATCGGGTAACCGGTGCGACCGGCTTTCCAGGCCGCGAGCCTTGCCTCACCATGCTCGGTGCCATCGTCGTAACGCATTTCGGCGAAACGTGGTTGCAGGTAGTCGGTCAGCGATGACGGGTTGTGCCACAACACATCGGCATAAAATTCGCGCCAGGCCAGCTCTTTGGCAAAAGTAGTTTCGTCGGGTGACGAGCCAAGCTGCGCCAAGAGCGAGCGCGGATGCACCTCGCCGTGTGCGAGCGCATGTGAAAGGTGTGAGGTTCCCGAGAGGTCGGCGCGATTGCGTTGCTCTTGGTAGGCGAAGAGCGCGCCGCGTCTGCGAAATGACTCGAAAGTTCTTGTGGCGAACTCTTGACCGGCCCTAACTCGGCCAATCTGCTTGGGATCAGTAGCGGCACCTTCGAAGCTTGCTGGGTAATCGGGGGAGTCAAGCCCTAGGTGATCATCAAGACGCTTGAAAGAACCACCTGGAGTCAGCGTGACAGGTTCTTGATTGGCAAGTTCAAACCATGCCTTGAAGAAGGGTGTGTAGACGCGATAGGGCGTTCCATCTGGCTTTACAACCTTGCCGGGCGCAACGGCATAGTTGCCAGGTCCAACGACCAACGCCAGACCGGCTGCCTCGAGTTTCTGGCGAGCATCCTTCATGAATGCCACCGAAAGTGGGTCATAGGCTGCGCTGACGAAAACTTTCTGAACCTTGAGTGCCTTCGCGCGGCTAATGATCGTTTCAAGCGCATCTGCAACACGCGAGAGCCTTTGCCCAAGTTGCTCGTCTAGAGCTCGCCATGAGGCGTACATGCTCTCTTGTCTGATTGGCGACAGGGTTGAAAGAGACACGTAGTCGCTTTCGCTGACCACCCCGTAGACAACGCCGTCACCATCTGCAATGGCAGACTCGATGGCGAGGTTCAGTGCTGGGTGATCCTCAAGTCGAAGGTCGCGACGAAACCAGAAGATGCTCGCCATTTATTCGAATCTTCTGCCCGCAGTTACCAACCACTGCAGGCTCAACAATGCAATCGCGACCGAGGCTCCGAACATGTGGATGCCGACGAGGATGGCGGGTACGCCCATCCGAGCCTGAATGATGCCAACAACTGCTTGCAACGTGATGGTGGCTACCAGCAACACGCTCACGCGACTCTGCCAACTCGAAAACAGGTTTCGCTCGGCTCGAAGAGTCAAAATCAACTGCAGCAGCGAGAGTGCCAGCAGCAAGTAGCCGGGGTAGGAATGAAAGTGCTGCCAAAGTTCTAGATCGAGACCGTTTCGCGGGCTTTCCGCATCGCCAGAGTGAGGGCCAGCGCCGGTAACCATTACGCCGATGAGCACCGAAACCCAACCCACGACAGCAATCGCGGGGGAGAGTCGCCATCTGATCTCACTAACCGGGCCGACGGCAGGCTGATAGGTGCGAAACAGAAGAAGTGCCGCGATGGCGATTAGTACACCGCTAAGCACGAAGTGAAGGCCGACCACCCATGGGTTCAGGTTGGTCCAAACCGAGATGCCGCCAATAACCGCCTGAGCTGGGATGCCGGCTAGGAGAACCGCCGCTGGCCAGCGAAGCCCGCGACCACGTCTCGCATTGCGAAAAACAGTGAATACGGTCAGCACAGCGATGATGACGAGCACAAAAGTGAGCAGACGGTTGCCAAACTCGATGATTCCGTGAATACCCATTTCTGGCACAGTCACCAGCGATTCTTCGGTACACATCGGCCATTCCGGACATCCGAGACCACTTGCGGTCAGGCGCACTGCTCCGCCGGTTACCACAATCAATATCTGACTGACGAGCGAAAGCCAAACGTACAGGCGCAATTTGCTCTTTGCGAAGACCGAATCGACTACTTTTGAGCCGATTTCTGAAACACGCACCTAAATACCTACCCTTGGGGCTATCGCCAATTGGTTTGCTCGTCTAAACTTGAGAGCAATCCTGCTGGATTTTCGAAACTTTTTGGGCACCGGTGCCCGAGAGCTTTTGCTCACTACAAGTCTTACACGAGGGCGCTACGGGTTATTCCGTTAGGGCCCTGTTCTAGCGGGAACAAACCCAGCTGACTGCTGGTTGAGGCACATGAACACAAGGAGGGTTGTCGTTGAACGACATCATCATTGACCGTCCAGAGCTAAATAGCCTCGGAGTCTACGAATTCGGCTGGAGCGATCCAGATGCAGCCGGTGCCAGCGCTAAGCGCGGTATAAGCGAAGACGTCGTGCGCGACATTTCGGGTCGCAAATCAGAACCTACTTGGATGCTCGAGCGCAGACTCAAGGGCTACGACTTTTTCAACAAGAAGCCAATGCCGAACTGGGGCAGCGACCTGTCGGGTATCGATTTCGACAACATCAAGTACTTCGTGCGATCAACCGAGAAGCAAGCCACCTCTTGGGAAGATCTGCCAGACGACATCAAAACCACCTACGAGCGTCTGGGTATCCCAGAGGCAGAGCGTTCACGCTTGGTTTCAGGCGTGGCCGCTCAGTATGAATCTGAAGTTGTCTACCACCAGATTCAAGAAGAACTCGAAGCTCAGGGTGTCATCTTTCTAGACACCGACACCGCTCTTAAAGAGCACCCAGAGATGTTCGAAGAATACTTTGGCACCGTCATCCCAGCCGGAGACAACAAGTTTGCTGCGCTCAACACCTCGGTGTGGTCGGGTGGCTCATTTGTGTACGTTCCAAAGGGCGTTCACGTCGAGATTCCCCTTCAGGCCTACTTCAGAATCAACACCGAGAACATGGGCCAGTTCGAGCGAACCTTGATCATTGCTGACGAAGGATCATACGTTCACTACATCGAAGGTTGCACCGCTCCGATTTACCAGAGCGACTCGCTGCACTCGGCTGTCGTCGAAATTATCGTGAAGAAGAACGCTCGCGTTCGCTACACGACCATTCAGAACTGGTCAAACAACGTCTACAACCTGGTTACCAAGCGTGCGATTGCACACGAAGGCGCAACCATGGAATGGATCGATGGCAACATCGGCTCTAAGGTCACCATGAAGTACCCAGCGGTCATCCTTGCTGGTGAACGTGCTCGTGGCGAAACCCTTTCGGTAGCTTTTGCCGGCGAGGGTCAGCACCAGGATGCCGGCGCCAAGATGATCCACCTTGCGCCATACACCTCGTCGTCGATCGTTTCAAAGTCGATCGCACGTGGAGGCGGCCGCACCTCATACCGCGGAGAAGTTCGAGTGAATCCTGGTGCACACCACAGCGCAAACACAGTTCGCTGTGACGCCCTGCTGGTCGACACGATTTCACGTAGCGACACCTACCCAGCGATTGACGTTCGCGAAGACGACGTCTCTATGGGTCACGAAGCAACCGTTTCTCGCGTTAGCGAAGAGCAGCTCTTCTATCTGATGTCGCGCGGAATGGCAGAAGACGAGGCCATGGCCATGATTGTTCGTGGATTCATCGAACCAATCGCTAAAGAATTGCCGATGGAGTACGCACTGGAGCTCAACAAACTGATCGAAATGCAGATGGAAGGCGCGGTCGGTTAATGAACGAGCAAACCAAGACAGCCCAACACGGTCTGTCTGAGCACAGCCACGGAGCGGGCGTTCCAATCCAGATTCGCTCGGCACGAGTTCGTTCTGCAGACGTAAACGACTTCGAGTTGGTTACCCAGCGCGAAGAACAGTGGCGTTATCTTTCTACCGATCGTCTCGGAGGCCTTCTAGGTGACCTGGAGGAATTCACGGGGGACCTTGGTCTCACAGCAACTGACGACGTGACCACGGCATGGGTCGGCCGAGACAACGAGCTTTTCGGCAAGGCTGGTCTGCCCGAGGATCGTATCTCTGCAGCCGCCTGGACAACCTGCGACGCGGCCTACTTGATCACAGTTCCAAGCAATGAAAACGCCCAAGAAATTTCGTTGAAAGTTACCAGTGCAGACTCAACCCCGAGCGCATTGCACCTGATTGTTGACGCCAAGCCGTTCTCGAACTCGACGATTGTCATCGATCACACCGGTGATGCAGTGCTGGCCGAGAACATCGAGATCAACGTTGGCGACGAAGCGCAGCTCACCATCGTTAGCATTCAAGACTGGTCAGAAGATTCGATTCACACTTCAGCTCACTTCATTCGCCTCGGTCGCAATGCCCGAATCAAGCACATCGTGGTCAGCCTAGGTGGCAAGACCGTGCGAGTTGTTCCGTCGGTCGAATACACCGGCCCTGGCGCAGACGCCAACCTGCTCGGTGTTTACTTTGCAGACGCAGGCCAGTACCTCGAACACAGACCGTTCATCGACCACTCAGAGCCAAACTGCAAGTCTCGAGTCACCTATAAGGGTGCGCTTCAGGGCTCGAAGGCTCACACCGTTTGGGTAGGCGATGTCCTGATTCGCAAAGCCGCAGAAGGCACCGACACCTACGAGTTGAACCGCAACCTGCTGCTCACCGATGGTGCAAGAGCCGACTCGGTTCCTAACCTCGAGATCGAGACCGGTCAGATCGAAGGTGCAGGTCACGCCAGTGCATCCGGCCGCTTTGATGACGAACAGCTTTTCTACTTACAGGCCCGCGGAATCAGCGAAAACGAAGCGCGCAAGCTCGTCGTCTACGGTTTCTTGAACGAAATCATTCAGCAAATCGGTATTGAATCGGTCGAAACAAGACTTGCAGAGTCGATCGAAGCAGAACTAGCAAGGAGTACACACTAATGGCTATCGAGATATGCCCGGTCGAAGACATCAAGCCTGGTCGCGCGATTCGCGTGAAGTTGGGTGACCACGCCATCGCCATCGCACGCACCAAGTCTGGTGAGGTCAAGGCGATCGATGACAAGTGCTCACACGGCGAAATTTCGCTGAGCGAAGGCTTCGTCGATGACGAAACCATCGAGTGCTGGGCCCACGGTGCAAAGTTCTCACTAGAAACCGGTGCTCCGCTGTCACTGCCTGCCTATGAACCAGTTGCCGTCTACGAAACGTTCATCGAGAACGGCATCATCTTTTTGGAATACGAAGCTTAGCCTCAAGAGAGAGAACCCATGTCAATTCTTCAGATCAAGAACCTACACGTTTCGGTAGATACCGACCAAGGCCCGAAGCAGATTCTTCGCGGTGTCGACCTCACCATTCGCAACGGTGAAACTCACGCCATCATGGGCCCAAACGGCTCTGGCAAATCGACTCTTGCCTACTCAATCGCCGGTCACCCGAAGTACGAAGTGACCGAGGGTGAAATTCTGCTCGATGGCGAAAACGTGCTTGAAATGAGCGTGGATGAGCGTGCTCGCGCAGGCCTCTTCTTGGCCATGCAGTACCCGGTCGAAATTCCGGGAGTTTCAGTAAGCAACTTCTTGCGCACCGCAAAGACCGCCATCTCGGGCGAGGCTCCGAGCATCCGTGGCTGGGTCAAAGAAGTTCGCGAGAGCATGGATGCACTGCGCATGGATTCGTCGTTCACCGAACGTAACGTCAACGAAGGTTTCTCGGGTGGAGAAAAGAAGCGCCACGAGATTCTTCAGCTTTCACTTCTGAAGCCAAAGTTCGCTGTGCTCGACGAGACCGACTCAGGCCTCGACGTAGACGCGCTGAAGACCGTTTCAGAGGGCGTAAACCGTGCCAAAGAGGCCAATGACCTTGGCGTACTGCTGATTACTCACTACACCCGAATCTTGAAGTACATCCAGCCTGATTTTGTTCACGTATTCGTGGCTGGCCAGGTTGCCGAACAGGGTGGCCCTGAGCTTGCTGAACGCCTAGAGGCCGAGGGTTACGACCGCTACGTGAGGGCCTAATGCCGAAAGAGCTAGAGGCCGCCAAGTACGACGAGGTTATCGAAGCCCTTAAAGACGTCATCGACCCTGAAATCGGCGTCAACATTGTCGACCTAGGTCTCATTTACGGACTCGAAGAGTCAGAAGATGACGGGTCGCTTTTGATCAACATGACGCTTACCTCGGCAGGCTGTCCACTTACCGACGTTCTCGAAGAGCAAACCGCCGAAGCCCTCGATGGTCACGTAGAAGCGTTCCGAATCAACTGGGTCTGGATGCCGCCATGGGGCCCAGAGTTAATCACCGAAGACGGCCGCGAACAAATGCGGTCGATTGGTTTCGCTATTTAGGCCTTCGCCTTGCCAAGCGTTGTGACAAGCGGTTTAGCTTAGCCCTTGATTTTTTTGACTGCGGCCCATGCCGATGGCAAAAGTGCTGCAGCTAGAGCAGCCTTTAGCGCGTCGCCGATGAGGAACGGGAACATGCCGGCTGCGAGGCTGGTTACGAGGTCATTCTGGGCCCCAACGCTTCCCAGGAAAATCGACAACCACGAAACTCCAAAAGCATAAATGACGATAGATCCCAGAGCGAAAGACGCTGCAACCTTTAGGGGAGTGCGGTCCCAACCCTTTTCAGCCAAATAGCCAACGACTACCGCGGCGGCAATAAAGCCGATTAGGTAACCGGTGGTTGCTCCAAAGAAGCCCGAAGCTGCGCCAGCAAAAATTGGGGCTCCTAGCGAACCGACGATCACATAGAGAATCATCGACAGTGCCGAACGTGAAAGCCCTAGGGTTGCGGCAACCAGAAGAACGGCAAAGGTTTGACCGGTCATCGGAACCGGGAACATCGGGATACTCACCTGGGCAGCCGCAGCGGTTAGAGCTGCACCTCCAGTGACAAGAAGAATGTCGGTGGTCAGGCTCTTTGCGAAAATGCGGTCAACGATGGTTGGACGTGCGCTTAGCAGAAATGACATCAGGCTCCATAGGTCGGCTTGTTTGTTAGTAACGATTGTAGACTAGGGCCTTTGGAGCAGCGTCAAAGTGCTTCGTTTTATTTCGACAAAGCATCGGGCAAATACATGATTAGCGTTCGCGACCTTGAGATTCGCATCGGCGCACGCGTATTGATGCAAGATGTCAATTTCAGAGTCGACAAGGGTGACAAAGTAGGCCTGGTTGGCCGAAACGGGGCCGGAAAAACCACCCTCACCAAGATTCTGGCTGGTGACGGTCAAGCATCATCCGGCATTGTTGAAACCACCGGTGAAATCGGTTACCTACCTCAAGACCCAAGAAGCGGCGACCCAGAAGAACTAGCCCGAACTCGCATACTTAACGCCCGAGGTCTCGGTGATCTGGTTGCACAAATGACCAAAGCATCTGAAGAAATGGGCTCGGTTGACGAAGCCGTTTACCAATCGGCCATGCGCAAATATGCCAACGCCGAAGAACGCTTCAACGCGGCCGGTGGTTATGCCGCCGAAGCCGAAGCCGAAGCCATCGCTAGCAACCTCGGCCTCAAAGAGCACATTCTCAATCAACCGCTGAAAACTCTCAGTGGTGGTCAGCGCCGTCGAATCGAGCTGGCGCGCATCCTCTTTTCTGACGCCCAGTCGATGATCTTGGATGAGCCGACCAACCACCTCGACGCCGACTCGGTGATCTGGCTGCGGGACTTTTTGAAGTCTTATCCGGGTGGCTTGATTGTGATCAGTCACGACGTTGAACTCATCGGCGAAACCGTGAACCGAATTTTCTATCTCGAC
>CAIZQQ010000139.1 GCA_903935175.1 uncultured Micrococcales bacterium
CGCCGTCAGCTGCAACTGGTTCACCGTGCAAGCGCCGACCACTTTGTCTGGTGCCTTTAGAAGGTTGATTGACCCGCCCTTCGGAAGGTCTCCCTTGTATTCGAGTGTGTCGGTTAGCGGGGTTTCGGCCTCTTGAACCCTCAGCATAGGGATTTCCAAGGTCGCACTCGCCGCTGTGAATTCGCCGTCGGTCGGCACCTCAACCTTGAGTGTGCAAGTGCCCTCGCCACTGGTGGCCAAAATCTTTGTGCCCGCATACGAACAAGGCCCGGTGACCGAAACGGCAGGAGTCGCGGTAGATAGTGATGTGAAACTGACTTCAGCCTCGGTGTTATAGGTGATGCCGGAAATCGGGGTGATTTCTACTTTTCCTGGCTTGGTGGTGTTGTCAAAAACGTCAACATCGACGCTGGCAGCCCACCCATCCAACGCCGAAGAGCGAGCCATGATTCGGCAGTAGCCAAGCTTGTTGATTCGCACGAAACCTGAGTTGAAGTTAACCGAGCAATTTGTTTCACCGCCAACCACTTTGTAAACGACAGAACCGGTGCCACCCCTTCTGGTTACTGTCGCAGTCGCTGTGTCACCCACACCAAATCCGGTGAAGTTGTAAGTCACCTCGAGATTGGTTGCCTTATCAGTGCCGATTTCGCTGTCGAGATACCACTCGCGCGACCCGAAGAAATCTTTCGATGCCTGGGCGGTTCCGTAGGCCTCGTCAAAACCTCGCTCTTTTCTTGGGTCATTCGCAACGTGCTCGTCGATCTCGGCCCAGATGTCGTCGATCATGGCAGGCATTTGCAACTCCCCAGCCTTTAGGTGCACAGAACGAAGTGCACCCTTATAGAGCTGTTGGCAAGGCGAATACTGGATGCACTTAATGAACATCACACCCACGTCGTTTGTCTCTAAGAACGGCAGGTGACCCAGAAGGGTTTGGTCGCTACCCCAAGGAAACAGGCTGAAAACGCCTTGCTCGGTGGTGTGCAGGTAGTAGTTGTTTTTGATGGTCCAGGAGTAGCCGTCCCAGTGAGCTGCATAACGCTCAACGGCCCATTCATTTATGAACTGCTCTACATCGACCAACTTTGACCAAGCGTTGTACCACTGAGCGCCATCCATGTTGTCGTTAGCATTGGCAAGTGCGGCTAGATCTGTGCGGTCAGACCCGTCGCCCTCATCCACTTCAATATCTTGGTATTGACTGCCGATGACATCTTGAAAGTAAGCACCTTCGTAAAGGTTTTTGGTCGAAGGCATCCAGCGCTCGAGCATCACATCGTCGTAGGTTTCGATGTTGGCGTGTAGCCCATAGTTGATGCCGTTGACGTAGACGTTTACATAGCCCACTCGCGGTGCCGCCACGCCCATTTCACGGTACAGACGGTAAACAGTTGCTTCGTGCAACATAGTCGGGTCTTGAACCATGTTGTTCAAGGTCATTTTCTTGAGGCCAAAGAAGTTTTGACCCTTAACAAAATTGGTCTTGATTTTGAAAGCGGCTTTTTGATCGAGGTTTCTGAAGGAACCCCATCCGCCTTTGAGTCGAAGCCCCACCGCATTGTTCTGTGTCACAACCACACCGGTGTCCGTGGTGAATTTCATGGTGCCGGCCTGGTAGTCGGCCTTGTTGTAATAGTTGCTGCCGTTGAGAATGTTGTAACTATTCTGCGAAATCTCGATGTCGATTCGGTGCACGCGAAGTGGGTCGAATAGCCAAGCGGCCGGGTCGGTGCCTTCGACATACTTCGACTGGTTGTTGTCTGGCTTGACCTCGTCGATGGTTGCTGCCGAAGCGCTTGGCGAAACCGCCAGCGATGTGGCAAGCAACGCAATGGTTGCAACGATCGCGGCGATTGCCCGTGAGAAGCGCATGCTCGATTTCGACATGCCTCTAGCCTAAGTTCTAGCAACGACTATTTGTACCCCTCTTATGCACAGCCAGCCTGAGAGTTTCTTGGTAAATTTGGCTCATCTCGAGTGTGCGTTCGAGCCCGCCACTCGCTTGGCTGCCAGGTGAGCATCCACTATTTCAAAGGGCCTAAGCATGAACGACTTTTCCCCAACCGAGACCGGTACCCCCGAGGCATCCGTGTCGCCAAGCGGCGCTGCGCTCAAATTGCTCTGGTCGCAAGAATTCAACGAGCGTGCCGGCGCTGGCGTAGACGGCAAATTCTGGAGTTTCGACATCGGCGACGGCTCAGAAGTGGGCATTCCGGGCTGGGGCAACCAAGAGCGCGAGTGGTATTTGCCCGAGCAGGCGGCCACCGACGGGGCGGGATCGCTCGTAATCACGGCCACCAAGTTGCCGGCCGACAACTCTTATATGGCGTACTACGGCGCACCTGCCGAATGGGCGAGCGCCAA
>CAIZQQ010000140.1 GCA_903935175.1 uncultured Micrococcales bacterium
CCAGATAAAGAATCGGCTTGCCGAGCTTTTTGTGCGCGGTGGTGGTGCGGTCGTGACCGTAGAGCCGTTCGATCCATGGCACACGGGCCACGAGCAAGATGTGAATAAGTAGTAGGTCGGTTGCCACCAGAGCCGTGAGCCTAGAGATGGCCGAGAGTGCGGTGGGAACATCCACGATTTGAGACACGGCACCATCGAGCAAGAACATGACGGTGATGAAGAGGGCGGTTGAATAGCCGAGGAATTCGACCAGATCTTGACTGCGCTTGATACGGCGCATCTTGGCGGCACCGAGGCGAACTCGAGAGTTGGGGTGAGCCAGAAGCAACTTTTCGGGTGCTTCACCGAGTGCGAGAGGCGCCTTGTCGGCCTTGGTCTCGCGTCGGTCTAGTTGCATGGTCTGGTTCACGCTCTAACTCTGGTGCTCTAAGTTGGGAGTTTGCTGGGAGCGGGCTGGGTGCTTACGCTGAATCAATTTTCTTGCGAGATGTAAGAATAGTGGCGATGAACAATGCAGCGTTGCAGTCACTCGTCGAACCTTCTGTTGAGCAGGTTAGGCGTTGGCTTGACGCTACTTCGAGACCATCAAAAACAAAAAGATCAGCGGGCGAGCGTCGACTTGCTGCTTTGCTCGCGTCGCCAATCGGCCTTGATTTCGCCATGCGCTTTGTTGACCGGGTGGTCAAATCTGAAGATCAGCAGGTCGCGGCTCTTGAGTTGTTCAAGCTTTCAAAAAACGTTCCGACCACACTCAGCGCGCTAGACCGTCTAACCATTCGACTCGGCGGCTTCCTTGCACCAGCCTTCAGTTTTATTGTCATTCCGATTGCCCGGGCGAGAATGCGCCAGCTCGTGGGGCATCTAGTCGCCGATGCCCGCCCGGCACAGCTCAAGAAGCATATCGCTGCTGCTCGCTCCGAGGGTCACACGCTCAACCTCAACCTCTTGGGCGAGGCCGTGTTGGGTGAGCGTGAAGCGTTGGATCGATACGAAAAAACCTTTGAATTGCTGAGGCGACCAGAAGTGAACTACGTCTCGGTCAAGGTTTCTGCCATCGCGAGCCAACTGTCGCTCTGGGGTTACCAGCAGACAGTCGACCGCTTGGTCGAGCGACTTCGCCCCATGTATCAGTTCGCCGCTCAATCGATTCCGCAAAAGTTCATCAACTTAGACATGGAGGAGTATCGCGATCTAGCTCTGACCGTCGATGTTTTCAAACGGCTCTTGAGTGAGATAGAACTCAAGACCCTCTCTGCCGGCATCGTGATTCAGTGCTACCTGCCAGATTCTTATCAAGCCGTTTCTGAGCTCTGGACCTTTGCCTCACGCCGAGTGATCGAAGGTGGAGCTCCGCTCAAGGTGCGAGTGGTCAAAGGCGCAAACCTCGCTATGGAGCGAGTAGACGCCGAATGGCACGGATGGCCGTTGGCAACCTACTCGACCAAAGAAGAAACCGACGCAAACTACAAACGAGTAATCGACTGGCTAATTGAGGCCGAGAGACTAAAGTCACTTCGCGTTGGAATCGCCGGCCACAACTTGTTCGACATCGCCTTGGCGCACCTTCTTATGAACAGGCGTGGAATCACCAAGGGTGTCGAGTTTGAAATGCTCAAGGGAATGGCTAGCGAAATCTCCGAGGCGATTCGACCAGACATTGGCGCACCACTGCTCTACACCCCAGTGGTGCAACCGAGCGAGTTCAAGGTCGCCATCGCCTATCTCATTCGCCGCCTCGAAGA
>CAIZQQ010000141.1 GCA_903935175.1 uncultured Micrococcales bacterium
ACAAAGTAATCGAACAAGACGCGAGGTCGATCGCTCAGTGCCGCAATCGGTGTGTCTGAGCCCATTGCCCCGATCGGTTCTGCTCCGCTGCGCGCGATTGGCGCTAGAAGAATGCGCAGATCTTCTTCTGTGTAACCGAAGGTGCGCTGTCTACGGTTGACCGAAGCAGAGGTATGTGCAATATGCTCTCGTTCAGGTAACTCAGCAAGCTCGATGCGGTTCTCTGCCAACCAGGTTCCCCAAGGCTCGAGAGCGGCAACTTCGGCTTTGATTTCTTCATCGTCGATGAGTCGACCGTTCGCAGTGTCGGCGAGGAACATTTTGCCCGGCTGAAGGCGACCCTTTCGGACGATTTTTGCAGGGTCAATGTTGGCAACGCCGATCTCTGAGGCCAGAATGACCAGCCCGTCCTCCGTGACCACATAGCGACCAGGTCGCAAACCGTTGCGGTCAAGGGTTGCACCGACGAGAGAGCCATCGGTGAAAATTACGGCAGCAGGTCCATCCCACGGCTCCATGAGCATTGAGTGGTAATCGTAGAAGTTTTTGCGGGCCTCGTCCATGTCGGTGTGGTTTTCCCAAGCTTCAGGAATCATCATCATCATGGCGTGAGGCAGGCTACGACCGCCAAGGTAGAGCAATTCGAGAACCTCATCAAAAGAGGCCGAGTCTGAGCCGCCGGCTGTGACAATCGGCAAGAGCGGCTTTAGGTCACCCAGTGCTTCGCTAGCGAGCTGTGAAGATCGAGCCGACATCCAGTTTCGGTTGCCTTTTACCGTGTTGATTTCACCGTTGTGCGCAATGAGTCTAAATGGGTGTGCGAGCGGCCAAGACGGAAATGTGTTCGTCGAAAAACGCGAGTGAACAAGGGCCAGCGTCGAGGCAAACTTTGCATCACTCAGGTCTGGGTAGAACGGCTCTAGTTGAAGAGTCGTCACCATGCCCTTGTACACAATGGTTTTGGACGAGAGTGATGGATGATACGCGCCGAGAGTTGATTCAGAACGTTTACGGAGTCTGTACAGGGCTCGTTCTAGGGTAATTTCCCGCTGTTCACCCGTCACGAAAACCTGCACGATGGTGGGCATCGCGTTTCTGGCTAGATCACCTAAGACTGATGGGTTGACAGGAACTTCGCGCCAACCAATGACGGCAAGATGTTCATCCTTGGCCAAAGCTTCAAAGCCGGCTTGGAAGGCTTGGTAATCGGTATCAGAGTCAAGAAACACTAAACCAGCGCCATACGCTCCACGCACAGGCAAGGTGAAATCAACGTTTGAAGCGAAAAATTCATGTGGAATCTGGGTGAGGATTCCCGCGCCGTCGCCTGTACCGGCATCAGAGCCAACTGCACCTCGGTGCTCTAGGTTTCGTAGCGCGTTTAGAGCTGTCTCGACGATGTCGTGACCTGGCGTGCCTCGCAATGTGGCAACCATTGCCAAACCACAGGCGTCTCGATCGCGGCTAGGGTCATACAAACCGTGAGCCGCTGGCGCTGTTGAAAAGCGCTCGAATGGCGATACGGGCATGTTGAACTCCTAACGACTGATCGTAGGGACAACCTTGGCCCATCACTTACGCGATCAAATAACCGCGACTTGCACTGCTGCTGAAAAAGTTTATCTCAGTCTAGGCTTTTTCAACCTCTGGTTCTGGCTTCGATGTATACACCGATTCCTCCACACCTGGGTGGCGCCTGCGAGACCAGATGATCAGGGCTATGCCGATGATTACGCCCACTACGGCGCTCCACTGGTTTGTTCGGAGGCCTAAGAAGACGTCGCTCGGGTCGATGCGCAAATCTTCAATCCAGAAGCGTCCGACCGAGTAGTAGATGAGGTAAGCCGCGAACATGCGCCCCCAGCGCAGATTTACGCGTCGTTCAAGCAAGATCAAGATGACAACACCAGCTACCGACCAAAGGAACTCATAGAAAAAGGTCGGGTGGAATGTTTGCTCAGTCAGCCAGCCTGACGGAATGGCCGGGTTTGGCGCATCTATTTGAATGGCCCAGGGTAGATCGGTGGGCTTACCAAAAAGCTCTTGATTGAAATAGTTGCCCCAGCGACCGATGGCTTGAGCCAGCAAGACGGCAGGTGCAAGAGCGTCTGCTACCGAGAGGAGTTTGAGATTCGCTTGACGTGCTGCTAGGTAAGCTCCCAAAACGCCGAAGATCAGGCCGCCGTAGATCGCCAGGCCGCCTTCCCAGACGTAAAGAATTTTCAGCAGGTCTTTGCCCTCGCCAACATAGTCAGTGAGGTGTGTTGCAACGTGAAAGATTCGCGCTCCGACGATGCCAAACGGTACGGCCCAAATTGCTACGTCGAGCATTAGTCCGCTCTCGCCACCACGCTTTACCAATCGCCTATTTGACCAGTAGACGGCTACTACGATGCCGACCAGAATGAACAGGGCGTAATAGTGGATGCGCGCGAAACCTAGGTCAATCGTTGATTCTGGTGGGCTTGGAATTGATGCCACGAGGTTTGCAATAGTCATTTACGTCCTTTATTCATTTTGGATTCTATCTCTGCAACAGTTCGTCTTAGTTCGCCAAGACCGCCATGCTGATAAGCCTTGACGAAGACACTCCCGATAATCGCTCCATCGGCATATTCGTTGACAGCCGAAGCTTGTTCACCCGTTGAAATACCGATACCAACGGCAACGTTAGACGGTACATTTGTACCCCGCACTGCTGCTACAACACCTCTGGCAAGTGAATCTACTTCGTCTCGTGCGCCTGTTATGCCCATCGTTGAGACAGCATAGACAAATCCACGGCTAAGTTCGGCCGCGTTCCGTACTCTTTCTTCCGAAGAAGTTGGAGCGGCTAGAAAAACTCGGTCAAGGTCATGTTCATCGGCGGCCGCTAGCCACTGTGCTGCTTCGTCGGGAATCAGATCGGGCGTAATCATCCCTGCTCCACCAGCCTGCTTCAGGGCAGAGGCGAAGTTCTCCACTCCAAACTGCATGACCGGGTTCCAGTAGGTCATAACCAAAACCGGAATACCCGTGCGTTCGGCCACTTCTTTTACAGCTTCAAAGGTTTGTCGAAGTTTGAAGCCATTGGCTAGAGCCAGCTCGGTTGCTTCTTGGATTACTGGCCCGTCCATTACCGGATCTGAGTAAGGGATTCCCAATTCGAGAATGTCCACGCCACCTTCTGCCATCGCTACGGCGGCCTCGATTGACTCGCCCAGGGTTGGAAAACCCAGTGGGAAGTAGCCGATTAGGGTTTCTTTGCCTTCAGCTTTGTTGGCTGCGAATTTCGCTTCTACCTTGCTCATGCTCAGTTTCCCAATAAGCCGAAATAGCGTGCCGCAGTTTCCATGTCTTTATCTCCTCGGCCACTTAGGTTGACCAGAATGGAGCTTCCTGGGGCCAATTCCTTACCGAGTTTAAGAACTCCCGCTAGAGCGTGTGCCGTTTCAATTGCCGGAATGATTCCCTCTGTTTGGCTGAGTAGGCGCAGCGCCTGCATGGCCTCATCATCAGAGATTCCGCGGTATTCGGCGCGACCCAGATCCTTAAGCCAGGAATGCTCAGGGCCGACTCCCGGATAGTCGAGGCCAGCGCTAATCGAATGGCTCTCCATGGTATGGCCATCTTCGTCCTGCAGCATGTAAGAACGTGCTCCGTGTAATACGCCCGGTTTTCCGTAGTTGAGCGTCGCAGCGTGCCGTGGGGTACCCATGCCATCACCTGCGGCCTCAAAACCCAGTAGCCGAACATCCTGGTCATCTAAGAAGGCGTGAAAGATACCTATCGCGTTTGAACCGCCGCCAACACAGGCAGCTACGACAGATGGCAAAGTTCCGTAATCGCTGAGCATTTGTGCCCTAGCTTCGGTTCCGATCACAGAGTGGAAATCGCGCACCATGGTTGGAAACGGATGAGGGCCGGCAACTGTACCTAGTAGATAGTGGGTGTTTTCAACGTTTGTCACCCAATCGCGAAGGGCCTCGTTGATGGCGTCTTTGAGGGTGCGGGACCCAGTCTTTACCGGAACCACCGTTGCGCCAAGAAGCTTCATGCGAGCGACGTTGAGGGCTTGACGTTCGGTATCAACCTCACCCATGTATACGACGCACTCGAGCCCAAAAAGTGCGGCAGCGGTTGCACTCGCTACTCCGTGCTGCCCAGCGCCTGTTTCGGCGATTATGCGTGTCTTTCCCATGCGCTTAGCCAGAAGCGCTTGACCCAAAACGTTGTTGATTTTGTGCGAGCCCGTGTGATTGAGGTCTTCCCTCTTCAAGAACACGCGGATGTCACCAGCGTGAGAGGCGAATCGTTTCGCTTCGGTAATGATGCTTGGTCTACCGGTGTAAGTTTTGTGGAGTTCTGCCAGTTCAAGGACGAAGTTGGGGTCTGCCTTAGCTGTCTGATAAGTACTTTCGAGCTCGTCGAGGGCAGCGATCAGAGACTCGGGCACGAAGCGGCCGCCAAACTCGCCAAAGTAAGGCCCTACTTGTTCGCGCAACTGAGTCATAGGTTCAATCCTAAATCGGTAATGAGTTCAAAAATTCATCGAGACGCGAAGCTGGGTCGCCGGTTACCAACGCCTCGCCGATCAAGACGACGTCTGCGCCGGCCTGTCGGTAGGCAACAACATCCTCGACCTCGCGAACAGCGCTTTCAGCTACTTTGATTGCACCTGGCGGAAACCCGCTGACTAACTTGGAAAACAAGTTTCTATCTGTTTCGAAGGTAGTCAAGTCTCTGGCATTCACACCGATCAGCTTGGCGCCCAGGTCACTCGCTATCTTGAGTTCGTCGCTTGAGTGAGTTTCGACGAAGGCCGTCATTCCGAGACTTTCACCGAAGGCCTTGAGTCGTGTGAGTGCGGGCACGTCTAGCCCGGCAACAATGAGCAAGAAAATGTCGGCACCGTAAGCGCGGGCCTCGAGCAATTGGTACTCGGTCGATATGAAGTCTTTTCTCAGGAGTGGCAAGTCGACTGCCGCTCGCACATTTTTGAGGTCATCAAGAGAGCCCTTGAATTTCCGCTCTTCGGTGAGCACAGAAATGGCTGATGCA
>CAIZQQ010000142.1 GCA_903935175.1 uncultured Micrococcales bacterium
CTGCAGTTGCACTGCCCGGTGCGCATGGCAACCGGCTATCTCTGCCCAGGCTGTGGCGCGACGAGGGCTTGCGAGGCACTCATCCAAGGCGATTTCGCGTCGGCTTGGGCGCTCAGCCCCCTGTTTTTAATGGGACCACTGATTTTTGTCGCCGCTTGGTGGGTGCATCGGCAGAACAAGGCTTGGCTAAAGCGAGTTTTCTACACCGCGCTCGGGCTTGGCGTGGCTTGGTTCACCCTCTGGCGCAATGGTTTCATCTAGACTTAGAGCCATACAACGACGTTTTCGCGCGAAATCTCGCGCCACAAAATCTGCAATCCACATAGGAGAAAACCTTGTCAATCATTGAAGCCATCGGCGCCCGCGAAATTCTAGACAGCCGTGGAAACCCAACCATCGAGGTTGAGGTTTTGCTCACCGACGACGCATTCGGCCGTGCAGCTGTTCCATCGGGCGCATCGACCGGAGCCTTCGAAGCTCACGAGAGCCGCGACGGCGACAAGAAGCGCTACCTGGGCAAGGGTGTTCTAAACGCTGTTACCGCAGTGCTTGACGAAGTTGACGAAAAGCTTGCCGGCCTTGACTCACGCGACCAGCGCGCAGTCGACGCAGCCCTGATCGAACTCGACGGCACGCCAAACAAAGAGCGCATCGGCGCTAACGCCATTTTGGGTGTTTCGCTAGCCACCGCTCGTGCGGCTGCAGACTCTGAAGAACTACAGCTTTACGAATACCTCGGTCAGAACGAGGGTGTGACCCTTCCTGTTCCACTGATGAACATCATCAACGGTGGTGCTCACGCTGACACCGGTGTCGACATCCAAGAATTCATGATCGTGCCCCTAGGCGCTGAGACCTTCACCGAGGCTCTTCGCTGGGGTGTCGAGGTCTACCACAACCTAAAGTCGCTGCTTCACTCGCGCGGTCTTTCAACCGGTTTGGGCGATGAGGGTGGCTTCGCTCCTGAGCTGCCAACCAACGCAGCTGCACTAGACCTAATCGCCGAGGCCGTTGCCAAGGCTGGTTACGAGTTGGGTAAAGACATCGCACTTGCCCTCGACGTGGCCGCTACCGAGTTTTACTCAGAAGAAACCGGCAAGTACACCTTCGAAGGTCAAGAGCGTAGCACCGACGAAATGATCGAGTACTACGCCGGTCTAGTTGCCAAGTACCCACTGGTTTCGATCGAAGACCCACTGGCCGAAGATGACTGGGCTGGCTGGACCAAGATGACCGCGCTACTAGGCGAAAAGGTTCAGCTCGTTGGCGACGACCTTTATGTAACCAACCCGGCCCGCCTGCAAAAGGGCATCGACGAGAAGGCCGGTAACGCCATTCTCGTGAAGGTGAACCAGATCGGTACCCTTACCGAGACCCGCGACGCTGTTGCCCTGGCTCAGAGCCACGGCATGAAGGCCATCATTTCGCACCGCTCGGGCGAGACCGAAGATACTTTCATCGCAGACCTAGCCGTTGCCACCAACGCCGGTCAGATTAAAACCGGAGCGCCTGCGCGTTCTGAGCGAGTCGCAAAATACAATCAACTTCTACGCATCGAAGAAGAGCTGATGGACCGTGCCGTTTACGCCGGCCGCGACGCTTTTCCTCGCTACAAGGCTTAAACCGTATAACGCGATAACGAAGGCATCCGCTGATGAAACCACTAAAGCCAACTAAGGCTCGAGTGAAATCAACACGGATGCCTTCGGCATCTGCGCCTCGTGAGATGAAGCGCGGCATCGGTCTCGATGTTCGAACCATCACTCTCGCAACCGTTTTGGTGCTCGGCATTTTCACGCTGGCGCCTCAGGCCCAAGTGCTCATTGAGCAGCAACAGCAGCTCGCCGACATCCGCTCTCAGGTGGCAGCATCTGAGGCAGACGTCGAGGCCATGAAGGCCGAGCGCACTCGCTGGGAAGACCCGGTTTACATTCGCTCACAGGCTCGCGATCGTCTCTATTACGTAATGCCGGGCGAGGTTTCGTATCTCGTGATGGATGCCACCGGAATTGATGAATCTGACGTTTCTGGCACTGTTGGCGCCATGATCGCCGCCCGAACCAACAACGGCGAAATCACCACCACGGTTCGCTCGGCGAAATCGAATTGGGTCGATGCGCTGGTTGAAACGGTCGTGCGCAGCGGCATTGAGCAGCCTGAAAAAGAGGCCAAGAAGTAATGCCACTTTCAATGGCAACCGCCCGAGACATCGAGGTGGTTTCAAGTCAACTTGGTCGCCAGGCTAGAGACATCGTAGCCATTGCCGCACGCTGTGCCTGCGGCAACCCGACCGTGGTGCAAACCGCACCTCGCTTGGGCGACGGAACACCGTTTCCGACCACCTATTACCTAACGCATCCCGGCGCAACCGCTGCTCTTTCGACCCTCGAGGCGAGCGGCTTGATGGCCGAACTGCAGCAGCGCTTGAGCGATGAGCCAGAGCTTGCCGCCTCCTACCAAAAGGCGCACGAGGCCTATCTCGCCGACCGAGCCGAGCTTGAAAAGAGCACCGGTGAAGTTCCAGAAATTGCCGGAATCTCGGCCGGTGGAATGCCTGTTCGGGTCAAATGCCTGCACGCTCTCGCTGGTCACTCACTTGCAGCCGGGCCGGGCGTCAACCCGATTGGCGATTTAGCCTTGGATGCTTGCAGCTGGAGCCCGACCCGATGCGTGTGCGCCGACCCAGGGTCGAGCGCATCCAAATGACCTTTCTGGAACAAATCGATATAACGAAAGTAGTAAATTAGTCATCATGCCTGCAAAATCAACTGAAGCCACCGCGCCTAAGATTCTCATCGTCGGCGGCGGTTACGCCGGCTTCTACACCGCATGGAAGCTCGAGAAGCACCTTGCCAAGGGTGAAGCCGAAGTAACCATGGTCGACCCACTGCCATACATGACCTATCAGCCGTTCTTGCCTGAGGTCGTGGCCGGTTCGATCGAGGCACGCCACGCAGTGGTTTCGCACCGCCGTCACCTTCGCAAGACCAACATCGTTTCGGGCAAGGTCACCAACGTTGACCACAAGAAGAAGATTGCAACCATTGAGTATGCGGGCGTCAAGGGTGCCAAGAAGTTTAAGTACGACCAGATCGTGATGACCGCGGGTGCTGTTTCTCGCACCTTCCCGATTCCTGGTGTCGCAGATCAGGCCATCGGCCTGAAGAACATCGAAGAGGCGACAGAGGTGCGC
>CAIZQQ010000143.1 GCA_903935175.1 uncultured Micrococcales bacterium
ACCAGCGTTATCACAGCAGTCGTGGTGGCATTGCTTATCGTCATCGACCGCGTCGCACAGGAATGGATTCCTTACGTGACCAGCGACTTTGTGTCGGGTCGTCCGATTCCTACCGTTGGCCAGGTCAACGACCAGATCGCAATGGAACTTACCGAGAACCCCAACTTCTGGGTCGGCTCGCTTGACGGTATTCTGCACATCATCTTGCCTACCGTTGCCCTCACCATCGGCTCATTCGCCGGTTACGTGCGATACACCCGCGGCAACTTGCTCGAGGTGCTCAACATGGACTACGTGCGCACTGCTCGTGCCAAGGGCCTTACCGAGCGAACAGTTGTGATGCGTCACTCTTTCCGCAACGCGCTGATTCCGCTAACCACGCTTATGGCATGGGACTTCGCAGGTCTCATTGGTGGTGCGATCATCACCGAGAGCGTCTTCGGTTGGATCGGTATGGGAACGCTTGTTCGGCAGGCTCTGTTCTCGTTCGACCTGAACCTCATGATGGGTGTGTTCGTTATCACCTCAACCTTGGCAGTAAGTGCGAACCTGGTTTCAGACTTGCTCTATTCGGCACTTGACCCACGCATTCGCGTAGGAACTGGAGAATAACCATGTTTGGAAAGAAAAAAGCAGCAGTTGTTGCAGAGGCTTCGGTTTCTGAGTCAAACGAAAATGCGATTTCAAACAAAGAGACCGAGGGCCTGAGCCAGGGTCAAATCGTTCGTCGACGTTTTGTGCGTCACCGCGGTGCAATGATCGGCCTCTTTACCCTCATCACGATTGTTCTGTTCACTTACTCTGCATCTGGTCTGCACCTCGGCAATGAGAAAAACCCAATTACCATTCCGGGTTGGTGGCACTACAGCATCAATGACCTTCCAGAGCTTCGCTACGGTGATGCCTGTCCAGACGGTTCTACCGGATGCCCGACTCTAGACCTGAACCCATTCGATGTCACTCCAATGGGAACCCTCTCTGGGCTTGAGGGTGACGGCTCGAAGGTTATCGCCACGCTGAGCGGCGTGAACACACTCAAGGCTGGCGAACAGGTTGTTATCTCTGGCGTTCAGCCGGAAGCATTCAACGGCACCTTCACGATCACCGAAGCCACCGAGTATGACTTCACCTTTGAAAGCAAAGCATCGGGCACTCCTGAAGACGTTTCGAGTGCGACCGTAGGAACCATGCAATTTGGCCTCGGGGATCACCCATTTGGTCAAGATGACATCGGTCGCGACTACTTCTCGCTAGTAATGCGCGGAGCTGAGCAGTCAATCATGGTGATGTTGATCATCGGTTTCCTAGGTGGATTGATCGGCACCGTAGTCGGCGCCGTTGCGGGTTACTTCCGCGGCCGCATCGACGGCTTCCTAATGCGTGTGGTTGACCTCTTCACGACCATCCCAGTCATCTTGATTGGTGCAGTAATCGGTTTCAAGGTCGGTAACCTCGGTGTTGTCGTGCTGGCTATCTTCCTTGGTTTGTTTGGGTGGATCGGTCTGGCACGTTTGGTTCGAGGCGAGTTCTTGAGCCTTCGCGAGCGAGAGTTTGTTGATGCGGCCAGAGTTGCCGGTGCAAGCCACCGACGCATCATTTTCAAGCACATCCTGCCGAACGCCGTGGGTATCATCATCGTGGCCGTGACGCTATCGATGTCGGGTGCAATCTTGCTCGAAACCGGTCTGTCTTATCTAGGCTTCGGTGTGGTGTCGCCAGACGTTTCGCTTGGTTCGCTGATTAGCCAATACCAAGACTCATTTGCAACCCGTCCATGGCTGTTCTGGTGGCCTGGTCTTTTCATCATCGCGATCGCGCTTTGCATCAACTTCATCGGAGATGGTTTGCGAGACGCGTTTGATCCACGTCAACGTCGTCGTATCAGCAAGAAAGACCGAGCTCAGGCCAAGTTGGCCGCGAAGGTATCTGCCTAAGCAAGGCAGATCAGAGGGTTAAAAGTGCAGCAAGTTACCGAGAACAAGCAAGAGAAGGCTAGCGCTCAACAGCGCGATGCCCAGTTTGTCGACGCTACCGCTGCGCTTAGCGGAGGCAACTGTTGCGGCTCGCTCAAACTCGACTCGACGAGTGCGAGCAATGTGAGCGGCAGCACCGGAGTGGCTGTTGGGCAGATCGCCAGGTCTGAGTCCGAAGTCTCTGTCGTAGTTAACGCCCTTGACGTCAACTCTGTGAACCGTGCGTCGACGGTAGCGACCGGGAGCGGGAGCGGCCCACGCCACTACCTTGGCCTCGCCGCTGTAAATGGTCAAGCCAAATCGAGTTTCGATTTCGTCGACCTCAGCCCAGCCGACAGTTGCTGTGATGAAGGGGTTCACAATGGTGATTCCCTCATCGAAGATCAGAACTTTGGGTTTAAGGAAGAGCAGCCAAGCCAAGGTTGCTGTGGTGGCCATAACTCCGGCTTGAGCCATCCAGGTGCCGTCACCGTAGAACAATACTTGAACGACGAACAAAACATTGATGGCCAAAGCCAGGCTCGCAAGAACGATGGCGGATCTAGGTCGAAACACATTCAGATTGGTCACCAGACCATTCTGCCATTGCTTCAAACAACTTCATCAGTAGAAGGAAAGTAGAGATCGTGACTCAAAACGTAGAGCCAATTCTCAAAGTCGAGAACTACAACGTAGAGTTCTGGGTTGACGGCGTCTGGTACCCAGCTGCCATCGACATGAATTACCACGTCATGCCTGGTGAGGTACTGGCCATCGTTGGTGAGTCTGGTTCGGGTAAATCTTCTTCATCGATGGGTCTCATGGGCCTACTAGCCTCTAACGCACGCACCACGGGCAAGGTTATGGTCAAGGGCGTTGACATGCTGACGGCAAACAACAAAACCCTTCGAAGCTACCGCGGTAAAGAGGTTGCTTACATTTTCCAAGAGCCGATGACTGCTCTAAACCCGGTTTACACAATCGGTTTCCAGATCATCGAAACTCTTAAGACTCACTTCGATATCACCACTGCCGCTGCTCGCACCCGTGCAATCGAACTTCTAACACTGGTCGAGATTCCAAACCCAGAGAAGTCAATCGACAAGTACCCTCACCAGCTTTCGGGTGGTCAACGGCAACGAGCCATGATCGCGCAGTCGCTAGCTTGTGACCCTGCACTTCTTATCGCGGATGAGCCGACCACCGCTCTCGATGTAACGGTTCAGGCCGAAATCATCGACCTGATGCGCAATCTTAAAGACAAGCTCAATTCGGCTGTTCTTTTGATCACCCACGACATGGGCGTTGTTGCCGACCTTGCCGACCGCATCCTAGTTATGAAAGACGGCTTCACGGTTGAGCAGGGCACTGCTGACCAGATCTTCAACTCTCCTCAGCACCCATACACGCAGTCGCTACTTGCTTCGGTGCCAAAACTCGGCTCAGTGCCAGCGCGTGCGCGCGTTGCAGAGGGTAACCAGGCCGTGTTGAGCCTTCGCGATGTAACCATCGAATACCCGAAGCGTGGTCGCGTGCCTGCGTTTACCGCAGCCCAGGGCATTTCGCTCGACATTTACCCAGGTGAAATTCTCGGCCTCGTAGGTGAGTCTGGTTCTGGTAAAACCACGATTGGTCGCGCCGCCATCGGTCTTCTTCCGATCAAAGAAGGCACCATCACCGTTGCTGGTAACGACATCAGCAAGGCCTCGCTTAAAGATTTGCAGAAGATTCGCAAGCACACCGGAATCGTCTTCCAAGACCCGGCATCATCGCTAAACCCTAGA
>CAIZQQ010000144.1 GCA_903935175.1 uncultured Micrococcales bacterium
CGGCCCCCGCATCCGCTTGTTCTGCCGTCACAAAAGCACCGGCCGCGGCGGCCGAAACAAATGCCGAGGCAGTCAGGGCCGGCAAAACTCCGTCTTCAAGATCTTGAGCCAAGTAGTTGATCTCGGCCCGAGCCTCGGCAATCGCCTGCTCGTCTTGCTTCTTCACGCAGAGCAGTAGCCACCGTGCGTGGGCTAACTCGTTGTAGAGAGCGGCGCGCTGTTTCAAGCCGGCATCTGAAGATCCAGAAGTTTTGGCATAAGAAAGCATCACGGCATCGAATAGTTCGCCGTAGACGGTGGAGGCGAGCCAGGTTAGGTCTTGTGCCGGGTCGCCGAGGTGAAGCGCACCCCAGTTGAGTACCGCCGAAACCTGACCGTCGAGTTCGAGAACCGTGTCGGCGCTCAGCTCACCGTGAACCACGGTTGGCTGGTAGCGAAAGAGCGAAACATCCTCGAGCGCACTTTCCCAGCGGCTCAACAGTGCCGATGGAATTTCACCGGTGGCGGCAACTTCATCGAGTTCGTTTACAAGCTTCTTGACCAACTCCGCGGCCGAAAACTCTGGCAAACCTGCTGCGCGAATCGCCTCGGTATCGAGGGCGTGAATCGCTGCGATCGCAGACCCGATGCTGCCGGCCAGTGGGCTCGATGCAGCAACGCGGGCCGGGTCAATCGGGTTTCCGTAGAGGAACTCGAACAGAACCACACGTGCACCGCGAGCATCCTTGGTCTCACCGAGTTGACTGGTGATTTTGAATGGCAACTGTGACCGAACCGATGACCCGAGGGTGCGCAGCACCTGGGTTTCGACATCGAGCTCGAGAGCGCCAGCCCTAGATTGCGGGGTGCGCGCCACGTAGTGTTCGCCTGTTGTTGAAGTGAGAAGCGCGGAATCGAATAGTCCGGTGCCGCCAGCACTTAGTTTCTTTACCGAGGTGAATGTCAGACTCGGAACTGCCGCCTTCGCAAGGGCGGCTAAAATCAAGGGAGATTTGCCCATGGCATTCAGGTTAGAAGTATCTTGAGCAAACACCCTGCATCGCCACGCACCCAACGAAGTGAGTCACCATGAGACATTTGCCAGAAGGCGAGTTGAATCTCGTTCTGGCGCGCCATGCCGTTGACCGCGATTACCTTTCTCGAAGCCGCCCCGAACTTTTTGACGAGCTATGGCAAAACCCGCTCACCAGAGTTTTGGCCATGTACGAGGGCCAAGTTTTGTTGCTCGAAACCGAGGGCAGGGTTCAGCCTGCACTTCGCCTGCTCGAAGTCGATGCCGTGCCGAGTGCGCAGTTGCGCGTTTACTTGGGCAAGAGCGTGGATGCTTCGACCAACGAACCGGCACAAACCCCAGTCGTATTAGCGGTGTTGGGTAAAAACGCCGCAGACCTTGTCGAACCAGATTCAGCAAAGTGGCATAACTTGAGAAAATCTGGCGCTGGACTCTCGGATCGCGACGCCGGCCTGTTCACCCAAGCGTTGGCTCTTGCCAATTGGCACGACACCCACAAGCACTGCCCAAGTTGTGGCACGCCCACGGTGGTTGAGCAGGGTGGCTGGGTGCGTCGCTGCTTCAAAGATGATCAAGAAACCTACCCGCGAACCGACCCGGCAATCATCGTTGCCATAGTTGACGCACAAGACCGCATTCTTCTTGGTTCACAAGGCGTGTGGGAGCAGAACCGTTGGTCGATTCTGGCCGGATTTGTCGAACCGGGGGAGTCGCTGGGGGCTGCGGTGATCAGAGAAATGTTTGAAGAGTCGGGGCTGGTTGTCGAAGATCCGCAGTACCTAGGCAGCCAGGCTTGGCCTTTTCCTTATTCGCTAATGCTTGGTTTCAGTGCTCGGGTTAGTGACTCATCACCGAGCATGGTCGCCGACGGCATCGAGATTGAAAAG
>CAIZQQ010000145.1 GCA_903935175.1 uncultured Micrococcales bacterium
ATCAAACCGACCACAATCATCACGACAAAGTAGAGCACGTGGCCGAGCGTGGCAAGGCCGACAGCGCCGGTCATGAGCCCGCGCACCAGTTCGATTGCTTGCCAGAGCGGTAGCGCTTGGATGAACCAAACCACGTAGTCGGGGTATGCCTTGGTGATGTCAAAGAAGGTTCCAGAGAACAAGAACATCGGCAGCAACACAAAGTTGACCCAGTTCATCTGCTGAAAACTCTTCAGATACGACGTGACGCCCATACCTACCGAGGCAAAGCCGAACGCGATCAGCACGGCCGCCGGAATGGCCAGTAAAGCCCACCACGAGGTGACCAAGCCGAGCGGTGTGACCACAATCATGAAGCCGATGGCATAGACCAGGCCGCGCAACAGTGCCCATCCGATTTCGCCGAGTGCAACATCCAAGGGGCCAAGCGAAGTCGACATCATGCTCTGGTAAAGCTTGCCGAAGTGCATCTTGAAATAGACGTTCCAAGTGCTGTCGTAAATGGCACCGTTCATGGCGCTGGTGGCGAGCAGTGCCGGCATGATGTACATGGCGTAGGCGCTTGCCTCGCCCTCCATCAGACTGCCGATGCCATAGCCAAACGAAAGCAGATAGAGCACGGGCTCGAAAAAGCCCGAGATGACCGCAACCGCGTTCGAGGTTTTGAGCGCATAAAAGTTGCGCATTAGAACCGAACCCGAGCGGCCAGCGTAGACGCCAGCGGTTGCCCTGTTACTGCGACGTTCGGCGATTGCGACTGCTGTGTCTACCGTGGCATTAATGATGCTCATGCTGACAACCTCTTGATGAATTGTGGATAAACCCAGGCGAAGCCACCGATGGCCATAGCGATTAGAAAGCCGAAGTGCACAATCATCAACCAACCGTCAACATCTGCGCCATAAGAAAGTGCGCGACCGATGTCTGTTGAGTGCCACAGCGGCGAAATCCAGCCGATCCACTGTAGGTAAATCGGAGTGTTTTCTAGCGGATAAAAGGTGCCCGAGAACATGAACATCGGCGTGATCACGAATCGACCGATGATTGCGAAGAATCCATCGTCATCTTTGATCTTCACGGTGACCGCAAACATGACGGCAGCGAAGGCCAGTGCGGCAAACGATGAAGACAGCAGAAGCGGCAGCACTGCATCCATGGTGATTGCACCAAACATCAGCAAAATCAACTCATAGATGAGCACGGTGGCTACCGCACGAATCATGGCGGCCACCATCATGCCGTTTACGATTTGTGGGCCGGTGATACCCGTCGAATTGGTTGCGAAGAAGGTTTTGTCCCACACGAACCCTTCGATGGTCGGAAACGACACTTCATCCATCGCTGCTTGAATCGCGGCCGTTGCCAGCAGGGCCGGTGCGAGAAATGCGAGGTAGCTTACGCCGTCAACCGGGCCACTGATCAGAGAACCGATACCGACACCAACCGAGAACAGGTAAAGCACCGGATTCCCGATGCCAAAGGCAACGATCGCGGGCCACCACTTTGACATGTTGCGCAGGCGCGTTTCGGCGACATACCAAAAACCCCAACGCTGAGGCACTGCCGGGTCGACCAGCGTGGCCGCCCCTTGCCAGGTTTCTTGCATGGTTTGCATTATTCGACCAAGCTTCTGCCGGTTAGGCGCAAGAACACGTCTTCTAGGCTCGAGCGGCGAACGAGCGAGGTGACCGGCTTTAGGCCCTTTTTGACAATCTTCTCGAGCTCTTTCTCACCATCGGCGGTGTAAACGAGGATGCGGTCTGGCAGAATCTCGAGACGCTCGCCGATACCGGCGAGGTCTTTGGCAACCTGCTCGTTGTTTGCTGACCCAAAGCGAACCTCGAGCACCTCTTTGCTCGAGTATTTCTTGATCAGGTCGGCTGGGCTACCCTCGGCCATGATCTTGCCCTTGTCCATAACAACCAGGCGGTCACAGAGTTGCTCGGCTTCATCCATGTAGTGGGTTGTGATGACCAGGGTCACGCCAACCTCCTTTAGGCGAAACAGGCGATCCCACAGAATGTGTCGTGCCTGAGGGTCTAGGCCGGTGGTCGGCTCATCGAGCAAAAGAATCTCAGGTTCGTTGATTAGGCCACGAGCGATGGTGAGTCGGCGCTTCATGCCGCCTGAAAGTTCGTCGGTTTTGCTGTTGCGCTTTTCTTGCAACTGAGCGAAATCGAGCAACTCTTCAATCTTCTTCAAGATGAACCCGCGCTTCAGCCCAAAGTAGCGGCCGTATACGTAGAGGTTTTCCCAAACTTTGAGCTCGCGGTCGACGAGGTCTTGCTGAGGCACGACACCCAGGTGGGCACGAATCTCAGGGCCCTTCTTGTCTGGGTCTTTGCCAAGAATGACTAGCTCGCCCGAGGTGCGCTGACTGGTGGCGGCAATCATCTTCATGGTGGTTGATTTGCCGGCACCGTTTGGGCCGAGAATGCCGAATGATTCACCGCGCTTGACCTCGAAGTCGATGCCGTCGACAGCAACAAACTCTCCGTAGGTCTTGGTGAGTTTGCTCGCCACGATCATTGATTCGCGCTCTGCTTGCTTAGCCAAAATGAAACCTGTTTCTTCTTTGAAAGCCTTATGTGACTTTGGGCCCTGATCAGGGCAGCCCTTCAGACTAACCGAAAGCACCCGCGACTTCGGCGCATTTTGGGTAACTTTTTTTGTGGTGTTTGCGAGGGTCAGTTGCCGATATTCTTGACAGGTGACCAAGCCCGCAGCCAAGAACCTCGAAACCGCATCCGTGGTGAGAGTGCGCCCCGGCAACACCCGCGTCACGGGCAAAGAGCAGTACTACACACCAGCTCCCCTGGCGGCAAAACTGGTCGCCGAAGTGGCCGCGTTGGTCGGCGACTTCAAGACTAGAACCGTCATCGAACCTGCTGGGGGCACTGGGTCATTTGTCGAAGCAGCCGAGGCAGCCGGCGCAGCAAAAGTACTAAGCGTCGACATTGAGCCAAAGCACGCACGAGTGAACACCGGCGACTTTCTCGAGGTTGATCTCGGCGCACACAACGCCATCACCATCTCGAACCCGCCATTCGGTCGAAACAATTCGCTGAGTATCCCCTTTTTCAATCGAGCCGCCGAGGTTAGCGAATACATCGCGTTCATCGTGCCGCGCTCGTGGCGCAAATGGTCTGTGATCAACCGCCTAGACCGCCGTTTTCACCTGGTGAGCGATCACGACCTGACGCTCGACTACCTCGACGACGCCGGCCAGAGCCTGAGCAGTCGCAAGTTGCTGGCAACCTGTTTTCAGGTGTGGCAGCGGCGCGAAGAACTGCGCGAGCGAGTGTTGGTAATCGACCACGGGTTCGTCACCAAGTGTTCGCCGGCCGAGGCCGACGTTGCCTTGACGGTTTTTGGGTTCGGCTGCGGCACCGTGCGCACCGAGTTTGAGCGCAGGCAAAATTCAACGCGGATGTTCCTAAAGCTGGGTCACCCTCGCGCGCTCGAAGCGCTGCGCGCGGTCGACTTTTCGCGTTTTTACAAAAACACCGCCTATACCGAGGCGTTGGCATTTGGTGAAATCAACTACCTGCTGAACGAATATCTGACCGGCGACCCTGGGCTCAGCAATCAGCTGGGTGCAAACGACGACTTGCAGCCGCCCAGTTCGAACTAGAAGTGGCTCTTGGTTTGCTTGTACAGCTCGCGCACCATTTCGAACTGCTCGTCAATAAGTTCGCGGTATTCGACTTCGCGCTCTAAGAACAGTGCCGTTTGTGGTGGGGTCGGCTCGACGATTAGCTCGCCTTCTTTTGGCTTGTAGCGCCTTGCTTCGCTCTTGGCCCAACCTAGATCGCTCTTTGCACTATTGAGATAGCGGCGGTTGTCGTTGTAACCCGAGCTAATTTTCCAGTCGCTGCGGCTACGCAGTGACTTGGCCGCGCTAACGGCACGGTCATATTCGGGTTTGGTCCATTTGGTCTTCACCTTGAGTCGCTTGATGTCGTTTTCGAGCATCCGGATCTTCCAGTCGGTTTGACTGATCAAACTCTTGTTTCTCGAAATCGCCCAACGCTGGTTGCTGGTTGGTTTGCCCTGCCAATTTTCTGAATACCAATGTGAGGCGGCGTCATAGCTGTCGTCGCTCTCAAACTGCTTGATGTAAAGCAGGGTGATTTGGTAGCGAAGGTCGGCCTCGGCGGCAACGCGCAGGGCTTCGAGAACCTCTGGGTCGGGCATCCACGGTGGTGGCGTAGGGCTCGGGCTTTCAGAAGGTTCGATGGTCTCGGAGGGTTCCGAAGAGGGGCTTGGCCCCCAACTTGACGAAGCGGATGGTCGTGGCGAAGGGCCGCGCGTCGATGTCGGCTTGGGGCTAGGCGAAGCACTCGGTTTCACAGAGGCGGTTGGGCTCGGGCTCGGGTTGGTTGTCGGAGTTGGTGCGAGCGATGATCCAGATGGGTCTGGAACCGGGGTAACGGTTTGCCAGCTCGAACTTGGCGACGGTGAACCACTCGGGGTGCTGGTGGTAAAAGGAATCGGGGTGAGCGACGGATTGGGCACGTTGGCAAAGGCGGGGGTCACGGCTACAGCAATGGTGGCGGCTGCGATGAACGACAAAACTGCTGCTCTTAACTTCATCTCGTCACCCCCGTTCGTTTAGCATTTAGCGAAAATTCCGTCTGTGTGTAATTTATCGCGG
>CAIZQQ010000146.1 GCA_903935175.1 uncultured Micrococcales bacterium
CGAACCGCCACCACCAAAGAATGAATCGAAAATGTCTCCAAAACCGAAACCGCCCGCTCCACCAAACGGGTCAGAACCGCCCATGTCGTAGTTTCGACGGGCGTCGGGGTCGCTGAGCACCTCGTAGGCGTGCGTGACGGCTTTGAAGCGCTCCTGAGCGGCGGGTTCTGGGTTCACATCCGGGTGTAACTCGCGGGCGAGTTTGCGGTAAGCCTTCTTGATTTGCTCATCGCTGGCACCGCGCTCGACACCTAGGGCTTCGTAGTGGTCGCTCAAGTTATTCTCCGAGAATCTTGGTTAGGTAGCGGGCAACCGCTCTAATGGCCGCAATGTTTCCCGAGTAATCCATGCGGGTTGGGCCGAGAACTCCGAGTTTGGCTACTTCTGCGCCTTGGTTTTCGTAGCCGGCAACCATCAGCGATGTTTCGTTTAATCCGATGACTCCGCTTTCACGACCGATTCGAACGCCAACACCGTGCTGCTCTGACTGCATTTCGCTCATTAGGCGGAGCAACACCACCTGCTCTTCAATCGCGTCAAGAACAGGGGTGATGGAGCCGGCAAAATCATTTTCGCGCCTGGCTAAGTTTCCGGTTCCGGCGAGAAGCAATTTTTCGGTTCGGTTGGCGTCAACGCTTTCGAGCAGCCCGTTCACAACTCGGGTCACCAAAGCACGACGATCTGGAGCAAAATTTTCGGCAAATGTGGCGAGTAGCCCTTCAACACTGGCAAGTTGTTTACCAGCCAGGGAGGCGTTCAGCCTCGCCCTAATCTCTGCCAAGTCATCCAGCTCATACCCACCAGGAGTTTCAATCATGTGCTGTTCGATGCGACCGTTGTCGACCACCAGCAAAATCAGTACTTTTCCATCGGTGATTGAAAGCAACTCGATGTTTCTGACCTGTGACTTGCCCAAAGTTGGAAATTGAACCATCGCAACCTGATTGGTTAGGTGAGAAAGCAGTCGAACGGTTTTGGCAAGAGTGTCTTCAAGGTCGCTGCTGGCGGTGAGCAGGGTCTCGATGGCCGATCGTTCGGCGTTTGAAAGCGGCTTAACCTCGCTCAAGCGGTCAACAAAAAGTCGGTACCCCTTGTCGGTCGGTACACGCCCACTCGAGGTGTGTGGGGCAACGATTAGCTCTTCTTCTTCAAGAAGCGCCATGTCGTTGCGAATTGTTGCCGATGAGACGCCGAAATTGTGTCGATCGACGAGGGTTTTTGAACCAACCGGCTCTTTGGTGTTGATGTAGTCCTGAACAATAGCGCGCAGCACTTCTAGGGTGCGGTCTTGGAGCATCTTCACCTCGTTAGCACTTAGGGGCCTTGAGTGCCAATATTACCCCAGCAGGCTCCGGCGAGCGCTAGATAAGGCGTCGAACAACCGCATCGGCTAGCAAGCGACCCTTGAGGGTTAGCACTAGCGAACCCGCGAGCGCGGCGGATGCTTCGACCAACCCATCGGCAATCAAAGTCGCTACTACCCCGGTTGCCTTCGGGTTTATGGCTTTGACGACTTCGATAGCTAAGCCGGAGCGCAACCGCAGCTCGAGAAGCAGTCGTTCTTCTAAACGAGTTGCGTCACTCAACAACTCTCGCCCGGCCGCCGGCGTCACACCCTCGGCGAGCGCTGCCGCGTATCCGGTTGGGTGCTTCTGGTTCCACCAACGCACACCACCCACGTGGCTGTGAGCACCCGGACCATAACCCCACCAGTCTTGGGTGTTCCAATAGGCCATGTTGTGAGCCGAGCGAGTTTGAGCACTTCTACTGAAGTTGCTCAACTCGTACCATTCGAAGCCGGCGTCGCTAAGCGCTGCATCCAAGTATTCATACTTATCGGCAGTTAGGTCGTCATCAGGTTCGGCTAACTCACCCGAGCGAATCTGCCTAGCCAACTTGGTGCCGGGCTCAACGATCAACGCATAGGCAGAGATGTGGTCGGTTTCGAGTTCGAGGGCGCTGTCTACGGTTTGCTGCCACTGCGCCATGGTTTCACCAGGTGCGCCGTAGATGAGATCTACCGAGGTGCCTAGGCCCGCCTGCTTGGCTGCACCTACCGCAAACGGCACATTCTCTGGTTGATGGGTGCGCTCGAGGGTTTTTAGAACCTCTGGGATGGCCGATTGCATGCCGAATGAGATGCGAGTAAAGCCAGCCGCTGCCAAAGCGCCAAGGTAGGGGTCGTCTACGTTGTCGGGGTTTGCCTCGGTGGTGATTTCGGCATCGGCCTTTATGCCAAAAGCCTCTCTAAGTGAGGTGAGCGCACCGGTGAGTTGAGTCGGCTCCAACTGGGTGGGGGTGCCTCCGCCAAAGAACACGGTAGTCAGTTCGCGATTGGCTACGCCGGCGTTTTCGAGCACTCGCTGCGAAAAGGCCAACTCGGCTCGCAGATTGCCGACGAAATCGCCTGGGCTGTAACCCGGCAACTCGGCAGATGTATAGGTGTTGAAGTCGCAATAGCCACAGCGCACCCTGCAAAAAGGCACGTGAACATAGGCGTGAAAGGTTTTGTTGGCAGAGTTTTCAAGCACGGATGCTGGCAAAGAACCATCGGCGGGAACAGCCTCGCCAATCGGCAGCGGGCCAGCCAACTACTTGCCCTTCTTCTCGCCCTTTTTCTCACTGTCTGATGAGAGCGCGGCAATAAATGCTTCTTGCGGAACCTCTACGCGGCCAACCATCTTCATGCGCTTCTTACCCTCTTTTTGCTTTTCAAGTAGTTTGCGCTTTCGGCTGATGTCACCGCCGTAACACTTGGCCAGAACATCCTTGCGCATTGCACGGATGCTCTCACGAGCGATGATTCGAGAACCGACGGCTGCCTGAATCGGCACCTCAAATTGCTGCCTAGGAATCAACTCGCGAAGTTTGCCGGTCATCATCACGCCATAGGCATAGGCCTTTTCGCGGTGAACGATGGCGCTGAAAGCATCCACTTGGTCACCTTGAAGCAGAATGTCTACCTTGACGAGGTCGCCCTGTTGCAAGCCCGCCTCTTCATAGTCGAGCGAGCCATAACCCTGGGTTCGGCTCTTGAGCTGGTCGAAAAAGTCGAAAACGATTTCGGCAAGCGGAAGGGTGTAGCGCAACTGCACCCGGTCTTCGCCTAGGTACTGCATGTCGATCATCACGCCGCGTCTGGTCTGGCAGAGCTCCATGATGGTGCCGACATAGTCTTTCGGGCTCAAAATGGTGGCGCGAACCATAGGCTCGAGCACCTTTTTCACCTTGCCGGTCGGAAACTCGCTCGGGTTAGTTACGGTGAACTCTTTCAGGTCTTCCATGGTGACCTCGTAGACCACAGATGGAGCGGTGGCGATTAGATCAAGGCCGAACTCGCGCTCAAGACGCTCGGTGACGATTTCGAGGTGGAGTAGCCCCAAGAAGCCACATCTGAAGCCGAAGCCCAGGGCGACCGAGGTTTCTGGTTCGTAAACCAGCGCGGCGTCTGAAAGTTTGAGCTTGTCTAGGGCCTCACGTAGGTTCGGGTAATCACTACCGTCAATCGGATAAATGCCTGAGAACACCATCGGCTTAGGTTCGCTGTAACCCTTTAGCGCCACGGTTGCCGGCTTAGCCTGGGTGGTAATTGTGTCACCAACCTTTGACTGGCGAACATCTTTCACACCGGTGATGATGTAGCCCACTTCGCCCACGCCTAGCCCCTTGGTTGGCTCAGGTTCTGGCGATGAAACTCCGATTTCGAGCAATTCGTGAATTGCCTTGGTCGACATCATCTGAATGCGCTCGCGAGGCGAGAACGAACCATCAATCATTCGAACGTAGGTGACCACGCCGCGGTAGGAGTCGTAAACCGAGTCAAAGATCATGGCTCGGGCTGGCGCGTTTGGGTCTCCGACCGGATTAGGCACGGTGGCAACGATTTTGTCTAGCAGTGCATCCACGCCGATGCCGGTCTTACCCGACACGCGCAGGCAGTCTTCTGGGTTACCACCGATTAGGTTCGCCAGTTCTTCGGCATACTTCTCAGGCTGGGCGGCTGGCAGGTCAATCTTGTTTAGAACTGGGATGATCGTCAGATCGTTCTCCATGGCGAGATACAGGTTAGCCAAGGTTTGAGCTTCGATGCCCTGAGCCGCGTCAACTAGAAGAACAGCGCCCTCACAGGCAGCAAGTGAACGGGATACCTCGTAGGTGAAGTCCACGTGACCCGGGGTGTCGATCATGTTTAGTGCGTAGGTTTGACCGTCAACTTCCCAGGGCATGCGAACGGCTTGCGACTTGATGGTGATGCCGCGCTCACGTTCGATATCCATGCGGTCGAGGTATTGCGCGCGCATTGAGCGGTCGTCAACGACCCCGGTTAACTGCAGCATGCGGTCGGCGAGGGTCGACTTTCCGTGGTCAATATGCGCAATGATGCAGAAATTGCGAATGAACGAGGGGTCGGTCTTGGATGGCTCCAGACTCCGCTTTGCGCGTGGCGACAAGTTAAACCTCGTTGAGTATCAGTGGCGTTAGTGGTTGCGATTGCAACTCAACTATTCTCGCACAACTCCCCCGACTTGTTGCCTTGTAGCCGTGTGTGCTGGTAGCATTTAGTTCAGTAGCGGATGAGTGTCTCCATCCAAAACCCCCTAAAAAACATTCGAGGGTTTTCCACGTGAAAATCCAAAATTGAAAGTGAAACATGGCAAACATCAAGTCACAGTTGAAGCGTATCGGCACGAACCGCAAGGCAGCCGAGCGTAACAAGGCTGTAAAGAGCGAGCTAAAGACCGCTGTTCGCGCAGCGAAAGAGGCTGCCACCAACGGAGACAAGGCAGCAGCGTCTGCAGCTCTAGCGGTTGCAACCAAGAAGCTCGACAAGGCCGTTTCGAAGGGCGTTATTCACAAGAACCAGGCAGCGAACCGCAAGTCGGCCATCGCCAAGAAGGTTTCCGCTCTCTAAATCGAAACTTCAAAAAACACCTCGAGGTATTCTCGGGGTGTTTTTTTTGCGCTCTAGATTCGTGAAACCGAGATGGGCTTTGCACGGTCTGCAGCAAACCCGCAATAGGCCTGAGCCAGAGTAAGTCCGAAGATGATCCAGATTCCGAGCGACCAGCTGCCACTGACTTCACGAATCCCGGCCATCGAGAAGGCAACGATTCCGGCAAAAACGTAACCCAAGCCTTGAGTCGTCGCTGAGAGCGTTGGCGTGATTGATTTGTCAGCCTTGGTGCTGATCATCGTGAGCGAAAGCGGGAACGTGGCGGCTTGCCCAAGGCCAATCAGAATGCAGGCCAGAAGCGACTGCTCCACCTCGAGGGCAAGAAAACCAGCCGCGGTCACAAGCGTTACCGAAAGCGCCAACCAATCGAGTCTTTTGATCTTGGCGAATGAACTGGCCAGCAGCAAGCCGGTCGGAACGCCAACGATGGTTGCCAGGCCAAGAAGTGAACCGGCCGCCTCAGCCGTGTATCCGCGCTCGATAAGTATGGTTGGCAGCCACGAAAGTAGAACGTAAAAACCGGCCGACTGAATTCCGAAGAATCCGAAGATCGCCCAAGTCACTTTTGAGCGAAGCACCAAATCAAAATCGTTCGAAGCGGGTCGTGCCTGACCTGGCTCGGTTTCGGTGCTCGATGATTCCACTTGGATGGGAACCTTGAGGGCTGTCTTCCAAAGCACCATCGCTAGAACGGCCGGTGCGATCCAAACCATGAGCGTCAGGTTCCAGTTGCCAAGTGAACTCTCAATTGGCACCGCGCTGGCCGCAGCGACGCTTGCAGAGATGGCCAAGACGGTTGTGAAGAGAGCCGTGACCTGCGGAACATGTTTCGAGAACCGCCCACGAATAACCGAAGGCAAGAGCACATTCGAAACTGCGATGGCCAGCCCAGCAACGGTTGTGCCGATCACCAGCGAGGTAAAGCCAAACCAGCCCCGTAGGCCGATGGCCAGAGTAAGTAGTGCGAGAAGCCAGAACAGCGCGCGTTCCAAACCGAGCCTCTTGGCTAGGGCAGGGCCAGCGAATGCACCTATACCAAACGAGAAAACCGGAATGGCGGTGAGAAAACCCTGTTGCGCTAGAGATAGCCCCAAGTCCTCATCGATTAGCGGCAGCAACGGCCCGACCGCTGCCAAAGGCGGTCGAAGCACTAGGGAATACATCAATACGGCGGCTAGCGCGAGCCAAGACGCAAAACGCTTGGTCAAAGTTCTCGACCCTTGACTGCCAGAAAGTGAATCAATCGCTCAAGGCGGTAGGTGGTGTCTTTTTCGGCACCCTTCGCGGCTGCGTCGGCATCGGCAACCATTTGCACGGCTTTACCCAGAGCTTCGTCAGACCATCCCTGCAATTCGGCACGAGCTTTATTTAGTTGCCAAGGAGCGACACCGAGTGAAACCGGTGTAGCTGTCGGATCTGCAGACATTTTGGCCAGCAGACGCACACGAACGGCTAAACCTGCCACTAGAGGAACGGCTTCTAGGCCCGTTGATAAGCCGTGGCGCAGCAAAGTGAGAGCCTCGGAAGGCTTGCCGGCAAGCGCTGCGTCGGCGATTTTGAACGAACTTGCCTCAACGCGACCACCAAAGTTCTGGTCAACCATTTCTTGCGTGATTGCGCCTTCGTTGTCGGCGAGCAGTTGATTGCAAGCGGCGGCTAACTCGGCAACATCACCCGAAAATGCGTCAACCAGCGCTTTGATTGCCCCGCCGGAGATTTGTCTACCAGCGTCTTGAAAATGGCCGTTGAGAAAGTCTGTGCGGCTGTAATCTTTGTCGAACTTTGGACACACCACCTCGATGGCCTGGTCGCTCGATCGAATGGCATCGAGCAGGGCTTTGCCTCGAACACTCGTGGCGTGGTGACGGATTAGAACAAAAGTGTCGGCAGCGGGGTTTTGAACATAGGCCTTGCCATCTTCGATGAACTCGTCGGTGCAACGGTCTGCGTCGTCGATGAGAATAAGCCGAGGTTCGGCGAAGAGTGACGGGCTAGCAACGTTTAGCAGTTGCCCAGAGCGGTAGTCGCCAGCGTTTATCTCGCTGATTTCTAGGTCTGCGTATTTTTGTCGTAGCTGATCTCTGATCGAGCGAGTTGCAACACTAGCAAAATACTGTTCAGCACCCGAAATGAGCATGATGGGCGCGGGCTGTGCCCGTCTCCATTGCACTTGCTTTGCTGAACTCACTGAATAACCTTATCTTTCACGTTCGGTCAACACGTTCAGCGAACCATCGAGCATGGTCAGAGCAATAGCACCCTGCTGATCGGTTCGAAAGATTGCCGAACCGGCCTTTTCAAAGATTTCGAGCGCTCGTTTTGTCGGATGCCCGTAGCTATTCGACTTCCCCGACGAAAACAATGCGACCTCGGGTCTCAGGTCTTCGAAAAGTTCTGCGTATTGATCGGCCGACCCGTGGTGGCTCACCTTCACGATGAGCGGCTTACCAGGGGTTCGGTTGAGCAGGGAGTTTCGCAACCGCACGGTTCGCATTTGGGCCCGCTCCCCCGCATCGGCAAAAGCTAGCAGCAGCCACTGGCTCGTTTCGACCCTCAGTATCACGCTTGCGTCGTTGCTGTCTTCTGCGCCCGCGGCCCTGGGCTCTGGTGCAGCGACTATCCAAGTTGCACCTCCGAGCGTGCCTCGGTCGCCGACCTCTGCGGTTGAAACCGAAACGTTTGCTTCTGCGAGTTGGCCAAGTGCCACCGCAACTTGCGGTCTTTCGTCATCAAAAGGGCTGATCAGCGCTTGGCTTACCTGCGCCCGTTTTAGGGCACCAGCCAAACCACCCACGTGATCGGCATCGAAGTGCGTGAGTAACAACACTTCGATTTGTGAGATACCGAGTGTTTCTAAACATTTGGCTATCGGCTCTGGGTCTCGGCCAACATCGATCAACATCGTCTGACCCGAAGAGCGGATGACCGTGGCATCGCCTTGACCCACGTCGCAAGACACAACCTGCCAGTCGGTGCCTGGCCAGGTTTGAGATCGAGCCACGGCGGAGCCCGAAAACGAAACGAAGGTGAGTGCAACGAGAGTAATCGCGAAAATGGCTTGCTTGCGCATCCGAGAAATGATCATGAGACTGATTGCGCCGACCGATACCACCATGAGCAGGATGCCTAGCGCACCCTCTGGCCACCAGATAGTGGCAGCTGGCAAAAGCGCTAGGTTGCTTATCATTTCGATGCCATAGGCGGCAAAGGACGCGAGCCAGTAGAGCAATGCGGCTAGTGGCGGAAACACGATGGCAACAACCAGCGCCAGAATTCCAAGCACAGTAATGGGTGCAACCAGTGGCTCGGCCAGCAAATTGGCAACAATCGAATATGTTGGCAGGCCACCAGATAGGTTCACCAGCATCGGCAAACACCAAAGCTGAGCTGAAACGACAACGGCCAAACCCAATGCAAAAACGGCTGGCATGCGAGTAGCCAATTTCTTGTAAAGCGCAGGCGCGATAAGCAAAATGGCTGCCGTCGCCACGACCGACAACCAAAAGCCGAGGCTTGTAACCATGCTTGGCCAGAAGCTCAAGACCAAAATCACAGCCCAAGAAAGAGCGACGGTCGGTGGAATTCTGCGACCGGCGAAGGCACACAGCAAAACCACCGAGGCCATGATCGCGGCACGAATGACCGAGGGTTCAAAACCCACTACCGCGACATAGAGAGCGAGTGCGAAAAGAGAGAGCGAGAGCGTCACAAATCGTCTGCTACCGGCCCGCTTGAGCAGAAGAAACACGCCGCCAATAACAATGGCGCAGTTCGCTCCAGAAACGGCGGTGAGGTGGGTCAGCGAGAGGGTTTTCATGCGCGTGAGCATTTGGTCGGATAAAGCTGAATCGTCTCCGATGGCAAGCCCCGCAACCAAAGCACCCGAGTCTGGACTAATGGACTTGGCGGTCGATGCAAAATTTGAGCGAACTGTGTCGAGCCAACTCGTTTTTGGTGAAAGCACTTTGAGCGAGCCTGTCTGAACCAGCGCAAACTTTGGTGAATCGCGATGGCTGGGTTTAAGGCGAAAAGAGCCTTCGAAGCGTTGGCCAACCTTAAGTGCCTCCCGAACATCATCTTTGAAAACCACCGCCGCCGAGAAGGTTGGCAGCACGCTTGACGTGACCTCACCTAGCACTTGAAATCGGTCGATTTGTGTCACTCGAACGGTGCATTCGATAGTCGAATACGACTGAGCGTGCTCCAAAACCTCGACGGGCGAGCTAGTAGCCGCGGCTATTGACGCATTAGCACCGGCGAATGTAAAAATCAGCGAAAGACCGACAACCAATGTCATCGATGCGTTTGCTGACTTGGGCTGAAGTTTCATAGAAACCGCGATGGCCAATGTCACAACCGCAATTGGTATCAGCCACTTTGCCCATGCTTCAGAAACCAAGCTCTGAGCCAGCAATGCGATTGATAACGCACCTGCCCACACGAATGGAATCACAGCGCGACCTTGCCTTGAATGCCGGCGAACAACTTATCGCCGATGCCACCTACTTCGAGAAGGTCTTCTAGAGATTTGAAACCTCCGTTTGCGCTTCGCCAATCGATGATTCGCTGGGCCAGAGTCGGGCCTACCCCCGGTAATTCTTCGAGTTCGCTTTGTGTTGCTCGATTCAAACTAACCAAGGTGCCGGCCATTGAACCGGAAGGTGCGTTGGATGTCGCAGTTGCCGTGTTCGATGAAGTTGCTCGCTCAAAAACCAAGAGCTGCTCGCCGTCAGAAACTAAACGAGCGAGATTGACGCTGGCCTGATCTGCCTTTTTGGTGAAGCCTCCGGCCATCGCGACAATATCGAATACGCGGGAACCAACTTCTGTCGCGTAGACACCTGGTTTCGCTACTGCCCCGGTGACATGCACAAAAATGTCTGTGCTCAATGACACTTCGGTTTCGTTCAACTCCCCAGACTCGGCGTAGAGCGATGGGGTTGGTTCGACTACTTGAGTTGGAGGAACCCCCGAGTTGAACCATCCGAGTGCGAAAACGAAAGCCACTAAGGGTGCGATTAGCGCGATGCGAGATGCTTTGTCGCCAGCCTTAGCCTTCGATAGCAGCTCTCGAATTCGATTCACATGGCGAAACTAAGGCATCGGGCGGGCGCGAAACCGACAGGCCAGATAACTGTGGAAAACGACTACTTGGTGGCGATGTTGACCAGTTTTGGTTCGCGAACGATTACTGCGGCAATCTCGCGATCACCGATCGAGCGCTTCACCGCGTCTGAAGCCATAGCCAGCTCACGAAGAGCGTCTGCCGAGATGTTGGTGGCTACCTCGAACTTGTCACGAACCTTGCCGTCAACCTGAACCACGGCAACTATAGAGCTCTCAACAACCAGTGAGAGATCAGCCTCTGGTAGACCGGCTAGAGCTACAGGCGCCTGGTGACCGAGCTTGCTCCACATGTCTTCTGCCGTGTAAGGCGAGAAGAGCGAGAGTGCCTTGGCGACAACCTCGGCGGCCTCACGCACAGCAGGGTCACTTGGCCCGGCGGCACCATCGATGGTCTTGCGAAGAGCGTTCACCAACTCCATAACCTTGGCTACGCCAACGTTGAACTTGAAGTTTTCGATTAGTGGCCCAAAATCGCGCAGGAAGGAGTGGGTCGCCTTGCGCAGTGTGGCATCGCCCTTGGCAAAATCAACACCAACTTCGCTACGAACGTCGTTTGCGGTTCTCCAGGCGCGAGCCAAGAATTTTGCCGAACCTGATGGCGAAACATCCGCCCAGTCGATGTCGTCTTCTGGCGGCCCTGCGAAAGCCATGGTCAAACGGATGGCGTCAACGCCGTGCTCGTCGAGCTGGTCGCTTAGTGCAACTAGGTTGCCGCGCGATTTCGACATAGCTGAACCGTTCATCAAAACCATGCCCTGGTTTAGCAATCTGGTGAATGGCTCCTCGAAATCGATCATTCCCATGTCGTGCAGCGCCTTGGTGAAAAAGCGTGCGTAAAGCAGGTGCAAAATCGCGTGGGTCACGCCGCCGACATACTGGTCAACTGGTGCCCAGCGAGCCGCCTCTTCTTTAGGAAAAGGCACTTCTTCGCTGTTCGGCGACAAGAAGCGCAAGAAATACCACGATGAATCCACGAAGGTGTCCATGGTGTCTGAGTCGCGCTTCGCTGCGGCTCCACACTTCGGGCAAGCAACGTTGACCCAGTCTTCGGCAGCACCGAGCGGAGAAGAACCCTTTGGCTTTAGATCGAGCCCAGCAGCAGATGGAAGTTCAACCGGCAACTGGTCGACCGGAACAGGCACCTCGCCACAGGCATCACAGTGGATGATCGGAATCGGGGTTCCCCAATAACGCTGACGTGAAATCAACCAGTCACGAAGTCTGAAGTTCTTAGCGAGCTTGGCTTTGCCCGAGGTTTCGAGGTGGGCGGTAATTGCCTTGATGGCGTCGGCCTTAGGCAGGCCGTTGAACTCACCAGAGTTGACCAAAACACCCTCGGATGTGGTGGCAACCTTGGTTACCGAAGGGTCGTCTTCGCCGGTGTCGACCACGGTGCGAACATCCAAGTCGAATTTGACTGCGAAAGCCATGTCACGGTCGTCGTGGGCGGGAACAGCCATGATTGCGCCAGTTCCGTAGTCAGACAGCACATAGTCAGCAGCCCAAATTGGCAGACGCTCGCCGTTGACCGGGTTGATCGCGAATCGGTCTAGAAAGACACCGGTCTTTTCACGGTCGGTGGCAAGGCGATCGATGTCGTTCGACTTCTTCACATCGTCTAGGTAAGCCTGGAAAGCCATGCGAACCTCGGGGGTCGAGCCAGAAGCAAGTTCGGCAGCCAAATCACTATCAGGCGCGACAACCATAAAGGTTGCGCCGAACAGAGTGTCTGGACGAGTGGTGAAAACGGTAACCGGTGCGGTGCGGCCTTCGATTTCGAAGTCAACTTCGGCACCGTGCGAGCGGCCGATCCAGTTGCGCTGCATGGTGAGCACCTTCGAAGGCCAGTTGCCCTCAAGCGTGTCTAGGTCGTCTAGAAGGCGGTCGGCGTACTCGGTGACCTTGAAGTACCACTGAGTCAGTGCCTTCTTGGTGACTACGCTGTCGCAGCGTTCGCAGAGGCCCTGAACTACCTGCTCGTTTGCCAAAACTGTCTGGCAAGAAGGGCACCAGTTGACGTTCGAGTTCTTGCGATAGGCCAGGCCACGCTTGTAGAACTCAAGGAACAGCCACTGGTTCCAGCGGTAATAGATCGGGTCGCAGGTTTGAAGCACGCGGTCCCAGTCGAAAGAACAGGCGTAACGACGCATCGAAGACTTTTGCTGCTCGATGTTTTCGTAGGTCCAGCCGCGTGGGTCTAGGCCGCGCTTGATGGCCGCGTTTTCTGCCGGTAGGCCGAAGGCATCCCAGCCGATTGGGTGAAGAACGTTGAAACCCTTTTGCGCCCAGTAGCGAGAGATTACGTCACCAAGTGCATAAGCCTCGGCGTGCCCCATGTGCAGATCGCCCGATGGGTAAGGAAACATGTCGAGAACGTATTTGGTCGGGCGGGTGTCGTCGGCGAGGCCAGAGTTGAATGGCTTGATGTCATCCCAAATAGGTAGCCATTTGTCCTGAATAGCGACGATGTCGTATTCGTTTTCAGACGTGTTTTGCTCTTGCATTTGCTCGCTTTTTCGTGTGATGCCCGCCTAGAAATGGCGTGGTTACTAGGTTACCAGCCAAGGGTCTTCGGCACCGAGAGCAAGCAGTAGCGCCTTTGCCTTCAATTTGGTCTCTTCGAGCTCGGCTTCGGGCACCGAGTCGATGGTGATACCACCACCCACGCCGATGGTAGCGCGCCCGTTTTCGAAAACAATGGTTCGAATGGTCATTCCGAGTTCTGCCGCGCCGTTGCTCGCGATGAAACCCACAGCCCCGCTGTAAACCCCACGAGGCCCAGCTTCGAGCTCACCAATGATCTCGATGGCGCGCAATTTTGGAGCACCCGTCATCGAGCCACCCGGAAAGGCCGATTCAACGGCATCGAACACGGATGCTTCGGGAAGCAGCTTGCCGACCACGGTGCTAACCAACTGATGCACGGTGGCATAGGTTTCGATTTCGAACAACTTCGGCACATCCACCGAGCCAACTTCGCAAACCCGGCCAAGATCATTTCTCATCAGGTCGACAATCATCAGGTTCTCGGCGCGCTCTTTTTGATCGGCGCGCAGGTCAAAAGCAATGGCGCGGTCTTCGGCATCGCTCGAACCTCTTGGTCTGGTGCCCTTGATCGGTTTGGTCGAAACCGTGCCGTCAACGTGAGCGAGCAAAAACTGCTCTGGTGAAGCACAAACAACCGACCTCGAGCCCAGACGCAAAAACGCCGCGTATGGCGCGGGGTTGTGCTCCCTGAGCCGCAGATACGTGAGTAAAGGATCGAGTGTGGTGTCAATCGAAATCTGGTTGGTTAGACAAAGCTGATAAACATCGCCGAGGCTGATGAAGTGCTGAGCCCGCTCGATCAGAGCCAGGTAAGTACCTGCCGAATGCCTGAGCGTGCTGTTGGTCGAACGACCACCGGTGTGTCGAAGTCGATAGGCCGCCTGCTCCCCGCCAACCAGGGCCAATCGAAGCAGAGCTGCGTTTAGAAAGAGCTCGAACTCGGCGTCATCGTCGAAAGCCCCAATGAAATGGATATGCCGACGATCATGATCGAACACCAGGGCGCGGTCAACGAGCATCCACGCATCTTGATCGCTTTCGTAGCCGAGCACACCTACTAGGCCAGGGCGAAAATCAAACGGCAGCGCAGTATGGTCTTCAACCTCCAAGCCACTCAGAACCGCTGCCAGCTCGGTTCTTTCTAGTTCGGTGTGCAGCTCTGAAGCACCACCGATTACCGAAAAGCGGTTGTCAAGGTTGAATTCTCGGTCTAACCAAAAGGCGTTTGAGTCGCCGCCGTGAAGCGCGATAAACACATCTGAGGGATGCACCCATCCCTCTAGCACGTGCGTATAGAGCTTCATCGTTCCTCGTCTTGACCTCGGTGCATTTAGCGACCGCAAACAACTTATAGATTAGAGACTAAGCGTGAAACGGGAGGTGACCGATGCAGCTGGACGCTGATTTCTACTGCTATCGAAACGGTCAACTCGTTTTGATTGAGGTAGACGATAACCCAGACGTCAGTTTGGCCGCCGCCGACTCTTGGTTGGTAGACGAAGGTCGAGTAAGAAGCCTTGCCGATCACGAGGCGCGGTTCAGAAAAGCGATTGATCAGGTCGCCCCAGATCACGCCTACTTGCTAGATGACTTTCTAGAGCAGGTTCGAAAACTCTTGCCGCGAACCGGTCGCTGGTTTCCGCGAATCGAGTATCACCTAGACGAAAACACCGACAGTCATCTCAGACTTAGGCTTCGAAGCGCACCAGAAACGACACCAACAGCTACGCTCTGGACCCTCGACGAACCCGACCCAAGAGTCAGGCCAACAATCAAAGGCCCCGACCTCAGCCTTGGGCAACAACTGCGCCGCCGTGCCAACCTGCACGGGGCCGATGAGGCCGTTTTGCTGACCTCTGAGGGGTTCATTAGCGAGTGCGCGCTCTCGTCTCTGGTTTGGTGGCGCGGCGATGTGCTGTGCGCCCCAGGCGATGAGGTGCCCTGGCTTGAGTCGGTCACCAGAAACGAAGTTTTTGCTCTGGCGAGCCAAGCCGGCTACGCCACGCAAACCGAATTGGCAAAACCGACCGACCTAGACGGGCTAGAGATTTGGGTACTGAGCTCTTTGCAGGGCATCCGTGTGGTTACCGGCTGGGATGCTCTACCGAGCGGTCCCGCTGCACCGGTGCATGCCGAAACCTTTAGAAAGCGCTTGAGATTGCTCAGCGCGAGCATCGACTGATTCGGGAGTTTTTATGTGCGGACGTTTCGTAGTTGCCAGAACGGTTGGCGAACTGCTCACGATTTTTGAGGCAGACGAGATTGTTGGCGAGATGCCTGGCATTTCATACAACGTTGCACCGACCCAGAACATCGCCATCTTGGTTGACCGCTCTTTTGAGAAAGACGAAGCCGGTGCACCGGTTGGCGAGCTCAACCGCGAGTTTCATGCCGCCAGGTGGGGTCTGGTTCCGCGCTGGGCAAAGGCGATCGACGGTGCTCCCCTGATCAACGGTCGTATCGAGACGATTCTCGAGAAGCCTTCTTTCAAAGAATCGGTGGTGCGTCGGCGCTGCGTGATTCCTGCTTCGGGATACTACGAATGGCAGGTGCTTGCCGATGGCTCGAAGCAGCCTTTTTACATTCACGCGGGCGACGACGGGGTTTTTGCTCTGGCCGGGCTATACGAGTGGTGGCTCGACCCGTCGAAGGCGGCCAATGACCCGACCAGGTGGCTGCTTTCGGCCACGACGCTAACCAAAGACAGCGCGCCTGAACTTTCGCACATTCACGACCGAAACCCGCTGTTGCTCACCCCTGAAACTTTCGAAGCCTGGATCGACCCTCACATTGAAGGCGATCAAGACCTCTTGGATGCGATTGCCGCCGGTTCTGACGAAGTAGCCGCCGAGGCACTGTTCCACAAGGTTTCAAGCGAGGTTGGCAAGGTTCGGGTGAACGAGCCAAGCCTGATTTCTGCACTTTAATCGCCCATTTCAGGCCGACACGCCGTAGTCAATTTGATATGTCCGAGGGGGTTCATACACTCTTGTTATTCGAACAGATTTTCGAATAGAAAGAGGTTTCAAAATGCTCAGGGTAGACGAGATCGTCACCGTAGCAGTCGACAAAAATGGTCAGCCGATTGGTTTTTCTTGGCGTAACGAGAGTTTTCTTGTTTCTGCTCCCCCGATTCGCTGGTTTGCTCGGCGTGAATGGTGGAACGAAGCGGCCAGGGTTCAGCGCGGCATCGGTGCCGGAGTGCTCGAAGTAGAAATGTGGCGACTCTTAGCTTCTGGCGTGACCAAAGCAAAGAGCCAGTTCGAACTAATTCACAGCACCTCAGACGGCATTTGGCGGCTGGTGCGAGTTTTCGAATAGAACACCAAGAGGGGCTGATTGAGCGATCATGAGTGAATTCATTCACCTGCATGTGGCTTCAGCGTTTTCGGGGCACTACGGGGTGACGCGTCCAGAAATTATGGTCGAGGCCGCGGCTTCGAGAGGTGAGAGCGCACTGGCGATCACCGACCGCGATGGTCTTTACGGCGCGGTGAAGCACATCGGGGCGTGCCTCAAAATGGGCATCTCCCCCATAGTTGGCGTTGATCTTGAAGTGGTCGATGATGAGGGTCTATCGCTCGGCCGCGTAGTGGTGCTCGCACACGGTCACGATGGCGGCTTGGGTTGGTCTGCGCTCTGCGCGATAGTCTCAACCGCTCACCAAAAGACTCGTAAGCAACAAAAACCCGCAATCAAGCGAAGCGAACTTGCGCGCTTAGCTGTGCGTGATGGAGTCGCTTTGGTCAGCGTGTTAGTCGGCAACAACAGCGATGTGGGCGAAGCCGCCCTAGCCGGCGACCGCACGCTCACGGCCGAGCGCCTCAAAAACTGGAGAAAGGCTTTCATCTCAACCCGAGCGCTTGTCGTAGAAATCACCAGTCACCTCACCGAACCGGGTTCACCGTTTTGCAACCTGCAAGCGAACCGCTTGCTTCAGTTGGCCGATTCGATGGGCATACCCACGGTTCTCACCAACGCCGTTCGCTATCTTGAACCAGACGACGCCCTTACCGCTGATGTACTCGACGCGGCTAGGCATCTCGAACCGCTCGGCATGTTCACTCTTCAACCCAACGCCCAGGCCTGGCTGAAGCCCGCCAGCAAAATGCGAGCGCTGGCAATCGAAATAACCCAAGATCAGGCACGCGCCAAGAGCCTGATCGAAACCACGATGACCCTGGCCGACCGCGCTCGCCTAAACCCGCCAAACGACTGCGGCTGGGGCAAGCCAAAGACTCCAGAGAAGAGCACCCTGGGAATCGACGGCAACCCTTTCGAAGTGCTTTGGCAAAAGGCAAACAGTGCGATTGAGTGGCGCTATCCACGTGCATCCGACAATCAGCTTGCTTCGATTCGACACCGACTCAGCCAAGAGTTGATCACCATCAACCGGCTCGGGTTTGCCACCTACTTTCTGACCGTCGCCGATGTGACCCAAATGATTCGCGACATGAAGATTCGAATTGCCGCGCGAGGTTCGGGTGCTGGCTCGCTTACCAACTACCTGCTGGGCATCAGCGGTGTCGACCCGATAGAGCACGAACTGCTTTTTGAACGATTCTTGAGCACCGAGCGAAGCAGCCTGCCCGACATCGACATCGATGTTGAGTCGGCAAGACGTCACGACATTTACCGAGAGATTTTCAAACGCTACGGCAGCAACAGAGTGACCCTGCTCTCGATGCAGAGCACCTATCGCGGTCGAGGTGCAATGCGAGACTCGGGGCTAGCTCTCGGCTTAGACGAAGACCAAATCGACGACATTGCCAAAAACATGTGGCGCTTCAGCGCTCGAACTTTCAGAAACGCACTGGGAACCAAACCCGAACTGGCCGCACTCGCCCAATCGGTCGAAAGTGACCGACAGATGAACCTGCTGGTCGACATCACCGAGCGACTCGATCGATTGCCTAGACATATCTCGATGCATCCGTGCGGTGTGATTTTGGGCGATGCCACTCTGCTCAATCTAACCCCGGTAGAAACCAGTGGCATGGGTTTGCCGATGAGCCAGTTCGACAAAGACGACATGGATCCAATGGGTTTTCTGAAACTCGATGTTCTGGGTGTTCGCATGCAGAGCGCCATGGCCTATGCCGTTCGCGAACTCGAACGAGTTAAGGGCGAAAAGCTCGAACTAGACGAAATACCCCGTGACGATGCAGAAACCTTCAAGCAGATTCGAACCACAAACACCCTGGGCATTTTTCAAATCGAAAGCCCTGGTCAACGTGAACTAACCGGCAAACATCAGCCCACCGAGTTCAACGACCTGACCATTCAAATCTCGCTGTTTCGCCCTGGCCCGATGAAGGGCAACATGATTGCGCCATACCTAGACGGCCGTCACGGCTTCGCGATTCCCGAATACCTGCACCCAGACCTCGAGCCCATTCTTCGAGAAACATACGGAGTGGTGATTTTTCACGAGCACGTGTTGCGCATTTTCAACGTGATGACCGGATGCGGTTTGGCCAAGGCCGATGAATTCAGAAGAAACCTCGAAAACCCTAGGCTCGCACCGCAGGTAGCAACGTTCTTCAAACAAAAAGCCAGAGAGAAGGGCTACACCCAAGAAACCATCGACAAGGTTTGGGCAACGCTCGAGGGGTTCGGCTCGTTCGGCTTTTGCAAAGCACACGGAGCAGCTTTCGCGATGCCCACTTACCAAAGCGCCTGGCTCAAGACCCACTACCCCACCGAATTTATGGCCGGCCTGTTTACCCACGACCCGGGAATGTATCCGAGACGCTTGCTGCTCGCCGAAGCTAGGCGCTTGGGTGTTCGCCTGCTTCCGCTCGATGTGAACCAATCCACCGACGAATACCTCGTGCAACCGGCACCAAGGGTAACCACAGACCCGAATGAGCCGGCGTTCGGCATTCGAATGGCACTGACCGAAATTCAGGGAGTTAGCGAAGCCGAAATCAAGCGCGTCATAGAACATCAGCCCTATACCGACGTGGCCGATTTCTACCTGAGAGCCAAACCAAGCCGCCGAACCCTAGAGCGACTAGCCACCGTTGGCGCACTAGACCAACTTGCCAAAGTCGATAGCCACACCCGTGGCGACATAGTCATGCGAGTTCGCGAGCTCAACGCGGTGGTCAAGCGGCCAACCCTCGACCCGAACCAGCCGATGCTCGATTTCACCGTCACCGAACGAATGCCAACCGGAAACGCCGAAATATCTACAGAAGATCGCGTGGCGGCCGAGTTAGCCATTCTCAAGATGGACATCTCGGGGCACATCCTCGATAAATACCGCCCGATGCTAGATGCCATGGGAGTCACCCGCTCAGACGAACTGGTTCACCTGCGCAGCAAGACCGAGGTGTTGGTGGCCGGGGTGCGAGTAGCAACCCAGACTCCACCGATGCGCTCGGGCAAGCGAGTGGTGTTCATCACCCTCGACGACGGGCACGGATGCTCTGACTCAACGTTCTTCGACGAAGCCCAGCAACGCTGTGCTTCGACTCTCTTCAACACCAAGTTGCTGCTAATCTCGGCGAAAACCCGTCGAACCGGAGTTCGCGGGGTGTCACTCATGGCCGAAAACGCGTGGGACCTCAAAACCCTCTGGGAAAACTGGCAATCGCAACAGCAAAGCAAAGAGGCACCCGCCTTCGCGGATGCCTCTTGACCAAACTGCAGCGAGTCTTAGTCGCGGCGCAGAATCGAAAGTAGTCGAAGAATCTCGACGTATAGCCAGATCAGAGTCACGGTTAGACCGAAGGCCGCGCGCCACTCGTATTCGGCAGGTAGGCCCTTGGCCACACCCTGCTTGATGTCTTCGAAGTCGAGGTTCAGGGTGAAGGCTGCAAGACCGACTCCTACAAGAGCGATAGCCCAGCCCCATTCGGTTCCGTATGCGTTCATCGAACCACCGGTGAACATCGAAAAACCGAAGTTAACCAGAGCGAAAAGGCCATAGCCGATGAGTGATGCGAACATGATGCGGGTGAAGCGAGCATCCACCTTGATGAGCCCGAAGTAGTAAGCAGCGAACATACCGCCGGCGGTAACCAACGTGGCCATCACTGCTGTGTAGACGATGCCTGGGTACATTTGCTCGAACAGGCTCGAGAGTCCACCCAAGAAAACGCCCTCAACTGCGGCATAGACGACAACGCCAACCGGGTTGATTTTGCGGCTAAAGGTAAGCCAAAGGGCTAGACCGAAACCGACCAACGCTGCCGGAAGCAGCAGAGCGATTTGAGTTTCGATAGGAGCGAAAAGCCAGGTTGCGCCAGCAGCAGCCAGAAGAACGATAAAGAGACCGGCAATTTTTACCGAGGTGCCTTCAAAGGTCATCTTGTTGCCACTGGTGATTTGCTCAAACTGAGCGTCAACGGCTTCTTGGTTTACGGTAGGTGCCTTAA
>CAIZQQ010000147.1 GCA_903935175.1 uncultured Micrococcales bacterium
ACTCGGGACCAGTCGACCGAACCGTCGTCAAGTCTGGCCAAACTTGCCAAACTTGCGATACCGACGGTTCCACCCGTAACTACGAAGTGAGCCAATGGCTGAGCCTGCAAAACCGAAGCGAGCTTTTCGAGAACCGCAAGAGCTACGGCATCTGCCACAGCAGCGCCGTCGGGCAGGCGATTGACTATTGGCCGGTTCACTTCTTTTTCTTTGCCGCCGGTTTGGTTTTCGTAATTGTTGGCTTCGGTGTCTTGGCCGAAAATGCTTTGGTGATGACTTTGCCAAATAGGTCGTCAGGGTCAAGTCGACGCATGTCCTCGCTTAGACAGTCGCGCAGACCGCGACGAGGAAGTGAGATTTCTCGGGTCGGCTGTGTTGGCTGAATCAAAGTGGCGACGTCAGGAACGTTACGCACGATCTCGATGTCACCCGATTTTCTGACCAACTTAACACCGCGAATGCCGCTGACGAGCTTGCCACGCGAAGTGCGAATTAGCGAGACTTTCACTTTGAGTTGAAGTTCGAGCCAAGCGGCAAGCAAATCGGTGCTGGGGGAGTCAACCGCTCCGGTTACTTCAATCGACGTAATGGCGTCGTATGGCGGCTGGTCGAGAATGGCGGCCAACTGAGCGCGCCAAAGGGTTAGGCGAGTCCAAGCGAAATCGCTGTCACCGGGTGTGTAGGTTTTTGCCAGGTGCACGAGGTAGCCGTGCGGATCTTTCTGACTCGCCGCATCGGTTATTCTTCGAGTGGCAATCTGTCCAATCGGCGAAGTTGCGGCCTTGTCAGGTGCCTCATTTGGCCACCAGGCTACAACAGGTGCGTCGGGCAGTAGCAGACCGGTTACGAGCCCCTGTGGGTCGCTGGCCGCTTCTCCGTGGGCTCTCAGAACGATTACCTCTGATGCGCCAGCATCGCCGCCGACTCGAATTTGAGCATCCAAGCGGGCCGACTTCTTCGAAGCACCCTTATCGTCAGCAAGAACCAAAATTCTGCACGGATGCTCGCGCGAAGCGTCATTCGCGGCTTGAATGGCAGTCTCAATGCCTTTAAAGTCGGTGGAGATGATCAGAGTTAGCACGCGACCGAGCGCGACGGCTCCGCCCTGCTCTCGAATCTGAACGAGAGACTTCGAAACCTTTGAAACGGTTGTGTTGGGTAGGTCGACGATCACGGGATCCTCCAAGCACGGCCATCCTGGGCCATCATCTGATCTGCCGAGGCAGGACCCCAGGAGCCTGGGCGGTATTGCTCTGGCTTACCCTTTTTGGCCCAATATTCTTCAATCGGGTCAAGAATCTTCCAAGACAACTCGACCTCTTCGTGGCGAGGGAACAGCGGTGGGTCGCCGAGCAGCACATCGAGAATCAAGCGTTCATATGCCTCGGGGCTAGCTTCGGTGAAGGCGTGTCCATAGCCGAAGTCCATTGTTACGTCGCGAACCTGCATTCCCACGCCAGGCACCTTAGAACCGAAACGAATGGTCACACCTTCATCAGGCTGAACGCGAATAACCAAGGCGTTCTGGCCTAGTTGAGAAGTCTGGCTTGCCTCAAACAATTGTTGCGGAGCGCGCTTGAATACGATGGCGATCTCGGTGACACGGCGACCTAGACGCTTGCCGGCGCGAAGATAGAACGGCACACCTGCCCAGCGGCGAGTGTCGATGTCTAGGCGCATAGCGGCATATGTCTCGGTGACCGACTTGGGGTTCATGCCTTCTTCACTCAAGAAGCCGGTGACCTTTTCGCCACCCTGCCAGCCGCCGGCGTACTGGCCGCGTGCCGTGTATTTTCCAAGGTCTTTAGGCAGGCGAACTGCCGACAACACCTTCTCTTTTTCGGCGCGCAAATCTGAGGCGTCGAATGAGACCGGCTCTTCCATGGCGGTAAGTGCAAGAAGCTGAAGCAAGTGATTCTGAATAACGTCTCGGGCCGCGCCGATTCCGTCGTAATAACCTGCGCGACCGCCAACTCCAATGTCTTCGGCCATGGTGATTTGAACATGGTCGATGTAGTTGGAGTTCCAGATTGGCTCAAAAAGTTGGTTTGCAAAACGCAGGGCAAGAATGTTCTGTACGGTTTCTTTGCCGAGGTAGTGGTCGATGCGGAACACCGAGTCTGGCGGGAAAACCGATTCGACAACCGCGTTCAATTCGCGAGCGGTTTTTAGGTCGCTACCGAACGGCTTCTCAATTACCACGCGGCGGAACTGATCGGCTTTGGGATCTGCCAAGCCCGAACGACTCAACTGCTTACATACCAGCGGAAAGGCCTTAGGTGGAATCGACAGGTAGAACGCGTGATTTCCGTTGGTCCCTCGCTGACGGTCAAGATCGGCGATGGTCTCTTTGAGTCGATCGAAAGCCTCGTCATCGTCAAACTCGCCCTGCACAAAACGAATACCGCGAGAAAGCTGCTGCCAAACCTCTTCACTGAAGGGTGTACGGGCGTGCTCTCGAACCGAATCGTGCACCACCTTCGCGAAATCTTGGTCTTCCCACTCACGGCGTGCAAAACCGATGAGGGCGAAACCAGGGGGTAGTAGGCCACGGTTAGCCAGGTCGTACACGGCTGGCATGAGCTTCTTGCGGCTCAAGTCACCGGTTACACCGAAGATGATGAGGCCGCTTGGGCCCGCGATGCGATTCAGTCTGCGATCGTCTGGATCACGAAGCGGGTTGATGCCCGGACCGAGTTTGACTGGCACTTGAAATAGCTCCTTAGCCGATGGCGTTTCGAATAGCGCTCAAGCCGCTTGCGACTTCTCTAAGCGTAAGTGTAAGAACGGGTCGTCCTAAAGCAGCAAGTACAGCAGCATCGCCAGCGGCCTGTGATGCGATTAATTCTCCAAATGTGAAATCGCGACCTGGTACCGAGATGTCGGTTTCGGTGCTCGAAGTGATTTGCAGGTAAACACCCTGTCGCGGGCCACCCTTGTGGTATTGGCCGGTTGAGTGCAAGAAACGCGGAGCCCACCCGAAGGTGGTCGGTCGACCCGAAGCTGCGGCCAAAGCATCGCGCAGCCCCGCCGCCTCAGGCGCGCTGGTTCGATCTAGGTAGGCGTGAACCGATACGTAGCCGTCAGCATCCAAGTTGGCCAAAAGCGCACGGATGGCCGAGCCCAAGGTGTCGCTCTCTCCAAGGTTTAGCGCCTGTGCGCGAACCTCTACATTGTTTGCTTCGAAAGCCGGAGCAGTAGCCTCGGCACGTTGTTCGAGCATGCCTCGTGCCGCGATCTTTGCAGACTCCACGTCTGGCTGGTCGAACGGGTTGATGCCGATCAGGCGGCTGGCCACAACGGTGGCATATTCCCAGAGCAAAAACTGAGCTCCGAGTGCGCCCGAAACAGCCACCTCATCGCCGGTTGCCTCGGTTGCCTCGGCGCAAATTTTTGCCACCAATAGGTCGGCCGGTGCAGAGGCAAGCTCTGAACTGTTAGTCGCAAGAACAACCGGCAAAACGCCTAGACCGAGCTTTCCGGTCGACTCTGCGATTAGTTGTTCTGCCCAGTCACCAAAACCAACGATGGGGGAGTCGACATCGACCAGGCCCAGCTTGTCTTTGAACCCCGAAGCGCCGGCTGTGCGTGCCATGGCCGCGCCCAGAACGAGTGCCGGGTTGTCTTTTGAGTCGCTCGCAAGAAGCTTTGACACAGAGTTGGCATCATCGAGCAGCCGCTGAATGTCGGCACCGGCAAGTCCCGATGGCACGAGGCCGAACGCGGTAAGTGCGGAGTAGCGGCCACCAACGGTTGGGTCAGCGTTGAAGATTCGGTAGCCATCTGCTTTCGCGGCAGCTTCCATCGGTGAACCAGGGTCGGTCACGATGACGATGCGGTCGGCCTTGTCGATACCTGCGTCAGTGAAAGCCTTTTCGAAAATCCTCTTTTGAGAGTCGGTCTCTACGGTTGAACCCGATTTCGACGAGACGATTATTGCGGTGCGCGAGATAGCGCCGTTGAGAGCATCTTGAATTTGCGAAGGGTCGGTCGAGTCGAGAACCACAAGGGCCACACCGGCGGTCGCGGTGATTACCTCTGGTGCGAGTGAAGATCCACCCATTCCGCAAAGAACGAAGCGGTCGATGCCTTTGCCCGCGAATTCAGCCCTAAGAGCTAGGATTCCAGACACAAGGGCCTGCGAGTCATTGGCAGAAGTTACCCAGCCGAGTCGTTTTGATGATTCGTCTTCTGCCTCTTTGCCCCACAGTGTGAAGTCCTTGGCGGCGATGCGGCTAGCTACGCGATCGGCAACCAGTGCATCCATGTTCTGTTCTACAGCGACTTTGGCATCGCCCGAAACTGAGACTGAAAGAGCCATTACTTGGCTGCCTCCAGCGCGTTCGAAACACTCTCGACTAGTTCGTTCCAAGAAACGTTGAACTTTTCGACGCCTTCTTTTTCGAGCTTTTCGGTTGCCTCGTCGTATGAAACGCCGACCGCGGTTACGGCAAGCAGAATCATGTTTGCCTCTTCATACTTCGAGCGGATGCTGTCTTGCGGCACCACACCGTGGTCGAACACGGCCTCCATGGTCTTTTCAGGCATGGTGTTGACCAACTCAGGAGCAACCAATTCGGTCACGTAAAGGGTGTCTGAAAGGTTGGGATCCTTTACGCCGGTCGAGGCCATAAGTGGTCTCTGCTTGTTTGCTCCGGCAGCGGCTAGTGCGCTCCATCTGGCGTTGTTGAAGTCCTGCTCGTAGACCTGGTAGGCCAAGCGAGCGTTTGCTAGGGCGGCCTTCGACTTGAGTGAAAGTGCATCCCCGGTACCTACAGCTGCGAGTCTCGCGTCAATTTCTAGGTCCACGCGAGAAACAAAGAAGCTTGCTACCGAGTGAATCTTGCTTAGGTCGTGGCCGTTAGCCTTGGCCATTTCAACGCCCTGGATGTAGGCCTCGATGACCTCGTGGTAGCGGGATAGCGAAAAGATGAGAGTCACATTCACGCTGATTCCAGCGCCAATGACCTGGGTGATTGCCGAAAGACCAGGCTTTGTAGCCGGAATCTTGATCATTACGTTTTC
>CAIZQQ010000148.1 GCA_903935175.1 uncultured Micrococcales bacterium
AACTGCACCGTCAAGAACACGAAGCGAACGCTCTACCTCAACGGTGAAGTCCACGTGGCCCGGGGTGTCGATGATGTTGATCTGGTTCTTGTTCCAGAAACAGGTGGTCGCAGCCGAGGTAATGGTGATACCGCGCTCCTGCTCCTGCTCCATCCAGTCCATGGTGGCTGCACCATCGTGCACCTCACCGATCTTGTGGGTGATACCGGTGTAGAACAAGATTCGCTCGGTAGTGGTGGTCTTTCCGGCGTCAATGTGAGCCATGATTCCAATGTTGCGAACCTTATTCAGGTCGGTGAGCACGTCTTGTGCCACGGTTGCCTCCGAAGTTGTTGGGTTTGGTTTGGGACTAAATAAGACATCCGCCCATCATTCGGGTTTTGACCCCGAGCAATAGGCGGATGTGAATTCTTACCAGCGGTAGTGTGCGAAAGCCTTGTTTGACTCGGCCATCTTGTGGGTGTCTTCGCGACGCTTTACAGCAGCGCCAAGACCGTTCGAAGCGTCAAGAATTTCGTTCATTAGACGCTCGGTCATGGTCTTCTCGCGACGAGCCTTCGAGTAGCTAACCAACCAGCGCATGGCGAGAGTGTTGGCACGGTGTGCCTTCACTTCGATTGGCACCTGGTAGGTCGAACCACCAACGCGGCGCGAACGCACCTCGACGGTTGGACGAACGTTGTCTAGAGCCTTCTTGAGTAGCACGACTGGGTCGGCACCCGACTTGGTCTTTGCACCGTCGAGGGCACCGTAAACGATGGCTTCTGCGATTGACTTTTTGCCGTCAAGAAGAATCTTGTTGACGAGCTGCGAAACAACTGGCGAACCGTAAACCGGGTCGGCGACAACTGGACGCTTGGTTACTGGACCTTTGCGAGGCATTACTTACCCTTCTTTGCACCGTATTGGCTACGAGCCTGCTTACGGTTCTTTACTGCCTGGGTGTCTAGAGCACCACGGACGATCTTGTAACGAACACCCGGTAGGTCTTTAACACGACCACCGCGAACTAGCACCATTGAGTGCTCCTGAAGGTTGTGGCCTTCACCCGGGATGTAGGCGGTTACTTCGATTCCGTTGCTGAGCTTGACACGAGCTACCTTGCGAAGGGCCGAGTTTGGCTTCTTCGGGGTGGTGGTGTACACACGGGTGCAAACGCCGCGGCGCTGAGGGCTGGCCTTAAGCGCAGGGGTCTTGGTCTTGGTGACCTTGGCCGTGCGTCCCTTTCGGACCAACTGCGAGATTGTTGGCACTACTTCTCCTTGTTAGGTTCCGAGCAATAAAACTCGGATGTTTCGTTTCTTACTTTTCAGACACACCGATTGGTGTGAAGCTAAAAGTTTTTGGCCCAGCCAGAAGTATTCAAGGCATTTTGGGCGAAGCGCGTGCCTAGCACGCACTCCCCAAGATTACCTGAATACTATCCAGCGGGTCAAATGCTTTTTTGACTACTTGTCGTCGCCGGTGGCGAGGTCTGAGTAATCGTCGAGTCCAGCGAAGGTCAACCCGGTGGCGTCAAAGTCGCCGGTGAAGTCTTCGCTAGCGGCAGGAGCATCCCAGATGCGGTTCGGGTAGCGCTCAGCCTTGGCCTCTTCGGTGGCGTCCACCGAGAAGTTGCGGTACTGAGACAAACCGGTTCCGGCTGGAATGAGCTTACCGATGATGACGTTTTCTTTGAGTCCGACCAGTGGGTCAATTCGACGGTCAAGTGCCGCCTGGGTGAGCACACGGGTGGTCTCTTGGAACGAAGCTGCCGATAGCCACGACTGTGCAGCCAACGAAGCACGGGTCATACCCATAACTTCTTGACGTGCCGACGCAGGCTTCTTGCCAGCCTTGACTGCTTCACGGTTGATCTTGGTGAAGCGGTTGCGGTCGATAACTTCACCAGGAAGCATTTCGGTGTCGCCACTGTCGATGACGGTGACCTTTCCGAGCATCTGACGAACGATAACCTCGAGGTGCTTCTCGTGAAGAGGCACACCCTGCGAACCGTAAATGGCCTGGACACCCGAGATGATTTCGGCTGCAGCTTCACGCGCACCCTTGACCATCAAAACCTCGTGAGGAATTGGGGTTCCGTTGACTAGGTAGTCTCCGGCCTTTACTTCGTCGCCCTTAGCAACAATCAGGTCATCCTTGCTAGCAACCGAGGTGATCGGTGAGTAAGGAGAGAGCTTCTTGAAGGTTTTCGAAGTGGTACGCGAGAACGAGTACTGAATCGCAAGCTCTTCAGCTTCTTTTTCAGCCTTTTCGCCGTTCGGGCGAACGTAGACGTCGTACTTCTTGGCACCGGTTGCGGTAGCAACTTCGACGATGTCGACGGTTCCAGGCCAGAATGCCATAACGGCAACCTTGCCCTGCTGACGCCAACCGACACGAGCTTCTAGCAAGTCGGTAACACCGTTCAGACCCTGGGTGATGTCATACGAGATCAGTCGCTCAACACGAACCTTCTGACCACCGATCGACTTCAGAATCGTCTGCTTCTTAGCTTCGTTTGCAGCACCACCGGTGTGGAAGGTACGCATTGTTAGCTGAGTACCAGGCTCACCGATCGACTGAGCGGCGATGATACCAATGGCTTCACCGAGCTCAACAGGCTCGTTGGTAGCCAACGAGGTGCCGTAGCAAAGTGCACAGACGCCAGTCTCTGCCTCACAGGTAAGCACCGAACGAACGCTGATGGCTTCTAGGCCAGCAGCCTTCATACGAGCAGCCAGTGCGTGAGTGATGTGGGTTCCGGCCTTGATGGTCTCGCTGCCGATCTTTACATCTTCAGCCGAGGTACGGGCCACGATCGATAGGTCGACCTGGTCAGCATCCAAGAGGTCTTTGTCTAGACCCTTAGTGGTGCCGCAGTCAGGCTCGCGAATGATGACGTCTTGAGCAACGTCAACTAGACGACGGGTTAGGTAACCGGCAGCCGCAGTCTTCATAGCGGTGTCGGCGTTACCCTTACGGGCACCGGTCGCGTTGATGAAGTACTCGTTAGCGGTTAGACCGATTAGGTAGTTACCCTTGACCGGCATCGGAGCGAAGTCACCAGACGAGGTGGTCACAGGACCACGCATACCGATGATCGAACGAATCTGCAGCCAGTTACCGCGGGCACCCGAGGTGACCATGGTGTTGATTGCGTTGTCGGTTGGGATCGACTCCTTGAGCAACTTCTCGATCTCGCTGGTCTTCTTGAACCAGAGAGCACCGAGCTCGTCACGACGCTCCAGGTCGCTCTTCAGACCATTGTCGAAGGCTTCCTGAATCTTGGTGTGCTCTTTCTCAGCCTCGATGATCATCTTCGAGCGCTCTTTGTCGAACTTGCCCGAAACATCGAAGTTAGCGTCAGCGATCGACATCGATACACCCGAACGGGTTGCCCAGTAGAAACCGGCATCCTTGATGCGGTCTAGCGACTGTGCAACCTCGGTGCGAGACGTGGTGTCGACGAGCTCGGCAACAATTTTGCCGATCTCTTTCTTGCCAACCTGGTACTCGACGTAAGGGAACTCGGCAGGAAGCGCTTCGTTGAACAGAGCGCGACCAAGAGTGGTCTCACGAATCAGACCGTTGGTGCGTAGCTTGATCTTGGCCTGGATGTCGAGTGCGTGCACGTCGAATGCCATCTGAGCTTCAGCGATCGAACCGAACGCCTTGCCTTCGCCAACTCCGCCTTCTTTGACCGTGGTCATGAAGTAGAGACCGATGATCATGTCTTGGGTTGGGGTAGCAACCGGACGACCATCAGATGGCTTGAGGATGTTGTTCGATGCAAGCATCAGCACACGGGCTTCGGCCTGAGCCTCTACCGATAGTGGAAGGTGAACGGCCATCTGGTCACCGTCGAAGTCAGCGTTGAACGCTGCACAAACGAGAGGGTGAAGCTGAATAGCCTTGCCTTCAACTAGCTGAGGCTCGAAAGCCTGGATGCCTAGACGGTGCAGGGTTGGTGCACGGTTTAGTAGCACCGGACGCTCGCGGATGACCTCTTCGAGGACTCCCCAAACCTGTGGGCGGCTACGCTCAACCATGCGCTTTGCGCTCTTGATGTTCTGGGCTAGGCCTAGGTCAACAAGACGCTTCATCACGTATGGCTTGAACAGTTCGAGAGCCATCAACTTCGGAAGACCACACTGGTGCAGCTTCAGCTGAGGACCGACAACGATAACCGAACGACCCGAGTAGTCAACGCGCTTACCTAGAAGGTTCTGGCGGAAACGACCCTGCTTACCCTTTAGCAAGTCGCTTAGCGACTTCAAGGCACGGTTACCGGTTCCGGTAACTGCGCGGCCACGACGGCCGTTGTCGAACAGTGCGTCTACTGCTTCTTGAAGCATGCGCTTTTCGTTGTTGAGGATGGTCTTTGGAACCTGGCCTAGCTCAACGAATCGCTTTAGACGGTTGTTGCGGTTGATCACACGACGGTAAAGGTCGTTGAGGTCAGAGGTGGCAAAGCGGCCACCGTCGAGCTGAACCATTGGGCGAATTTCTGGCGGAAGAACCGGCAGAACGTCTAGAACCATGCTGGTTGGTGGGGTGCTCGACTGAATGAACGAGTTGACGACCTTGAGGCGCTTGATTGCCTGGGTCTGCTTCGAACCCTTGGTGGTTGCGATCTGCTCGCGAAGTTCTGCGGCACAAGCATCCAAGTCGAATGCGGCTAGAACTTCTTGAACAGCTTCTGCACCGATTGAGGTTTCGAAGTAGTCACCGAAGTAGTAGTCGAAGGTGTCGAAGATGGCGTCGTTCTGAAGAAGGTCACCCTTCTTGATGCTTAGGTACAAGCGCCATGCCTGCTGCTCTTTCTGAAGGCTCGAGGTGCGCTCGAACTTGCCGTATTCACGAACAACCTTTTCGGTCTTCTTCTTGAACTCGCTCTTTAGCTTCTCGACAGCCTTCATGGTTGCAGCGTCAAGCTGAACCTGGGCTAGAGCCTCTTCTTTGTCTGCGTCTTCGGCGGCCTTGGTGGCCTTTGCCTCTGCGCGTGAAGGGTTCTTTACCTCGGCTGCGACAAGCTGCTCGATCGACTTAGCAAACTGAGCGTCAACCCAAACTGGAGCTTCCCAGATGTTGGCGGCTGGCTCTAGTGCTAGGCCGTGACCGGTTAGCGCGTCGAACTCTTCTTGAGCAAGTTCAAGCATTTCGGCCTGACGTGCGTTCAAGATGGTGCGAACACGAGTGATGTAGTCCTCTTTAATGAGGCCGGCGTCTGCGGTCTTGTCTTCTTCGTGAACACCCATAACGCGGTAAGCCGCGAAGTAGATGATCTTCTCGAGGTCTTTTGGAGCCATGTTGAGTAGGTAACCCAAGCGGCTAGGAACGCCCTTGAAGTACCAAATGTGGGTGACCGGAGCGGCTAGCTCGATGTGGCCCATGCGCTCACGGCGCACAGACGACTTGGTTACCTCAACACCACAGCGCTCACAAACGATGCCCTTGTAGCGAACACGCTTGTACTTGCCACAGGCACATTCCCAGTCCTTGGTAGGGCCGAAGATTTTCTCGCAGAAGAGGCCGTCTTTCTCTGGCTTCAGAGTGCGGTAGTTGATGGTCTCTGGCTTCTTTACTTCACCGTTTGACCATGAGCGGATGTCGTCTGAGGTGGCTAGGCCAACTCGGAGCGCGTCGAAGGATTCAACTTCCATTTGTTTTCTTTCCTCTTACTAACTCTTAGAAACCAGGGTTGTACTCGGAGTCGAGTGACAATGATTCGTTCTTGGACAGGTTGATGCCGAGCTCTTCAGAGGCGCGGTCTGCGTCGGTCCACTCTTCTTCTTTCAAAGTGACCGTCTCGCCCTTGGCGTTGAGAACCTCAACGTTTAGGCCGAGTGACTGCATTTCTTTCGCTAGAACTCGGAACGACTCTGGAATACCAGGAGCCTGGATGTTCTCGCCCTTGACAATGGCCTCATAGGTCTTGATACGACCCTGAATGTCATCGGACTTGATGGTGAGCAACTCTTGAAGAGTGTGCGCTGCACCATAGGCCTGAAGGGCCCAAACTTCCATTTCACCGAAGCGCTGACCACCGAACTGAGCCTTACCACCGAGCGGCTGCTGGGTGATCATGCTGTAAGGACCGGTTGAGCGAGCGTGGATCTTGTCGTCAACTAGGTGGTGAAGCTTGAGAACGTACATGTAACCAACCGAGATTGGGGCTGGGAACGGCTCACCCGAGCGGCCATCGAATAGACGTGCCTTACCGGTACCGTCAATGCGCTTGCGCTTGTTCTCGGTCTCCCAGCCATTCGGCGTGGTCGACTCTAGAAGGTGAACGATTTCATCCTTGGATGCACCATCGAAGATCGGCGTTGCAACCTTGGTTCCGGCTGCACCTTCACGCATCGAGGTAGCAAGGTTCTCTGCCCACTTAGCGTTGTCGGCAACCTTCCAACCCTGCGATGCGATCCATCCGAGGTGGGTCTCTAGAATCTGACCGAAGTTCATACGGCCAGGAATACCCAGAGGGTTCAACACGATGTCAACCGGGGTTCCATCTTCGAGGAATGGCATGTCTTCGACAGGCAGAATCTTCGAGATAACACCCTTGTTTCCGTGACGACCCGCAAGCTTGTCACCTTCGGTGATCTTGCGCTTCTGGGCGATGTGCACGACAACACGGGTGTTGACGCCAGCGCCTAGCTCGTCGCCGTCTTCGGCTTCGAACACCTTGACGCCGATGATGGTTCCCTGCTCGCCGTGTGGCACCTTGAGCGAGGTGTCGCGAACTTCGCGGCTCTTCTCGTTGAAGATGGCACGAAGCAAGCGCTCTTCGGCAGTTAGCTCGGTCTCACCCTTAGGAGTGACCTTACCTACGAGGATGTCGCCAGGGCGAACCTCTGCACCGATGCGAATGATGCCGCGCTCGTCGAGCTGAGCAAGTGCTTCGCCCGAGACGTTCGGAAGGTCAGCAGTGATCTCTTCTTTTCCGAGCTTGGTGTCGCGTGCATCCACTTCGTATTCTTCGATGTGAATCGACGAAAGAGTGTCATCTTTGACCAGGTTCTGGCTGATGATGATGGCGTCTTCGAAGTTGTGGCCTTCCCATGGCATGAAGGCCACGAGCAGGTTCTTACCCAAAGCAAGCTCACCGTTGTCGGTCGACGGGCCATCGGCTAGAACTTCGCCGGCCTCAAGGCGCTGACCTGCCGAAACAAGTGCGCGCTGGTTGATGGCGGTTCCCTGGTTGCTGCGCTCAAACTTGCGCAGGTTGTAGGTTCTGGTGCCGCCAGCGTCTTGTGCGATGACAATGTGGTCTGCCGAAACTTCTTCGACAACACCAGCGGTCTCGTTGACCACTACTGCGCCGGAGTCGATTGCGGCAACGCGCTCCATACCGGTTCCAACTAGTGGGGCATCTGAGCGAAGCAGTGGAACTGCCTGACGCTGCATGTTTGCACCCATAAGTGCACGAGACGAGTCGTCGTGCTCAAGGAACGGAATCAGCGAGGTGCTGACCGATGCCAACTGACGTGGCGAGATGTCGATGTAGTCAACCAGTGCTGCGTCAACTTCAACAACGTCGCCGCGGAAGCGGGCGAATACCTTCTTGTTTGCAAAGGTCTTGTCGGCGTTCAGTGGAACATCTGCACCACCGATAACCTTGCCCGACTCAGCCGCGGCGTCGAGGTATTCGATTTTGCCGGTGACTTTGCCGTTGGTGACCTTGTTGTACGGGGTTTCGATGAAACCGAAGGTGTTGATGCGGGCATAGGCGGTTAGCGAACCGATCAGACCGATGTTCGGGCCTTCAGGGGTTTCAACCGGACACATACGACCGTAGTGAGAAGGGTGTACGTCACGAACCTCCATTTGGGCACGCTCTCGAGCGATACCGCCAGGCCCAAGGGCTGAAAGGCGACGCTTGTGAGCCAGGCCGGCAAGCGGGTTGTTCTGGTCCATGAACTGTGACAACTGGGATGCTCCGAAGAACTCCTTGATTGCCGAGACGACTGGGCGCAGGTTGATCAGGGTCTGCGGGGTGATCGCTTCGATGTCTTGGGTTGACATGCGCTCGCGAACAACACGCTCCATACGGCTTAGACCGATGCGAACCTGGTTCTGAATCAATTCACCAACCGAGCGGATGCGTCGGTTAGAGAAGTCGTCGATGTCGTCAGACGAAACGGTGATCTTGGCGTTCTTGCCGCCCATCTTCACGTTGAACTCAAGCAGCGAGCCAACAGCAACCGAAGCGCTGTTTGCGATGCTCTGGTCGAACAGAAGAAGGTACTTCAAGGTTGCAACGATGTCGTTGACGGTGAGGGTGGTGATGTCGCCAGCCTCGTTTAGACCGAGCTTGCGGTTTAGCTTGTGGCGACCCACCTTGGCCAAGTTGTAACGCTTGGTTTCGAAGTAGGTGCTCTTTAGCCAAGCTTCGGCGGTGTCTGGGCCGGCTGTCTCGCCGCGTACCTTGCGGTAAAGCTCGCGAAGAGCATCCTCTTTGGTGACAATCGCGTTAGCGAAAACCTTTGAGCGGTCATAGGCGAGGGTGTTCTCGATCAGGTCGAGGTCAAAGGCCCAGTTCGGGGCATCCTTGCCAACAGCGGTAGCTAGATCGGCGAACTCGTCGCGAATCTGCTCTTCGCTTAGGCCGAGAGCCTTTAGGAAGATGGTTGCCGAAACCTTGGTCTTGCGGTCAACCTGAACCTGAACGATTGGCTTGCCGAATCGAGCGATTGGCTTGCGGTCGTCGCGAACCCACTCGGTTAGGAACTCGAGGTAAGAACCGCGGCTCGGAATGATCTGAGCCTTGTTGTTACGAACGTCGAGGTTACCGGTGGTGTTGGTGGTTACCGAGAAGTAGACACCAGGTGAGCGAACCAGCTGCGAAACAACAACACGCTCGGTGCCGTTGATGACGAAGGTTCCCTTTTCGGTCATCACAGGGAAGTCACCCATGAAGACGGTCTGGCTCTTGATTTCACCGGTTAGGTAGTTGGTGAACTCGGCCTTGATATAAAGAGGCTTGGTGTAGCTCTTGCCCTTGGTCTTGCACTCGTCAGGAGTGTAGAGCGGGTCATAGAGCTCAGGCGCTGCAAACGAGAGGCCCATCTTGGCATCTTGTGTGCTGTTCGCGGCGTCTTCGATTGGTGAGATCTCTTCAAAGATCTCCTCGAGGCCGGTCTTTGCGTCTGGGCCGACTAGCTCGCGCCAGGCAGGGTTACCGACGAGCCAGTCAAAGCTCTCGGTCTGCAGGCTTAGTAGGTCGGGAACCGCAATCGGTTCGGTTACTTTCGCGAATGATGGGCGCTGGGCCGATCGGTCATTCTTGATGGTCTTTGCGTTTTTCGCAGCCAAGAAGATCCCTCCAAGGGCATTACTCGTAGTGTGAGCGGATGTGAGATCGCGACCCAAGACTTTTAATGCCGCCAAGATATGCAGACACTAGAGCACGCCACAATTTGCGCGCAGAGTTTTTGGGTCGAAACGATTAGTCTATAACGATTGTGTTGCGGCTGTAAACCAAAAGTTACAAAAACTTTTTGGGTGTTTTTCGGAACTTTTAGCAGTCGGTTAGCGCGGCATTTATCGCGTCGGCGTGCCCCTTGGCATCTTTCACACCCACAACAACTCGGCTGTACTTGTGGCCGGTGAGGTTGATTTGCAGGGGCTCGGTGCCGCGCATCCACGAAACAAAGGCCTTGTCGCCGCGCTGAATGTAGGTTCCGGCGATCACAACGCCAGGAATCATCGAACCCGGAATGCGCCAACCAAGGCCAAACCACCAGCGCTTTTCGAGCGGCTGGGCTCCGACGATGTTTTCTGCGGGGATGCTCAGACTGCGGTGCAGCCCCCAAATCTGCTCGGCGGTGCTGAGTTCTACTCGCAGCTCGCGGGCGTCGATGTGAATGGTGGGCATAGAGCCAGTTTAAACAAAAAAGCCCCGAGCTAACTCGAGGATTTTTAGTGGCGGTGACGGTGGGATTTGAACCCACGGTGGACTTTCACCCACACAACTTTTCGAGAGTTGCACCTTCGGCCGCTCGGACACGTCACCGTGGGATAGATTACTACATCGGAGGGTCACATGAGTAGCGAAGGTTCGACCAAGGCAATTCTGGCAGCGCTAGGCGCAAACATCGGAATTGCTATCACTAAGTTTTTTGCCGCAGCCGTTTCGGGCTCGGCTTCGATGTTTGCCGAAGGCATCCACTCGGTTGCTGACTCTGGCAACCAGGTGCTGCTCATCATCGGCGGCAAGCGCGCCAAGCGCCAAGCCACCGCAACCCACCCGTTCGGCTATGGCCGCTCGCGCTACATCTATGCCTTCATGGTGTCGATCGTGTTGTTCAGCGTTGGTGGCCTGTTCTCGATTCTCGAGGGCTGGGAGAAACTCAACCACCCGCACGAACTAGAGCAGGCCTGGTTGCCGCTCACCGTGCTGGGCGTGGCCATCGGCCTTGAGAGCTTCAGCCTTTACACCGCGCTCAAAGCGGCCAAAGAAGAGCGCGGCACCGCGAGCCTCTACAAATTCATTCGTCACGCCAAGTCGCCTGAGCTGCCGGTTGTGCTGCTCGAAGATATGGCCGCCCTGCTCGGCCTGGTGCTGGCATTCGGCGGCGTTGGCCTAACCGTGCTAACCGGCGACCCAATCTGGGATGCCATCGGCACACTCGCCATCGGTGTTCTGCTGGTGCTGGTCGCTGTGATTCTGGGCGCCGAAACCTCGAGCCTGTTGGTTGGCGAAGGTGCCACCGCTGACGACACCGAGAAAATCGAGTCGGCCCTGGGCGCAACCCGCGGTGTGAACTCGATCATTCACATGAAGACCCTTTACCTAGGCCCAGAAGAGTTGATGGTTGCCGCCAAGATTGCGGTCGATGTCGACATCACCGGCAAAGACATAGCTGCCATCATCGATGACGCCGAGGCGCGCATCCGTGCAGAAGTGCCGACGGCCCGAGTGATTTACCTCGAGCCAGACATTCTTTTGGCTTCGAAAAACTGAGTCATTAGCGCCGAGCATTCGGCTTCGAGCACTCCCCCGATGACTTCGACGGGGCGGCCGAGGCGACCATCGCGCAGCAGGTCATAGAGCGAACCGCCGGCTCCAACGCGGGTGTCCCATGCGCCAAAAACCACTCGCGGAATTCGCGCCGCGACGATTGCCCCCGCACACATCACGCACGGTTCGAGCGTGACCACGAGGGTGAGTTCTTCGAGGCTCCAGGCACGCGATTTTGACTCGGATGCGCCGCCAGCACCAAGCGCTTCGACAGCGTTGCGGATCGCAACGATTTCGGCGTGACCGGTTGGGTCGCCGGTGAGCTCGCGGTCGTTCCATCCGACGGCGACAACCTCGGCAGACTCGTTCAACAAGACGGCGGCAACCGGAACATCGCCGCTGCGAGCGCATTCG
>CAIZQQ010000149.1 GCA_903935175.1 uncultured Micrococcales bacterium
GACGACCACACCACCAACGTGATTCCAGAGAAGGCGGCCTTCGGTGCCACCATTCGCACCTTCTCACCGGGCATGCTCGACAACCTAAAGAAGCACGTCACCGCTTACCTAGAGGGCACCGCCTCCGCATTCGGCGTAACGGTAGACATCGACTGGGGCCAGTATGCTACCGAGGTTGTAATGAACGACCCAGCCGCAACCGAGCGCGTGCGCAAGGTAGTACGCGAAGCCTTTGGCGAGCAGGCGTGGATGGAATGGCCGCACCCAATCGCAGGTGCCGAGGACTTCGGCTCGGTTGTGCGCGAGATTCCTGGCGCATTCATCTTCTTGGGCGCAGCACCTGCCGACACCGACTGGCAGAACGCCGCACCAAACCACTCAAACCGAGCTGTCTTCGACGACTCGGTCGTGCCAAGCGGATGCGCGTTGCTAGCCGGCCTCGCATTCGATGTGTTGAACGAAGCCGCCGCCAAGGCGTAACAACCCGTCACACTGTTACCTCAAGTTTCGGGTGCGTTTGCACCTGAGTTTGAGCATCCCTAATCTCGGAACAACTTCAACCGAGCATTAGAGGAACAAACATGAGCAACGACCCGAACAAGTGGGGCTTTGAGACCATCCAGATTCACGCTGGCGCGACCCCTGACCCAACCACAAACGCACGAGCGGTGCCGCTTTACCAAACCACCGCCTACACCTTCAACTCAAGCGAGCACGCCGCCAAGTTGTTCGGCCTTGCCGAGTTCGGAAACATCTACACCCGCATCATGAACCCAACCCAAGATGTTGCCGAAAAGCGCATCGCTGCTCTCGAAGGTGGCACCGCCGCCTTGCTCTTGGCATCAGGCCAGGCTGCCGAGACCATCGCGATTTTGAACATCGCCGAAGCCGGTGACCACATCGTGGCGTCTTCGACTATCTACGGAGGCACCTACAACCTCTTCAAGTACACGCTGCCAAAGCTTGGCATCACCACTACCTTCGTCGAAGACCAGGATGATCTAGCCGAATGGCAAGCAGCAGTGCAACCAAACACCAAGGCCTTCTTCGCCGAGACCATCGGTAACCCTAAGGTGAGCATCCTAGGCATCGAAGGCGTAGCCAAAGTGGCTCACAAAAACGGCGTTCCACTGATCGTCGACAACACCGTTGCAACCCCTTACCTAGTTCAGCCACTCAAGCACGGTGCTGACATCGTGGTTCACTCGGCAACCAAGTTCTTGGCTGGGCACGGCACCGTCGTAGCCGGAGCCATTGTCGACGGCGGAAAGTTTGAGTGGTCGAAGAGCGATAAGTTCCCTGGCTTGACCGAACCAGACCCGTCGTACCACGGCGTTGTCTATACGGCAGCTCTTGGCGACGCCATCGCCTACATCATCAAGGCGCGAGTGCAATTGCTTCGAGACATCGGTGCAGCGGTCGCCCCAAACAACGCTTGGCAGTTGATTCAGGGCATCGAAACCCTAAGCCTTCGCATCGAACGTCACGTAGAAAACGCTCAGAAGGTAGCCGAGTGGCTGTCGAAGCACCCACAGGTCGAGAGCGTCAACTACGCAGGCCTCAAGTCTTCGCCTTGGTTCAAGGCGGCCAAGAAATATGCGCCGAAGGGTGCCGGAGCCATCGTCTCGTTCGAGATCAAGGGTGGAGTCGCGGCCGGGTCAAAGTTCGTGGAATCGCTCGAACTGTTCAGCCACGTGGCTAACATTGGAGACGTGCGTTCGTTGGTAATTCACCCAGCGAGCACCACGCACTCCCAGTTGACTCCAGAGCAACAGCTCACCACTGGTGTCACCCCGGGTCTAGTTCGCCTTTCGGTCGGGCTCGAGTCTTTCGACGATCTCGTAGCCGACCTGAAGGCCGGTTTCGAGGCGGTAAAGAAGTAGTTGGAATTTCAAACCTCTGAGGACAGCGTTCCGTCAGGCTTCATCACAGATGAGCTCTCCCGACAGCTAGTCGGTCGACCTCCTGCGACCGGAGCATGGCGTGACGGTGACCCAGCAGGTGACCGCCTGTTTGCGCCCCTACCAACACTCAAGTTGGCTAGCGGGCGCGAACTTGCTTCTGCCCGCATTGCTTTCGAAACCTGGGGAACACTCAACGACGACAAATCGAACGCGGTTTTGGTTCTGCACGCACTGACCGGTGATTCGCATGCTTCGGGACCAGCATCCAAGGCGCACAAGAACGACGGATGGTGGAGCGAAATCATCGGCCCGGGTCTGGCCATCGACACCGACCGCTGGTATGTGGTTGCACCGAACATTTTGGGTGGCTGCCAAGGATCGACCGGCCCGGCATCGCTCGATCGTCAAGGCCGCGAGTATGGCTCACGCTTTCCGTACCTAACCATTCGCGACCAGGTTGCGTCGCAAAAGGCGTTCAGCGAAGTGATCGGCATCAACCACTGGCACGCCATTATCGGTGGCTCGATGGGCGGCATGCACGTTCTCGAGTGGGCGCTTGAATATCCGGATGCGATGAGCAACATTGCGGTCATCGCCGCACCCCCGGCATCCACCGCCGACCAGATTGCGCTGAACTCTGTGCAAATCGAAGCGATCAAAATCGACCCGCAGTTCAACAAGGGCGGCTACTACGATGCGAAGGCGGGTTTTGGGCCTCACCGAGGATTAGCGCTAGCTAGGCGCATGGCGCTTTTGAACTACCGCTCCCCCAGCGAGCTAAACGACCGCTTCGAACGCACCTGGCAAAGTGACATCAGCCCGCTCGGTGCCGCTGGGCGCTGGGCCGTCGAAAGTTACCTTGACTTCCACGGCAACAAATTCACCCGTCGGTTCGATGCCAACAGCTACATCACGCTGGTTGAGGCGATGAACTCGCACGACATTGGTCGCGACCGCGGCGGTGTCGAGAAGGCTCTGAAGAGCATCCGTGTTCGCGCCCTGGTTGCCGGCATCAACAGCGACCGACTGTTTCCGATCACGGGGCAAAAGCTAATCGCGGAACACATCGGTTCTGAATTGGTTGGCGGCAAGCTTCACGTGATCGAAAGCGAATTTGGGCACGACGGGTTCCTGATCGAGTTTGAAACCGTAGGCCCAATGTTGCGCAGCCTGCTCGAGGGCTAAACGGTCGCGACTGGTTCTTTTCGCTTTGCGCCAAGGCGAGTGAGCATCACGTTGGCCAAAATCAGTGCCACAATCAGCCCAATGTTTCGAAGCAGCAGAGCCGACGCAGGAACGTCCTCGAGTTCTAGCAGCGAACCATAGAGATACGGGTAGACAAGCTGAGTCAACAGCGTTATTCCGAGAATCAGCATTGAGGGCAATCGCCAGTTTGGTACTCGGTAGAGAACGCCAATCATGATCGGAATCACCAGCCACGAAATGAACTGAGGCGACCCGACTTTGTTGAAGACGATGAGGTCGAGCGTGCCGGTGAGCGAACCCCACGCCACTATTTCGCCGAAGTTGGCATTGGCTCGGTGTGCCAACAAAATCAGAGCACCGGTGATGGCGAGCGCGCCGAACTGAACCAAGGTTGCCCAGAACGCGACATCGGCCACCAACGGACCAAAAACTTCAAAGGTCATCATCGAATGGTTGTAATAAATGCCGGCGTCACTCGCCCCAACCACGCCCAACCAAACCCACGGAGTTGCTAGTGGAGCTTCGAATTGAATTCCTCGGCCGGTTTGCCCGGTGATGAACGAGAACATCGAAGAGTTGCCGCCGAGTAAGAAACCGACGAGCAAAATAGCGGCGGATGTCGCAGCCGCGGCCAGCAGGTTTCGCTTCCAGTTCTTCGATGCTGCAACGAGCGGTAAAAACAAGGCAATGGGCCAAATTTTGATCCAGCCGGCTACCGTGAACCAAATCGCCGCGCGCGCTTGCGAGCCGGTCACCAGAGCCAGTGCACCAAGCACCGCCAAAAGCACGCTCACCGAATCGATACGGCTGATTGCAACCGAACCGAGTGCCAAGGTGAAGCCAAGCCACAAATAGGCGGCACGATAGCGGGCAGCGCGCTGTTCTTCGTTTTCGATGCGCGCGGTCACCAAGATAACCAAAATCGCGATCATCGCGATGGCTCTGAGAACTACCCAACCGATTTGCAAATTTTGTGGCGCGAAAAGACCGGCGAGCACCATCGGCAAGAATGCAGGAAACGGGTAGACCCAAGGGCGATCGAGGCCCCACCAAGGGCCACCCCCGATAAATGCATCGAACCAGGGTTGGTAGGCATAGGGCAGGTCGCCCATTGGGCTACTTGGAGAGTTGAATCCCTGCCAAACCAAAAACACATTCGCAAGCCCCGCAATCGAGAGCAGCGCTGGCAGGTTGTTCAGTGAGCGTTTCATGCGGGCATCCAGTCTCGAATCACGGTTCGCACCTGCTCGGCAACATCGAGCGCGGCCACCGGGCCAGCCTCGGCCGCGCGCGTGGCAGCCTCGGAGTGAATGATGACGGCTAGTTCGGCGACGTCGAGAAGATTCGGCTCGCTGTCAGCGTTGGTTGCGAGAAGAGCACCCAGTATGCCCGCGAGAACATCGCCGGTGCCCGCCGTGGCAAGCGCTGTCGAATTGGGTCCAACCGCCCTAACCTCACCGTGTGGGTCGGCAATCAAAGTGGTGTTGCCCTTGAGAATGACGACTTGGTCAGTGATTGCGGCAGCTGCAACTACGGCCTCGTAGTCAAGGTCAAGGTGCTTGCCAAAGCGGTCAAGAAGTCGTGCCAATTCGCCGGCGTGCGGGGTCAAAATGCAGCTTTGAGGGTCCAGAGCCGAATAGTCGACCAGCTCAAGTGCGCCGGCATCGATCACCAGCGCACACTTTTGAGATGCGGCTTCTCGGATGTTCGCAACCTGCACCTCGTCATCGACGGGGACTCCCGAACCCAACACCCAGGCTTGGGCTCGACCGAAACCCGCAACAACCTCTGGGCGAACTTCGAGCAACAGGTTGATGACCGACGTCGGTGCGACGTGACGCACCATGCCGACGCCGGTGCGCATCGCGGCGATAACCCCAAGGATTGCAGCTCCCGGAAAGCGCTCTGAACCCGTGACAAACCCAAGCACACCTCGTGAGTATTTGTCGTCACCTGGCTGCGGCTTTTGCAGAAGGTGGCTCAGGCGCTCGGGGATCATGGCATAACGCTACCAAGCCCCTCGGCCGAGCGCTGGTTTAGGCTAAAGGCGATTGGAGAATCATGGCCAAACTTTTTGAACCGATTACGGTTCGCGAGCTCGAGGTGCGCAACCGCATCTGGATCGCACCGATGTGCATGTATTCATGCGAAGACCGCGATGGAATGCCGAACCAATGGCATCTCGTTCACCTTGGCTCGCGGGCAAGCGGCGGTGCCGGCCTTGTCATGTGCGAAGCAACTTCGGTAACCGCAGAGGGTCGAATCACCCCGTGGTGCACCGGCATTTGGAACGACGGCCAAGCGGCGCGCTGGGCCGAAGTAAACGATTTCATTCACTCTCAGGGGGCCAAGAGCGCCATTCAGCTGGCCCACGCAGGTCGCAAGGCGTCAACCTATCGTGCCTGGTCAGGTGAAAACTCGGTGGCCATAGAAGACGGCGGTTGGCCTTCGGTTTCTTCAACCGACGAAGCATTTAACGGATACGCGGCTCCCCGCGCTCTTACCACCGACGAAATTCCGACTCTGGTTGCCGACTGGGTTGCGGCAGCCAAGCGTTCGGTTGAAGCAGGTTTCGACGCGATCGAAATTCACGCAGCCCACGGTTACCTGGTTCACCAATTTCTGTCACCACTTGCCAACAAGCGCACCGACATCTACGGCGGTTCACTCGAAAACCGAGCACGCCTGCTCATCGAAATCATCATCGGCATTCGCGCCGTGGTGCCAGAAGGCATGCCACTGTTCGTTCGCTTCAGTGCAACCGACTACACCGAGGGTGGCTGGAACGAAGAGGATTGTTCGCAGGTCGCCCGTTGGTGTGCCGAAGCCGGCGCTGACCTGTTCGACATTTCGAGCGGCGGACTGATCACCGGCGTTCAGATTCCGACCGGCCCTGGATACCAGGTTCCACTCGCCAACTTTGTCGCCGATCGGGTCGACGAGCCGGTTAGCGCGGTTGGTCAAATCACGGATGCGCGCCAAGCCGAGGCGATTCTCGCCGAGGGCAAGGTTGAGGTAATCATGATTGGTCGAGCCGCACTGCGTGACCCGTTCTGGCCTTTGCGGGCAGCCGCCGAACTCGGCGAAGAAGTTGACTACTGGCCGAACCAGTATTCGAGGGGTAAGTTTCCGACCGCTTAGTCGCGTCGAGTGGCGTCTTGAACTTCGCCAACCAATTCTTCGAGGATGTCCTCTAGAAAAAGCACGCCGACCTCACGACCTTGCGCATCGAACACTCGAGCCATGTGCGCGCCGACTCGTCTCATCGAAGCGAGAGCATCTTCGAGTTCCATGGTCGCAGGCAACGAGATGAGCGTGCGAACGCGCTTTGCGGGGAAGGGAAGGATGACCTCATCCTCGTCAAGATCGAGCACATCTTTCAAGTGCAGGTAACCGACCAGATCGGCGTCTTCATCACGCAGCGGGTACCTTGAGAACCCGTATTTCGCAACGGCCTGCTCGATCTCGTGCGGTGTCACCGTTTCGGGGAATGCCACCAAACGTGCAAGTGGCACCGCAACGTCTTGTACCTTCTTTTCGGTGAATTCGAAGGTGTTACTCAGTGCCCCGGTGGTGTCACTCAGAACACCCTCTCGGGTCGAGTGCTCAATGATGTCTTCAACCTGGTCAAGCGTGAACGCGCTGTTTGCTTCGTCAACAGCCTTGACTCCAAACATTCGAAGCAAAATGTTTGCCGACCAGTTGAGGGCAACAACGATTGGGCGCAGCAGCTGGGCCACCGCATAGAGCATTGGCACTAGAACAAGAGCTGCTCGCTCTGGCACAGAGAACGAAATGTTCTTTGGAACCATCTCGCCAATAACAACGTGAAGAAACGAAACAACGACGAGGGTAAGGCCAAACGAGACGACCGACACAGCACTTGCGTCCAACCCTGCCGCCGCCAGCGGCCCTTCAAGCAGATAGTGAACCGATGGCTCTGAGATCACAAGAATCAAAAGCGAGCAAACCGTAACGCCAATCTGCCCCGTTGCCAGCAACAGAGAAGCCTTTTCCATGCCCTTGATGGTGATTTGGGCAGGTCTCGAACCAGCTTTAGCGCGTGGTTCAATCTGTGCGCGTCGTGCACTAATCAGCGCAAACTCCGAACCAACAAAGAATCCGTTTCCGAGCAGCAAAACAACCAGCCAAATCAAACCAATCCAGGGATTGTCGATGTTTGAAGCGGCCTCAGCTGAAGCGAAGATGTGCAAATTAGTCATCTGTCGCCTCCTCAGAGTTCAACGGAGTGAAACGAACTCGGTCGATTCTTCGACCATCCATGCGCTCGACGCGCAGGGTGCCATTTTCAATAACGACCTCATCGCCAACCACAGGTACGCGTCCGATAGAGCTCATGATGAAACCTGCAACGGTTTCGTATGAGGCCTTTGACGGCACAAGAATGGCCATTTCTTGTAGTTCGTCTGGGCGAATCATTCCGGGGAACAGCACCGAAGAATTAGCGCCGCGCGTGACTCCCGATTTCGCTCGGTCATGCTCATCGGCCAACTCGCCAACCAATTCTTCGACGAGGTCTTCGAGCGTCGTGATTCCGGCGGTGCCTCCGTATTCATCAATAACGATTGCCAGTTGAAGGCCCTTAGCGCGCAACTCGACCATGAGGGTCTCGAGGCGCATGGTCTCTGGAACGCGCAGCGGTTCTACCATCAAGGCTGTGGCGGGAACATCCGCGCGCTTTTCACGTGGCACCGAGGCGGCCTGCTTAACGTGAACCACGCCAATCACATCGTCAGATGAGCCGTCGGTGACCGGAAAACGTGAGTGCCCGGTTTTGTTACAGAGGGCAATCACGTCGGTAGCGGTTGCAGAGGCATCGACGCTGTGCATGCGGGGACGCGGGGTCATTACGTCGGCTGCCACCAACTGACTGAGTGCAAGGGTCTTCGTCAGTAAGGTTGCGGTTTGAGCATCCAGTGCACCCAAAGATGCCGAACGTCGCACCAAGGAGATAAGTTCTTCGGCAGTACGGCTCGAACTCAGTTCTTCTTTTGGCTCGATGCCCATGAGACGCACGATAGCGTTACCGGTTCCATTTAGAGCAAACAGCATCCAGCCGGTTAGCCAAGTGAAGGCAAGTTGAAACAGCACGACAGCCTTATTCACTTCTAGCGGAAGCGTTAGGGCAAGTTTCTTTGGCACCAATTCACCGATGAGTGTCGAGAAAATGGTGGCAATCAGCATGCCGAGAGCAACGGCGAGCGTGTGCTTAGCGCCTTCATCGAGAGCGAAAGCTGCAAATGAAGGCTCTAGAAGCTTCGTGAGCGCTGGTTCGGCCAAGAATCCGGTGAGCATTGTGGTGAGTGTGATGCCGAGTTGAGCGCCGCTGAGGTGGGTTGAAGTTCGCTTCAGTGCCTTGATGGTGTTGCTAAGGCCGCGTTCACCGCGATCACGGCGCGCTTCGAGGTCGCTGCGCTCAAGATTTATAAGAGAAAACTCGGATGCCACGAAAAGGCCCGTGCCAATTGTGAGTGCCAGCCCCAAGGCGAGCATCAACCACTCATTCATCGCGCGTCACCGCGCTGACTATGATGACCGCTACTAGATCCGTCCATACCCTTACAGCATAACCGACTGCCCCGAAACGGTTAGGCTAGTAATTGCTCATTGAACGAACAAGGGTAAAGGTGATCTCTGTTGTCTAACGCCGACGAGAATTCGCACAACGAATTCGGAGCCAATTCTTGGCTCGTCGAAGAGATGTACGAGCAATGGAAAGCGAACCCGGACGCGGTCGACAAAGAGTGGTGGCCCATTCTTGAACGCTATCGCGGCGGCCAAACCGAAAACGCAACCCCAACTTCAACCAATGCGCCAGCCGCAACCCCTGTAGCTCCCCCAGCCCCTTCGGCCCCAGCACAAATCACCGAGGCAACCATCGTGAACGAACAACTCCAGCCCGCCGCAACCGAGGCTCCTGAGCCTTCGCAACTTGTCGCAAAAACCACTCGCGTTGAAGCGCGCCCACAGCCAATTCCCGCGCAAGCGCCGGTCACCGGCCTAATCGACGTCATCGAAGACGGCGAAGACCAGGTGAACGTGCTCAAAGGCATGTCTAAGGCTCTAGCCGCGAACATGGATGCTTCGCTGACCGTTCCAACCGCAACCTCGGTTCGCACCATCCCCGCTAAGTTGCTTATCGACAACCGAATCGTGATCAACAGCCACCTCGGCCGAACTCGCGGAGGCAAGGTTTCGTTCACCCATATGCTTGGTTTCGCGCTAATTCGCGCGCTGAAAGAGTTCCCAAGCCAAAACGTTTACTACGACGAGATTGACGGCAAGCCATCGGCGGTGAGCCCGGCCAACGTCAACCTCGGCCTTGCAATCGACATTCCCAAAGAAGATGGCACTCGTGCACTTCTGGTGCCAAACATCAAGCGCGCTCAGCGCCTGAACTTTAACGAGTACCTGCTTGCCTACGAAGAACTGGTCAAGAAGGCCCGCGCAAATAAGCTGACCGCAGACGATTTTTCTGGCTCAACCATCTCACTCACCAACCCGGGCGGTATCGGTACAGTTCACTCGGTTCCGCGCCTAATGCGCGGCCAGGGCTGCATCATCGGCGCTGGCGCTCTCGAATACCCAGCCGAATTTGCGGGTATGCACGAAGAGCAACTCGCCAAACTCGGTGTAAGCAAGACCATCACGCTCACCTCGACCTACGACCACCGCGTTATTCAGGGCGCTGGCTCGGGCGAGTTCTTGAAAAAAGTGCACGAGCTGCTCATCGGCGAGCGCGGTTTCTATGAAGAAATTTTCAGCGACCTTCGCATTCCTTACGAGCCAATTCGCTGGGCTACAGACTTTGATGCAAACGACGTGGATGACCGCTCAAAGACCGCTCGCATTCAAGAACTGATCAACGCGTATCGTGTTCGTGGTCACCTGATGGCCGACGTTGACCCGCTTGAGTACCAGCAGCGCAGTCACCCAGACCTAGACGTGCTGACCCACGGACTCAGCCTGTGGGACCTAGACCGAACGTTTAAAACCGGCGGATTTGGTGGCAAGCCTAAGGCTCAGCTGCGCGACACCCTAAAGATTTTGCGTGACTCATACTGCCGCACGGTTGGCATCGAGTACATGCACATTCAAGACCCAGCGCAGCGCAAGTGGTTCCAGGACAAGCTTGAGCGCCCATACGTCAAGCCTTCGCGTGAGCAGCAGCTGCGCATCCTCGAAAAATTGAACGAGGCAGAGGCTTTCGAAACCTTCTTGCAAACCAAGTTCGTTGGTCAAAAGCGCTTCTCGCTCGAGGGTGGCGAATCGACCATTGCGGCACTTGACGCGATTATCACCGAGGCTGCTCAAAAGGGTCTTCGAGAGGTAGCCATCGGCATGGCGCACCGCGGTCGCCTGAGCGTTTTGACCAATGTCGCGGGCAAGACCTACGGTCAGGTTTTTAAAGAGTTCGAAGGCAACACCGATGCTAAGTCGGTTCAGGGTTCTGGTGACGTGAAATATCACCTAGGCACCGACGGAACTTTTCAGGCCCCAGACGGTTCGCAGATTCGCGTAACGCTGGCGGCAAACCCTTCTCACCTCGAAGCAGTGAATCCGGTTCTCGAAGGTATCGTTCGAGCCAAGGTTGACAGCATCAACGGCATTCCGAACGATGAGTTCCCGTTCTTGCCAATCTTGATTCACGGTGACGCGGCGTTCGCGGGCCAAGGCGTGGTGCCAGAGGTTCTGAACATGTCGCAGCTTCGCGGCTACAAGGTTGGTGGCACGATCAACGTCGTGATCAACAACCAAGTTGGTTTCACCACTCCCCCTTCAGAGTCGCGCTCGATGACCTATTCGACCGACATCGCAAAGGGCATTCAAGCACCAATTTTCCACGTAAACGGTGACGACCCGGAGGCAGTTGTTCGAGTTGCTCATCTGGCTTTCGAGTTCCGTCAGGAATTCAAGAAAGACGTGGTCATCGACCTAGTCTGCTACCGCCGCCGCGGCCACAACGAAGGCGACGACCCTTCGATGACCCAGCCACTGATGTACAACCTGATCGAAGCCAAGCGCTCGGTTCGCACGCTCTATGTCGAGTCTTTGGTTGGACGCGGTGACATAACCCGCGAAGAGTATGAAGCGGCCAACGACGCCTTCCAAGCCAAGCTTGAGAGCGCCTTCGCCGAGGTACACGAAGCCATGAGCCAGCCGGTCGAGCTAATTCCTCGCCCAGTTGGTATCGGAACCACGGCTTCAGACCACCCGACCATCGCACACGCAACCGCTATCGACCGTTCGATTGTCGAAAGAATTGGTGACGCACACGGCAACCTGCCGCCTGGCTTCACCGTGCATCCGAAGCTTCAACAACTACTTCAGAAGCGCCAAGAAATGGTTCGCGAAGGCGGCATCGACTGGGGCTTTGGCGAGTTGCTCGCATTCGGTTCGTTGATTCTCGAGGGCAAGCCGGTGCGTTTGGCCGGTCAAGACAGCCGCCGCGGCACGTTCGTGCAGCGTCACGCCGTGTTCCACGACCGTATCAACGGGCAAGAGTGGATGCCGCTTAGAAACCTCAGTGCCAGCCAGGCAAAGTTCTATGTCTACGACTCGTTACTGAGCGAATACGCGGCCATGGGCTTCGAATACGGTTACTCGGTCGAAGACCAGAACGCCCTAGTGCTGTGGGAAGCCCAGTTTGGTGACTTCGCAAACGGCGCTCAAACCATCATCGATGAATTCATCTCTTCGGCCGAGCAAAAATGGGGCCAGCACACCGGTGTTGTCTTACTTCTGCCACACGGTTACGAAGGCCAGGGCCCTGACCACTCGTCGGCTCGCATCGAGCGCTACCTGCAGCTTTGCGCCGAGAACAACATGACCGTTGCTCAGCCATCGACACCGGCCTCGCATTTTCACCTACTTCGTCGCCAGGCCTATGCCTCGCCTCGTCGCCCGCTCGTGGTTTTCACGCCAAAGTCGATGCTTCGCCTCAAGGCTGCTTCGTCTTCGGTCGAAGACTTCACCAACGGAACCTTCATGCCGGTTATCGATGACCAGCAGGGCCTAGACAAAAACGCCGTCAAGCGCGTGTTGTTCTGCTCGGGCAAGGTTTACTGGGATCTTCTTGCCGAGGCGCAAAAGCGCGGGGATGTCACGACCGCAATCGTGCGCGTCGAGCAGCTTTACCCAACCCCGGTTGACGAAATCAAGCAGGTCTACGCCCAGTATCCAAACGCCGAGTTGGTTTGGGTTCAAGACGAACCTGCCAACCAGGGTCCTTGGACCTACATCGGCTTGTTCTTGCCGAAGTACATGGACGGACAGGTTGCCAAGTTGGTTTCACGCCCGGCATCGGCTTCACCGTCGACCGGCTCGGCAAAGCGTCACGCAGTTGAGCAGGCAGACCTAATCGCCAGAGCCTTCGACGCCTAACCATGAACACACCTGAGACCGCAGTGCGCATCGTCATTCTCGGCGATTCGCTGGCCTCAGCCTCGGGTGACCCGAAGGGTATGGGTTGGATTGGTCGAGTTATGGCGAGAACGCCGGTCGAGCATCCGCAAATTGATGTTTTTGCATTGCCGAACCCAGGTGAAACCACGGCCGGCCTTGCCGCGCGCTATGCGAGCGAGGCGCAGAGCCGTTTCTCGGCAGACGCCGAAAACCGATTGATTTTGGTTTTGCCAAACTCAGACCCATCGGCAGGTCTATCGATTTCACGATCGAGGCTGAACATCGCCACCGTGCTCGACGAAGCCAAACGAGCTGGCATCGAATGCTTCGTGGTTGGCCCTACCCCGCACCGCAATCCAGAGCTCAATTCAGAGATCGAGCACTTGGTTGCCGGCTTCGAAGATGTCTGCTCACGTCGCGGCATCACTTTTGTGGATTGCTTTACACCGCTCGTTGAACACGAGGCTTGGAATAGCGAAATTTCAGCATCCGCTGCAGGTCGACCAGGGCAAATTGGTCACGGCTTGATTGCTTGGTTGATTTTGAACCGCGGTTGGTATGAGTGGCTAGGACTGCCATTACCGGATTAGTGGTCGGCGCGACCTGAATCGATAAGTCGGATACGGTCGATGATTCTCTGGGCAAGTTCGGCCGGTGGCGCTTCGTCGCAAGACTGCTTGATTACGTTGTTAAACGCGTGCTCGAAGTTGTAGTCGCTCTCACAAGATTCGCAGTTGGCAACGTGAGCCGTGATGTCGACTATCTCTTGCTCACTAAGTTCGTTGTGCAGGTATTCATGCACCTGACGCTTAGTTTCTTCGCAGTTAATTTCTTCGGCCATTACTCGTTACCTGCCTTTGCCGCCCTGGCTGATGCTTTCTTCTCTTTGGTCGGCGTGGTGTCGTAACCCTCGCTGGCCGCAAAGTCTTTTAGTGCTTCGAAAAGTGCTTTCTTTCCGCGGTGCAGTCGGCTCATGACAGTGCCCACAGGTGTGTCCATGACATCTGCGATCTCTGCATAAGAGAGCCCTTCTACAACCGCGTAATAAACGACCATTCGAAATTCTTCGCTAAGGTTTTGCAGCGCTTCACGAACATCTTTCGATGCCATTTGGTTTAGCGCTTCAACTTCAGCTGAGCGCTGCGGTCTCGCGGTTAGCGATTCTGCAACACCAATCTGAAACTCCTCGAGGTCGTCAAGACTTCCCGATCCTCGTTCTTTTAATTTCTTGTTGTACATGTTGATGTAGGTGTTTTCGAGAATCTTCATCAACCAGGCGCGCAAGTTGGTGCCTTTTTGAAACTGGTTCCAGGCCCTAAAAGCCTTGGCAAAGGTTTCTTGCACGAGGTCTTCGGCGTCGGCGTAATTCTTGGTTTTGGTCAGTGCCGCGCCAAAAAGAAGGCGGGTGTATGGCAACGCCTGCTCTTCGAATTCTTTGATTCGAGTTTCGGCTGAGATTGGTTCATTCGGTTGCGTCATCAGTTCTGAGTCTAGGCGTTCGGCTTCGTCTCGGGTCATCATCGCCGTCTCGTTCAAGTTGCTCCATCTCGCATCCCCCATTGGATGCCCGTCTTGCTGGTATTTTTGTAACCAATGACTTCAGAAAATTATTTCGAGCCTTGGGCTGCGCCAACTGTGAGCGCTCCTATTGCGGCGAGCATCAAACTGCCCGGCTCGAAGTCACTAACCAATCGGGAACTGGTTTTGGCCGCATTGGCCGATTCGCCGACCGAACTTATCGAACCGCTGACCTCACGCGATAGCGAATTGATGATTGCGGCACTGACTTCTCTGGGTGCTCGATTTGACCGTCGAACCGACTCGATTCTGGTTTCGCCGATCGATTCGACAAAGGCAGCGGATGCGGTTGCTATCGATTGCGGACTAGCTGGCACCGTGATGCGCTTCGTACCTCCGCTGGCAGGTTTGCACGCGGGCTCGGTTGAGTTTGACGGCGACGAAGCGGCAAAGCGCCGCCCGATGGCCACCACGATTGACGCACTTCGAGCCCTTGGAGTTTCGGTTGAGCAACCGGCGGCCTCAGCTGGGAGACTTCCGTTTACGGTTAGCTCGAGCGGCAGCATCCGCGGTGGTGAACTCGAGATCGACGCAAGTGAATCGAGCCAATTCGTCTCTGGTTTGCTACTGGCGGCTGCAAGATTCGAAGACGGCCTTACCCTCACGCACCGCGGCGAGCACCTACCGAGCATGCCGCACATCGAAATGACTCTCGATTGCCTTAAAAAACGAGGCGTGGATGCACGGCAAACCGCCGAGGCAACCTGGCGAGTTGAGCCTGGCGCAATCGCCGGCGGCCGAGTGGTTATCGAACCAGACCTTTCAAACGCCGGGCCATTCTTGGCGGCAGCCATGGTTGCCGGCGGCAGCGTGACCATCGCACACTGGCCAACTTCAACCACACAGGTCGGTGACCACTTCGAGAGCATCCTGACCCAAATGGGTGCAACCGTGGTGCGCGACGAGCGCGGGCTCACGCTCAGTGCCGACGGTCGCATCAAGGGAATCGACATCGACCTTTCGATCGGTGGCGAACTAGCCCCTGTGGTTGCCGTTTTGGCAGCCCTCGCCGAAACCTCGAGTCGAATCAGCGGCATCGCCCACCTTCGCGGTCACGAAACCGACCGCCTCGCAGCCCTCACCGCAGAAATCAACCGCGCTGGCGGCAACTGTCGCGAAACCGAAGACGGCTTGGCTATCGAACCGAGCGCCAACCTGCACGGCTGCGACTGGCTCAGCTACGAAGACCACCGCATGGCAACGGCGGGGGCCATCATGGGGCTACGAGTGCCGGGCATCCGAGTTGAAAACATCGGTACGACCGCAAAGACCATGCCAGAGTTCACCAAACTTTGGGCCGAGCTGCTTGGGGCAAGCGCTTGAGCTGGCTATATGAGCCGACCCCGGGCGACCACGACCTCGACGAAGACGATGTGCGAATTCGCCCGAACCCAAAGGGCAACAAGCCTCGCACCAAGATTCGCCCAGATCACAAAAACGCTCCGATTGGTTTTGTGACCGGAGTAGACCTAGGGCGCTATCGGGTTTTGCTAGTCGATGAACAACGAGACATCACCGCGACCTTGGCCAAAGAACTGCGCAAACAGGGAGCGGCCGTGGGCGACCGCGTTGCCCTTGCCGGCGATACCTCAGAGACCGAGGGCACCCTGGCTCGCATCGTGCGAATCGAGCCGCGCACCTCGCTGTTGCGTCGAAGCGCAGACGACACCGACCAGGTAGAGCGCGTAATCGTTGCCAACGCCACCCAGATGGCCATCGTCACCGCAATCACCAACCCCGAACCGCGCACCCGCCTAATCGACCGCTATCTTGCGGCGGCCTTCGATGCCGGTCTCAAGCCGATTTTGGTGATCACCAAGTGTGACCTCGCCGACCCAGCCGA